>NZ_JH600070.1:1633715-1814536 GCF_000245015.1 Beggiatoa alba B18LD | reverse complement strand
GTTACGCTTTCTACGGTGTTGTCTTTCTTTTGTCGGTGAAGGCGGATAAGCGTAGTGCTTTGGATGACCAGTTGCGGGCTAGAACGTTGTTAGCGGGCTTAGGCGCTCAGTTGGATATGGCTACTTTTCGTTCTCGTCAGTTGCGGACTTTTATGTCTGTGCGTTTAAAGTCGGTTTCTGCCAGTTCTGTGAATCGGGAGCTGTCTTTGTTAGGAGCCGCAATTAATTTGTATAACTCAGAAATGGATACGCAGTTACCTAATCCAACTAAGGGGAAGTTGTTGCGTGAGCCTGAGGGGCGGGTTCGTTGGTTGAAGCCTGTTGAAGCAGAGCGGTTAATTATGACTGCTCGCTTGAGTTTAACGCCTTATTTGGCGGATTTTATTGTCTTGGCGTTGTACACCGGAGCACGGCGGGGGGAGTTGTTGGGCTTGACTTGGGATAGGGTCGATTTTGAGCGGGCTTTTTTGGTCTTGGAGGCTGAGCATACTAAGGGGCAAAAGCGGCGGTGTATTCCTTTACATCCACGAGCCTTGCAGGCTTTACGACATTTACAAACGTTAGGGTCGGGGGAATTTGTTTTTTCGGACAGGAACGGGCGAAAAGTAGGGAGTTTGCGTAAGTCTTTTTTAAATGCGTGTGAACGGGCTGATATTCGTAATTTTCATATTCATGATTTACGTCATACTTGCGCCGCTTGGTTGGTGATGGAGGGGGTGGCTTTAGTGGTTATTCGCGATTTACTGGGGCATCAGAGTGTCAAAACAACGGAGATTTATGCACACCTTGACCTTGTCTGTGTGAGACAGGGCTTGTCATGCCTTGACTGGAAGGGTCAAAATTTGGGGAGTGTCTAACGATTTTAACTACTTGTTTGGATGGGGTGAACGATGGGACTCGAACCCACGACAACCGGAATCACAATCAGGATGTTCCTACTTTTTAGCAAGCTTTTTTTCGCTTCTTTCTCTTCTTAGTTTTCTTATTCTTTCTCCTAAATTTCTCCGTTTTTCTTGGCTAATTGACTTCTAGCCAACAGTCTATTTTTATTCCTTTTATTTTATGTCATTATGTAGTTTCATTAATTATTATTTGAGTGAAAACAGCCTAACCACCTCATTTATACGGATATAAAAAAATGCCCTTGAATTTAAAGCCGAGCAGTAAAGCGATTAAGGATTATTACGCCCAAATAAAAGACCTGTTAGACGCAAATCAACAGAATGAGGGCGCAGTCGCTCCGAAGTTTTCCGCTTTGATACAACACTGTTTAAGCCAATACCCCCAACTTGATTTAGTCGAACAATATTCAATCAAACGGGATGGACGGAAGCCTTTACGTGCAGACGGAGCACTAGTAGATAAACAAACAAAAGTCTTGCTCTATGGGATATGGGAAGCGAAGGACAGCAAAGATAAGCTGAAGAAGGAAGTCGAGAAGAAGTTTAAAGAAGGCTATCCAAAGGACAATATATTATTTCAAAGTCCTGACTACGTTATTTTATATCAATACGGCAATCTCGTTTTTGAAGAATCCGCAGAGAACCCCGCGCACTTAATCACCGCTTTAGAACTGTTCCTAAGCTACAAACCACCCGTTTATGAACAATGGGAAGAGGCTATCGAGGCATTCAAGGAGAAAGTCGGGGAATTAGGCAAGGCTTTAGTCAACATTATCAATGAAGAACTGAAGAAAAATAAAGGATTTATTAATGCTTTTGAAGACTTTTCGCAGTTATGCCAAGCATCCATTAACCCGAACTTATCACAAAATGCGGTTATTGAGATGTTGGTACAACATTTATTAACAGAACGGTTATTCAGAACGATTTTTGATAATCCTGACTTTGCCAGCAAAAACATTATTGCTCAGGAAATTGAAAAAGTTATTCAAGCCTTAACCGCTAAATCATTTAGTCGTAAAGAATTCCTCAAAAGTCTCGACCGCTTCTATATCGCTATAGAAGAAACCGCCAGCACGATACATGCTTACAGTCGCAAACAAGACTTTCTAAACGCCGTTTATGAAAATTTCTTTCAAGGCTTCGCGGTTAAAGTCGCAGATACACACGGGATTGTTTACACCCCACAACCGATAGTTGATTTTATGGTGAACTCCGTTCAAGAGATTTTAAAGCGTGAGTTCGATAAAAACCTATCCAGTCCAGACGTTCACATTCTCGACCCGTTCACAGGCACAGGCAATTTTATCTTGCGAGTGATGCAAGAGATTAACCCGTTAAGTTTAGAGGAAAAATACAAAGAATCGTTATATTGTAATGAAATCATGCTACTGCCTTATTATGTTGCTAGCATGAATATAGAACATGCTTTTTATGAGAAAACCAAGAAATATGAACCGTTTGAAGGCATTTGTTTAGTTGACACGTTTGAAATGTTGGAAGGAAGGCAGCACGGTTTTGGGTTTGATATTCCGAAAAATATAGCGCGGGTAAAAAAGCAGAAAGACTCCCCTATTTTCGTGATATTAGGCAACCCCCCTTATAACGCTTGGCAACAAAACGAGAACGATAACAATAAAAATCGTAAATATCCGCATTTGGATAATATTATTACGGACACCTACGCAAAAAACTCTAAAGCCACTAATAAAATTTCATTATCTGATGCATACATTAAAGCCTTTGCGTGGGCAACAGAACGGCTAGAAGGGCGAGAAAGTGGGGTTATTGCGTTTGTGACAAATAACGGGTTTTTAGAAGGTATTGCTACTGATGGAATGCGGAAACATTTAAGCCTTAATTTTTCTAAAATTTATCACATCGACTTAAAAGGCAATGCAAGAACAACGGGAGAGCGCAGACGACAAGAAGGCGGTAATGTTTTTAATGACTTAATTCGTGTCAGTGTTGGTATTACTTTCCTTATTAAACAACCTAACCCTGAAAATAAACCCACTGAAATTAATATATTTTCTGTAGATGACTATCTAAAAGGAGAGGAAAAACAAGCTATTCTTGAGGAATACCACAGTATTGTAAAAGTACCATTTAAGCGTTCTACCGTAGATAAAAATTACAACTGGCTAACCGAAGGCTTAGAAGCCGACTTTGAAACCTTTACGCCTATAGGGTCAAAAGAGGGCAAAGCAGAAAATAGTCAACTAGAAGGGGTGATTTTTAAAATTTATGGTGTAGGTGTGTTAACTAGTCGTGATGTTTGGGCTTACAACTTCAATGCTGATGAGCTTGCTAAGAACATTCAGTTAAGTATCGATACGTATAACGAGCATGTATCTAAATACTCGCGTTTAACGTCTAAGCCAAAAGGTAAGGAAGAAGAAACAAAATTTATTGATGATTTTGTTGTTTATGATGATAAAAAAATCAGTTGGAGCAGAAACTTAAAACGTCATTTAAAAAGTGGCAAATATACTGAGTTCTCGCAAGAAAAAATAAGAATTTCTTTATACAGACCTTTTACAAAGACATTTCTTTTTTTTGATAAAGTTATGAATAATGATGTTTATCCATCTACACACATTTTCCCCACCCCAAAAACGGAACAAGAAAATCGAGTTATTTGTACTGTTAATGAGGCTCAAATCCCGTTCTCTTCACAAATAACAAACTATATTCCTTGTGTTCACGTTGGAGGAAGACAAACGCAATGCTTCCCTTTCTACATCTACACCGAAGACGGCACAAACCGCACAGAAAACATAACCGACTGGGCATTAAAACACTATCGCGAACACTACCAAGATGAAAGCCTGAATAAATGGGACATATTCTATTATGTCTATGGGCTACTACATCACGAAGGCTACCGAGAAAAATATCAAGCCAATTTAAAGCGAGAACTGGCGAGAATCCCCTTATTAAGCGATTTTTGGGCAATCAGTCGGATAGGCAAACAACTCGCAGAACTACATTTAAACTACGAAACCCAAGCCGAATACAAGTTAGAAATCGACTGCCCTGATAGACTTGATTATCGTGTTGAAAAGATGAAATTTAACAAAGACAAGACCGCGATAATTTACAACGACAGCCTGACACTAAAGGGAATCCCAGCCGAGGCTTTAGAATACCGCTTAGGCAACCGTAGTGCGTTAGATTGGATAATCGACCAGTACCAAGTCAGCACCGACAAACGCAGCGGCATCACCAACGACCCGAACAACCTAGACGACGAACAATACATAATCCGCCTAGTCCGTCAAATCATCACCGTGAGCATAGAAACGGTTAAACTTGTGAAAGAGTTATCAAAACAACCACTTTAAACACGCCTCATCATTCAAGGCTTTGTGCAGACTGATAAAAAAGTCAAAACAAAGCCTTGTTTAATTTTCTGCCCTTCAAACCATTTCCCCTTGATAAATCGGTTCGATTTTTTTTCTCCCTGATTTTTTTCCCATTGGGTTTTAATCAAACGTCCGCAGTAGTTCAGGGAAAAAATTCATTGAGAAAAAAACTCTTAATTTCCAAAACCTGAACACCCGACCGTTACCTCTCTGATAAATCGGTTCGACTTTTTTTCTCCCTGATTTTTTTCCCATTGGGCTTTAACCAAACGCCCGCAGAGACTCAGGGGAAAAAATTCATTGAGAAAAAAACTCTTAAACTTCTAAAGCCTAAACACCCGACCGTTACCTCTACTGATAAATCGGTTCGACTTTTTTTCTCCCTGATTTTTTTCCCGATTGGTTTTAATCAAACGTCCGCAGTAGTTCAGGGAAAAAATTCAGGGAGAAAAAAACTCTTAAAATTTAGAGAGCGGCACACCTGATGGATGTCATATTAATAAAGCCTTATCACTTTATTTTTAAAATATAAAGGCTTAAAAGATTTTTTATTGATGTTTGATAGGGAGCGCACGCTTACTGAACGGAAACCAACAGCAAACAACGATAGTATTCATAAACTTTGTAGCGGATTCCTTTCAACAGTCAAAAGAAAACACAAAGCCTTGTTTAATTTTCTTGTCTTAACTTCCTCCGCTGTTAAGCTTTTCGTCAAGGCTAGGACTACTTAACGCTTAAAAGATATGAGATTTTTTTAAAAAGTAAAATCTTTTTTTAAGTGCCTTCGATATTGTCTGAGGAAGAAAACGAGATCGTGCGCACGAAAGAGACTGACAAAAAAAAATTTGACTTTTTAAAAAAATCTCATTGTTTGAGAGGGCGTTAAGTAGTCCTAGCCTTGACGAGCTTAACCACGCGGAGGAAGTTAAGACAAGAAAATTAAACAAGGAAGGAAGAAAAGACTTTTTTTGTTTGCCTTTTTTTACACACAAAGGAAGTGTTTGAAAAACAAAGATTTATTTGCATTTTTTCCTTGCCTTGCTAGCCCTAAAGTGTTAAAATACTAGCACTTTCAACAAGAAAGTAGGCAATAAAAAACCCGTTATGCTCTCTACAAGCCTAACGGGTTATGTACAAACTTAAACTAGGGCTAAAATTATGAACGCACCCGTCCAAATTAGCAACACCCTCATTAGTATCTTCTCAGCCGTCCAAATCCCTACTGTCGAAAACCACTTACTCACACCGAAAAACAGCGCGTTATTGATTGCTCAATGTGCAGAACGTGGAATAACCCCGTCACTTATTGGCGGTTTTAAACAATGGCAAAAGCAAGGACGCACAGTGAGAAAAGGTGAAAAATCGTTAAAAATCTTTGCACCACGTCCTTTTAAAAAAGAGGAAAACGCGGGTAAAGACCTTGAGACCATGACGACAGCCGAACTCATGGAAATTGCCAAAGACACGGAAAAAAAGAAAGGGTTCAGATACATCGTAATAAGCGTATTTGATATTTCACAAACTGAAGTATTAACCACCGCAGAAACCCAAGAACCCTAAGTTTTTTTCCGTCCAATCCCCTAGTTTTAGATTAGGGGATTAAATCAAGGTGACATCATGAGAACCGCTAAAAATCCCAAAATCCCAGCCCATCGTATGAATGAAGTTATGGAGTATTTAAGCCTTGTTTCTGAAGACCGAGGGGAGGAAGCATTAAACCTTATTGCCGAACACATGGGCAAGGAACGCCAACGCGCACCCGTGCAATTGACCTTAATCAAAAATGAAGCAGTCACACCCGCAGAACCGACGGGACAATTAAACGTCGTGGAGAACCCGACACCGCAGGCGGTAGAGGAATTAAAAACGGAGTTAGCGGAAAACCGCGAGGAACTGGAGACCGTGCAGGAAAAACTCGAGCAGGTTAGAACGTTGGTAGCGTCATTTAAAGAACGCGCACACCCGACCTCACCCCGCTGGCAACACGCCCGTGTTTTATTGGCTGAACTGGAAAAGCTGGTTAATTTAAACAAGCCTCAAGATACGCTTCTAGCTGGTTAAGCAGTTCACTTGCAAACTGTTTTTCTAAGGGCAATCCTGAGTTTTCTACGTAAGGAATCGACACGCCTTCCTGAACGATTCGTTCTATCTCTGGAATGTCTTTCAACGTTGGATAGTCTAAATGAAGTGGCTTAATAGTGAACTTCAGAAAGAAGATAGAACTATTACGGCAATGTTCTATCACTTTTAAAAGGGCTTGTACATCTTTAAGGTTATGTTCGTTCATTAATCACCCCACACGATAAGCCCGATTAAGAAGCCTAAAATCAAACGTTTTTCGCCTTAGAATTCTAATGAATAAGGAATTTGTTTATCTCTTAAAAACTTGATGAACTCTTGTTCATTTTCCAAGCCTTTTAAGTCCTTAAACCTAAACCAAACCCTAAATTTACCTCTTTTTTTTGCTACTGGTTGACCAAAAGCATTATTTCCTTGTCCAAAAACCCAATAAGTATCTGATAAATCAACATCAGGGTTCTGTCTATAAAAAGAGTTAATCTTAAGACGCGGAAAACATTGTGAAATATAGCTAAGACAATCTGATACATCACCATCAATAATGATAAATATACGAGACATTTATTTTTCCTTATTAAAAGAAGGTAAGCCGACCGTTACCAGCACACCAAGGGGATACGACTTTTTTTCTCCCTGATTTTTTTCCCATTGGGCTTTAACCAAACGCCCGCAGAGACTCAGGGGAAAAAATTCATTGAGAAAAAAACTCTTAAACTTCTGAAGTCAGAACTCCTCCAGAGAACCCTATTTATCAGGTAAAGAGATAATAAACTCATCTAAATTATGAGAATTATCAAAATATTTACCCTGATTAACCTCATCTAACAACTCACAATACAAAAACATAACAATGTCGCTAGTTTGTTCATTCTGTTCAGAACCCATAGAAAAGCTAGTGAACGGAAAATAAGTATTATCATCTTGTAACTTATTCTCTTTTAAACCAGACATAACAACAAGTTGCTTATTTTGAATATTAAGCCGAGTTGTTACCTCACGTTTTAACAAAGTCGGACTACTAGAAACTCCTGTTGTCGTATTAGTAAAACTACTAATCTGCTGAGTTACATCTAAATCAATGGTTTCCTCTAAAACGGTAGGTTTAATCTTAAATACAACGCCACTGGTTCTATACTCCACCTGTTGAGACTGATAATTATCTGTATTCGTGATGCCTGATAATACGGGCGTTTCAGTCCCAACAACAAACTGAGCAGATTCACCCGAACGGACAAAGAGGGAAGGACTGGACAAGGTTTTAAAGCGAGTATCTGAAGAAAAGACGTTATAAAGCAAATCAAATTCACCCGTGTTTAAAATAACGGTTTGACCTGAAGAACGTAACGCCCCGACATTGATTTGTAAGCGACCACTGAGCAGGTTAAACGCCAGTTGTAAAGCGTTGCTATTCTCAGTTTTACTATTAGTCACTTCATAGACATAAGCACGAACATGTAATTGTTTAGCGGGTTTATCTAATTGCGTTAATAAAGTTTGAATCTCAGCAACTTTGTTTTGCGGTAATAACAAAATAATTGCATCACTATTAACCGCCACGCCCGCTTTTTCAGACAACGTATCGACCTGATTCTGCTGTACCTGAATACGATAATTTGCAATGACAGGGACTAACAGATTTAACAGATAATCCGCAGAACGAAAACGCGGCACATAATACAAAGTCTGAAGCTGAATAAGTTCGGGTTTATCACTCTCAAAAGGACGAAAATAAATATAGTCCTTCTGTTTATCTGTTGTAATCCCATAACTTAATAACAGAGTACGCATAAACCCGTCTAGCTGAGACAAGGGAAAATTAGGGCGCAATCGAACCGTCAATAAATCTTTTTTCTCTAATACGGCACTGTGTACTAAATAGTTTTGATGCAAAATATCGGTATAAACCATGTCCAACAATGTTGGTATATCAATCCGCTCAAAGCTAATCGAAACCGCATTAGGTTTTTCTTCTGCATTCACGCCCACAGCATAGAGACAAAACAGCACGAGTAATAAGCGAGATAGCATCATTTTAAAGAGGGCACTTTCAAATCAAGCGTTGTTCCACCGCCATCATCATCATCAAGATGATAACGTTCACCCGAAAAACTATCCAAAATTTCCCCCTTATAACTTCCTTCCAATCGCATATTATAAATACGGAAATTCAACGGATTAATTAATAAACGCGGGCGATTATCTTGCACAATCCACACATACAAATCATTGCCGACTGTATAATGACCTAATATAGAAGCACCTGAATATACGGGTTTTTCTGGTTTTTGCGGTTTTTGTAAACGTGTTCTAGTGACACCCGATTGATTAGAAGCTGACACCGACGCAGGCTCAAGAATAGGCTCATTACTCGCCTTCGCCTTATCTTCTAAACCTGCAATAATGCGATAAAAGACGAATAACCCCCCAATAAACATTAATGCAACAAGTGGCATAGCGAACTTAAAAAATTTACTATTCCAAATAACTTGACGTTTATCAACTATTAACTCATTCGCTTTTACGTCCACATCGCCATCATGAGACTTATAAAAAGCAAAAAACCGCTTATCAAAGATACTCCTATCTTCACCAAGCTTAACGGCATTACGTCCTTGTATCGTAGTTTGCTGAAAATGGCGAATAACAAACGCATTACGCAACCCCGCCTCGACTAACTTTGTAATATGGATAGTGAGTTCTATCAGGTTTTTAACTGAACGCGGTAAGGAGGTAACATCCTGAGTAATTAAGATGACATCGCAAGTTATCCCAGTCTGAGCATGTTTAAAATGTCCGTGATACCGTAAAAACGCGAGGGCTTCACGCGAGACTTTAACCCCCGTATCGAAATACTTCCAAACCTCATCAATAACGACTAAATCGCCCGCATGGATAAAACAGCCCTTGCCTTGATTGTCCTCTGTAGGAAAAAACAAAGAATCAAATACATCTTCGGTTTTAAAATATCGCACCCGCCCGAGCTTATCGGGATTAGCACCTTTTTCCTCAATTAAATACTTCCTGATATTATCCTCAAGCAACACGATATTTGTAACGACATCACGCCCACCGAGTAAGGCTTCAGGAATGAATTTAGAACAGACTTGATAACTTTTACCATGACGTGGCAAGCCACAGACAGCGACGACGGACATAATTAACCAATCACAGGCAAGCGACGAATAGTAAAGCGGGCAATCATCGCAGAAATTAAGAGCGGGAAACCAAAATCAGAGAACGCCGTCCAGTAAAACATATACAACAACCAAGAAGGGAACGCCCCGAATAAATTTTCAATTTGTGACGAGTCCGTTAAATAACTAGGCAACAAAGAAATCAATATGGGCCAGAAAAAATCGACTATCGCAAAGATTGCCAAGACAAAGATAAATTTCATAATAGCCCATTTTGTCACCCACAAAAAAAAGGCTTGAAACGCACTTAAAAAAACTTGACCTAATGTTGCTAATACAGGCATATCTAAGCACCTAATACAATAATCATTGCTGTTAATAACCAGACTAAAGAAAATATTGCACGTGCAAACCCCTCCGTACTGGTCAAGGTATCGCACCACAAGCTAAACTCGACATTCGGTAAATAATTGTTACCAAATTTAATATGGCTAAAATCAAAGTTTAAATCAGGACAACTGCCAGAAAGGTCTAAATCAGGCACAACGAACGGAATCCAATAATCATTAGAAGACTCTTCAGGGTGAAAACCGCCCTCAAGCTCATTCACGGAATCATTGGCTATCTGTTCAACAAAGTCATCATCAGGCACTTCTACCTTTTCCCCAGTAACCATACAAGCTGGTTGTCCCTCATTACCACATTGTGGTGGTGGTTCCGTTGCTTCTTCTGCACAACAGAATGCACTTAAAACCATCAAGCTGATAAAACAATAAAGACGCATAAGGAGACCCACACAAATTTAAAAACGAGGCGAAATATATCCTCATGGGGTACTAAAGCAGAACAATGCAAATTGAACTGAATTGGCTCTAAATGCACCAGCCCAAAGGCAATCGAGGATAAATCCAACTGAATAGGCGCACAAAAAGACTCAACGGGCATTTGTGGCACTACTAAGGGAAAATGAGGGTCATAAGTAAAGAAAAAGCTAAACGAATCAGGTAACGGTACTTTTTCCCCAGTCACGAGACAAGGCACTTGCACCCCACAAGTAGGCGGCGGCGTAACGGTTGTTAAACGGCGCACCCGATGAGGCGATAAATAACGCGGGAGCGGAAAGGGGACATAATCAGTCGGTGAACCCGCAGGGCGTGTATTAGGATAGGGGTAAGGATTTTCAGCAGTCGGCTGAACAGGATTTAAAACATATTCGACTTGGTCACGAACAGCATAATGTGTGCCTGTCTCAGGGGTTATCTGTGTAGCATCCAATGGCAAATAAACATCTTGCGTTAAGACAAATCCCTTTAACGCCTCAGCTTCTTTTAACGGGTCAACCGTAACTTTACGGACAATTTGCGTAGATGTATAAGTTGTAGGCAGAGGAAACTCGACACGCGGAATACCAAGATTACGAGATAAAACCAGTTTTTCAGCCCCCGAAAAATAAAAATTGGAGTAACTCGTACAACGTGACTGAATATCACTAATTGAACCTGTCAAACTATAAAAGCAACTTGGATGAGAATAAAATAAACCATCAGATAAAGTTTGTAATTCATTAATATGATAAGGGTAATGGGTAAAACGATACCTAGAACCATACCAAAAAACATTGGTCATATGAAAAATGTCAAAATAGAATGACCAATCAGGATAATAAAAAGAAACATCATCAACGTAAAACGTGAAAAAATTACGTATATTCGTAAAATAAAGGGGTGGAGAAGAGGGGAAATATGAAGGAAAATCGAAGCCTACAATCTGACCGCCATCAGTAATATAGTTAGAATAAATAGTCCAATCATAAGAGTTATATCTATGTGTCTTAGTGTTTTCTGCCCTGTAATGACCAAAACCATAAAGTACTACAAATGCCTCTTGATACGTACTGTAATAAGCAAAAACAGGCTCGAATAACTCTTGAAAATAATCAGGAATACAAATAGCCCCATTTTTTGCAAGCCACCCTGAATAAGCAACCGTCCCCTCCGCACACTCCCCATTAACAGGCTTAATCGGTGAATCCATATAATCAAGTCCGTAATATTCATAACTTGAGTAATACACCAAAGCAACTTGGCTTTCTATCTGATTACGTCTTACTTGATTAGGGAGTTTAATTGTCCCAAAATTAACCGCAGGTGTAGAAATAAAATTACCTTTAGAATTAGCAGTTAAAATGGGAACTTTATCGCCGTAATGGGTGACACCATACTGATTGGTTGTTAATTGATAAGGGAACGTATTTAAATAGTTAGTCCCACCAACTTTATAATCGAACACATATAACATTAATGAGTCTAGTGCTTCATTCACATTGCCATTGGCTTCATATAACAGACCAATCGTTGCACCCAACACATAAGACGCTAACAAAGCACCACCCACCCCAGCAACAGAACCCGCACTCATTGTCGATACACGACCAACCGCCATTTCAGAAGAAAACTCAACCGCTGGTAACTGAACAGTGTAAGGCTGAATATTAAGCAGTGCTTGATTAGATGCAGCAGAAGCCGCCCGCATTGTTGCTGAATAAAGGGCTTCATTTGCGGCAGTCACCGAATCGACAACAAACGTTTCAACAATTGCACCCGCCCCCCGTGAAACTGCTGTTACCTCACCACGAGATACAATCGTTTCTAATAAAGTAGAAGAAGCATCCACCGCAACCGCAGGCAAGGGCGCAGGTGCAGGTGCAGGCATCGCAAGCCCTGCAAGGACTAGACGCGGTAAGCATAAGAGCAGAAGGCAGAGCAGACGCATTTAGATGAGCCTTAAACCCCTTAACGTAATATAGCCAGAAAGCACGCCAAACCACGCAAAAAATAAATGCCAAATTGTGGGCAAGTCCATCGTTCCTCCTAAAAAAGGGAGCATTAAGCCCCCTTAATGTTTAAACCTTACAACGAACCTCTACGCCAGCCTAAGACGCTAAGGATTTTAGAACCACCCAACATGGCAACGGCAACAGGCACAATCACCAGAATTAACGCGCCAATTGCAAGCATAAGGTCACTAAAATCGACCGTACTGGCCCACTCACACAGGGTTGTCCCGTCAGAGCTAGGGCATGTCACCGCGAAAGCACTCTGAAACAGCAAAGGAAATGAAACCATTAAAAACAAAATAAAACGCTTTAATGAGTTACGCATAAATAAACCTCCGAAGAAAAAAAGTGGACAGTTTTAAAAGGACTGTTAAACCTTTTTCATATGAAATCGTCTTTAAAAGATGCAAGAAAACGTAAAAATGCACCCGCCATATGGGAAAAAAGAAAAGTAGAAAAAAGTAGCATGATTAAAAACGCAATTTCTTGATGTATATCGGGAAATATAAAACAGCTCATTTTAATTATCCTAATTTTCTTAACCGCCTACGCCTCCGAAGATTGCTGTAATATTGACGCTTATTATCTGATTCAACATAAGCCCATGCACGGTCTAATTGATATTGGTAACGTCGACGTTGTGTTGCATTCATAAAAAATGTCGGATAAAAATAAGTAATTAGTTGATACGCACCATGTAAAAAAACTGAAATGGGAATAAGTACTAATATCAAAGCGGCATACCCCAGCAATAAATCAATAAAACTAAAATCACCAACAAGATTGCATAAAAAGCCTTGTGGTAATGCAGGGCAAGAAACCGCATAGCTACTGCTAGGGATTAGCATCAGTATCAAAATGAAGTATTTGCCCATTGTTTACCGTCCTAACGAAATAAACCACGCATAAGAAACCGCAGAAAGACCCCGCCTTGCCATGAAATCAAGCCTATAGAAACGGTGATTGTCCAGAACAGCCCAAACGTAAACCATAAATCCGCACCCTGAGCTAAAGGAAGTTCTAACAACACACTGTTACATTGCGCACTAGATACCAACGGCGAGACCATCAAAAAACACAGCAAGACGAATAAGCGCATATTAAGCACCCATTAATGAACCCATGAAATTGGAGGATTTTTTAGGTTCTGTTTTAATGTCAGACTCTTGAACCGCTTCAGGCACAGGCACAGGCGGAGGCACAGACGCAGAGACAGGCGGATTCGCATAGGCTTGTGCACTGATTAAGTTTGATAAACGAATCGGGGGAATGTCGTCTTGTACTGTGTAAGAAATTTGCGCATCTCTTTCTCCGAATTGATACGCGCTTGTTTTTATCGCAACGACAATGCGTTGTCTTAATAAGCCCGTGAATTGTTCAGGTTTAGCGGATTTAGCGATAAGGAGCTGGTCTCTTCCTGTTAAATTTTCTAATAGCATTTCGATTTCAAAACCACCCGGCCGTTTTGTCCCTGTTTCTTTGTCGGTGAAATCCGCTTTTTCTATGACTTTGCGCAGTTCTCCTACTGCATAAAGTCCATCACTGGCGACTTCTCCTGTTTCAGGGTTAAACATAGTTGTATCTCCTTAAGTTAAATAAGTAGTTAGCGACGGCTTGCCAGTTGTGGCTTGCAAGGTCTAGTAGTTTGGCTCTCAGGTCATGTTTTAGAATCAACAGCCAGTCGTGATAGTTTAAGCCACCAACAAATTCGGCTCGGGCTGTGGTTTCTTGGGCAAGTTGTAAGTCGGTTTTTTCAGGCAGGGCGAAGCGTTTTTTTAAGCCGTGGGAGTATTGCAATTGATGACGACCTTTAAAGACTTGAGCAAATTCTTTGAATTTTTCGCCTGCTTGTTTATCGCCTTGTTGGTAGTTTCTGATTAAATCGAATGGGGTTTGTCCCTTGTCTTGGGCGTATTGGTTCGTTTTGATGTGGGACTTGGTCAGCTCGGCTGATGCAGTCCAATCGGTTTGTTTGCCCCATTTGGCGAGGTAGGCTGAGACGTAATCGCCGTTGTGGATACCGAAGGCGTAGGGCGAGGGGGAGAGATTAAAGCCTGCTTTTTTTGTCGCTTGGGTCCAGAGGTTGAATAAGCCTTGTTTGCTATAGCCAATATATTTATCAATGTCAGGGTCGTAGCAAAGTCCTGAGATTCTACCGTATAGCGCGGGGTGTGCTTTTTCTATGAACCATAGTTCATGGGTGTGGACGTGCCAGCCATTTGTCCCATAGGTCACTTCTAGTACTCTGACTGTTCCTATTAGTCCTACTTTTTCAACTATCTTTTTATATTGTCTGTCTTTTTTTAGGATAGATTCAGCTTCTAAGAATGTTGTGAGGAAAGTTTTTAGATCGTGGGCGTATTCGTGGGGGACAGTACGGGTAATCATCACCAGCTCGCCCCCTTGTCGACGGTGTTCAGTCGTAATCCGTTCTAGTTCTTCCTTGCGTCGTTCTGAAACTTTAGCCGCACAGACGGGACAGACCCATATCGAGCCACACACTTCTAAACCCGCTAAAAATGTGTGTTGATGTTGGTCAGATTTGTAAATCTTGGCAAATGAGTCTTTTAACTGACGTTTTTTGTTGGGAAACTGAGAGAATTTTCTAAGACACTTCGCCACACGTGCATCAGGCAGGAGTTTAGCTACTGTACTTTGCAGTCTAAATAATCCTGAACGATGTTGATATTTGTCTTGGGAAGGTGTATTAATTTTCATACATCTGATAGTAACCAAAATTATGGTTATAAAACCAGATGTTAGAGTGTCAAAATCGCGCTAAGTGAGTGTCAAAAACGCGCTAAATACTTGTAGGAGAGTTTTTTTAAATGGGTAACGACGTGAATTTTAAAGAAATCGTTTTGAAAATTCAGAAGCAAAAACAGCTAACTTATGAAGAAATAGGGAGCTTAATCGGTGTTAGTCGGTCAGTGATTCACCGCATTTGTAACAGGGGAGTTATTCCTCGTTGGGATGTTGGACAAAAACTAATTTCTCTTATGAATCAATAGCGCGGGAATTTTAGGCGGAGTATCAAGGCTTATAGCCTAGAAAAATATCATATTCTTTTAACATTGAACAGTTTCACGCCCAATCAGCCCCGCCCGCATCAGCGCACCGCGCTCGATTGCGGGCGGGGCTTTTTGGGGAGGAAAATCTTTTTTCTTCTCCCCCATTAACCCATTTTCGGGCTGTTCAAACTTGTTTAGAATCTTTGAAGTTTCATTACATTGAGGATTTTTTATGAGTGACCGTTCTGTCGGGATGAAAGATAGTTCTGCTGGTGTCGTTGCTACAGGAGATAAGGTAAAAATCTTTATGGGTGTACAACTGAAACCGCTTCATTATTGGATTGGGGGAGCTGTTGGCTTTGCTGTTTTTTTAGTCGTGGTGTTGGCTTTAGTGTTTGGTGGGAACTCTCAAAAAGCAGAGGATTGTTCTTTTAATGCAGGTGGGGATATTAAAGGAGCGGTAAAAATAGATTGTTCTAAAAAGGAGATTAAGCCATGAGAAACTTCTTTTTTATTGGGCTTTTGTGTTGTTCTCCTGCCTTATATGCTTTGGGTGACTCGTACAGTGCAGAGAATTGTAGTTTTAATGCTGGGGACATCAGTGCACCTGTTACCCTCACATGTTCTAACTTAGACCCTGATATTCAAAAATCTTTGAATGAGTTCTTAAAAAAAGCTCAAGAAACACAGGTAGAGTCTCGACGCTCACAAAAGCAATTAAATGATACGTTAGAACTGAAAGACTCTAGAATTGAACAACTGCGAAAGGAAGCTGAGGAATGGATTAACCGTTACAACAGTTTATCTAAAGAGTTGGAGAGTTTAAGACGCGAAAACCCTGATTATGCTGAGATACTCACTAAAGCGGAAGCGTTCTTAAAACAAGGGAAGTTCTCAGAAGTAGCCGCCTTATTAGAACCCTTAAAGACAAAAGGAGATGAAAAGACTCAACAGAATGCCAAAGTACATTTTATCTTAGGACAAGCGTATCGCTTGGACAATAAACCTGTACAAGCCTTGCCTGAGTATGAAGCCGCTTATCATCAGGATTTTAAGAATATCGAGTATGGGCTTGAGTATGCAGAATTATTACAGAAACAAAACGAATATAAGAAAGCCCAACGTTTATATGAAGGCTTGCTCGATGAGTTAAAACAACTCTCAGAATCCGAACAACAGGAGAAACAAGAGACATTATTGGCAGTTATGGGTAATCTAGCCCTTATTTATGCAGAGACTCAAAAACGAGAGGAAGCAGAAAAGCTTTATCAAGAGGCTTTGAAGATTGTGGGCGAACTCGCCCAAACCAACTCGCACTCGCAAGTCTTTATCCCTGAGGTCACTAGGCTTCTCAATAACGCTGCTAGCTTAGTTGCTTCAGACCCCGCACAGAGAGAGGAGGCAGAAAAGATTTATCAATATCTTTTATATATTGATGAAAAACTCGCCCAAACCAATCCACAAGTCTTTCTCCCTGATGTCGCTACTTCTCTCAATAACCTTGCTAACTTAGTTGCTAAAGACCCTGCGCGCAGAGAGGAAGCCGAGCAAGATTATCGCAAGGCTTTGAAGATAAGAAGAGAACTCGCCCAAACCAACCCTCAAGTCTTTCTCCCTGAAGTTGCTACTTCTCTCAATAACCTTAGCGGATTAATTGCTTCAGACCCCGCACGCAGAGAGGAAGCCGAGCAAGGCTATCGCGAGGCTTTGAAGATTTATAGAGACCTCGCCCAAACCAACCCTCAAGTCTTTCTCCCTGAAGTTGCTACTTCTCTCTGTAATCTTGCTTTGTTATACATAAAGTCTGATGAATAATTGAAGAGTCTATTAACATTAGACGACCATTATTTGCAATTGCACCTACTGTATTTGGAGATGAGTTAGCTCATAGTTTAATTGCCAAAGGTCTTCTATACGTTGTTGTAGAAAAGCAAACATCAAAAGCGCGTACTATGTTAAACAAGGCTTTACAAACCGCTCAAACAGATTCAATGAAAGAGGGGATAAAATCAGTTTTAGCTAACTTAGAAAGTGGAAAAAATTAATATTGTTTATCGTTTTGCTGATTGTCACCAATTGGGGACAGCGGGGTGTTGTCCTTAATTGGTTTTACCTTAAAAATCCTGCTTTTTCTTTGACTAAAAACAACCCTGTTACTTCCTCAAAAACTCCGCAGTACTAATACCTGCTTGCGTCAGAATGGCTTTTAATGTGCCTTCGGGCATATCGCCTGAATGATTAGGGATTGTTGTGTAACGGTTTGTTGTGGCGTTATACCAAATCTCATGACTGCCAGCGGCTTGTCGGTAAAGTTCAAAGCCTAAAGCCCTTAGACGGCTAACTATCTCACGATATTTAAACCCTGATAACCGCCCCATTTAAACCCCAATCACTAAGGCGCAATCAAAAGAGTCTGGAATTTTGCGGACATTTTGGGCTTGTGCCAGCAATAAACACTTTGCGACATCCTGAGCAATGGAGATTGTTTCCTCTAAAGTTTCACCTTGAGCGACTAAACCTTGCACGTCTTTTGAAGTAGCTAGGTAATAACCTTCGGGAAGTTTTTCGATATGTAGCCTGATAAGTGTTTCCATGATGTCTCCAATTGGGGACAGCTTCTATTTAAACGGGTTCTTGATACAAGTCACTTCGCTTGTAAATTTTTTAACTAGTCTCGTCACTTCCTCTATGTCCTTATCTTTTTGTACTATCTCTGCTTGTTTCTCTGCAACATCTTTCTTTAACTCTTTATTCTCTAAATATAGCTGTACAACAAAAGTGCTCAAAATAGAAAGTAATACAAGCATAATGATAAATAACGTTTTTTCCTTCATACGTGAATGTCTCCATTTGAGGACAGCGGGCTGTTGGGCTTAAAGGGTTTACCTTACAAATTCGCTTTTGTCTTTTAATCAGTGAACGCTAAGGACGGGAAATAGGAAAAGGAAAATTGCAGTTGCGTGTAGCACTCCTTTTTTATTTCTTTCTGACTGCACCAGCGGAACGGGAACAGGGAAAGGAATAAATCGCGGTTGTGCGTAAGCACTCCTTTTATGAATCCTTGAGCCGAAGCGAACTGAAAAAAAAGCCGTGTTTGATTTTTCATCATACGGCTTTCTGTTGTTGTGTTTTAGTAATAATTCTAAATATAGTAATGAGTTATATTAGTTATTATTACCCTTTGATTATCCAGCGACCGAATACGGGAACGCGGGTTTTTTACTCGGCACCGTGAATGATTTTTGAACACGGTAGGGCAAAATTTTTTAACTTACTGTTTTATGCCTAAATTTATTAGAGTCAGCAAAGGCATACATAACTTTTTTTATAATGGCAATCTCTTCAGGGGATAGGGTCTCTAATAACTCAGATAAACGTTTAGTTTCACGTTCCAAAGGTGGAGAAGGTTCTTCACCATAAAGACTTGCGACAGAAATATCTAAATATTTAGCAATCTCGTATAACGTGCTAGATGTCACATCAGATGTGCCCGCTTCAATCTTAGACAAAAAACTACGATCAAACCCTAAAGCATTTGCCAAGTCTGTTTGGGTTAATCCTTTTTCCTTACGAATCTGCCTAATACGGCGACCGATATCAATTTGAATACTCATCATACTTATCAATTTTAAACGATAAATGTGCATATTTCGCACATGCTATTGAAATGTTCCTTTTACTCACATAAAATAAAAATGTGAATGTAAGGCACTAAATAAACATGAACGAAAAAATCAAAGAAGCCAGAAAAAAAGCAGGGCTAAAGCAAGAAGAACTAGCAATGCAGGCAAAAATTGGTAGAACAACGCTTTCAAAAATAGAAAATTGTAAGCAAAGCGTTAGCGTTATCCAATTAAAACGAATTGCTGACGCTCTAAAAATAGATATTGCCGAGCTAATCAGAAATGAGTAACGAGATGCAAGGAATAATCCGAGTAGCGCACCGTGAGCGGTTCACTTGTATCGATAACCGTCTTATAAAAGATACAAGACTATCACGTGATGCAAGAATGCTTGCTTGTGAAATACTGACAAACCGTAATGATTGGCGCATCAGTATTGCTTATCTGGTTATGCATGGACAAGAGGGTAAACATGCTGTTAAACGAATGATTAAGGAATTGATTAAATACGGTTATTTATGGATGAGTGATAAGGATTTAAGAAACGAGAAAGGGCAATTTTGCGGTAAACAGTATGTTTTATATGAGCATTGGAGTTTGAACCCACATTTTAACCCTGAAGAACTTGAAGCGACTGAACCTGAAGAAGTTGAAACAGAAGAAGCTAACGAGGATTTATTTGAAGCTGTAGAGTCTGAAGCGGTTGAAGAAGTTAATGAAATTGAAGAACCTGAAGAAGTTGAAACGGCGTTAGTCTTTGAAGGCGGTACAAAAAATTATAGTAATGCAACAAAAGAGAAGATTAGGGCGTTATTGGCGGATTGTCCAAAAGCTCAGGACGTTCTCGACGAGGTGAGTTATCGGCTTGTTAAAGGGAAGGTTAAGAATGTCATGGGCTTGTTAACTCATTTGAAGCATTTGGCGTTAAAAGGGGAGTTTGTCCCTACGCATCAATTTAAGCGACAGCAGGGCGGTAATGCTTATAAGCCGTTTAAGTCCGAGCCTGTCAGAACGGAAAGTACAGAACCTGTTAAGCCTGAACAGAAACCCATTTGTAACCCTGTTAAACCTGATTTAACCAGTATCAAGCGACTTAATAGTCCTGATGTAGATATGGGCGGGTTAGTTTTGAGACACCCCCTTGCTAATGAGAACAAAATTAAGGTTCTAAGCGTTTTAAATGGTGTTGCTGATTTAAGAGAACGCCAAAGAATTCTTGATGAAGCATTTAGTAAATTTGCATCTGGTGAGGGTAGCTTTATGAAGTTATTGGAGAACGTGAAACAGCAGTATAGGGAAATGGGAGTTTCACCATGAAGATGTTTAATCCTGAGCTTTTGGTTAAGTTTGAGGAATGTCAAGAAGATATAAGCGATTTAGTAAATAAGCTAGGCAAAGCAAAATATTTAACGGGTGCTGTTAGGTGTGAAATAGATGTGTATGAACTTGAAAATAACTCTAAAAAGTTAGAAGAACTTGAACGTTTAGAACATGAGTCTGAGCAACTTCAGGATGCGATTGTAGAAAGGTTGTTGTTGTTGAAGTCGGATATTTACAAGGAGCTTGAGAAATGAGCACAAAAATAGTTAAAAAAATGACTTTTGTCATTAATCGGATAAAGGAAACGCACAAGAAGAATGAGGCGGAGTTAATCGCGTTAGGGTTTCTTGCGGTTGAGCAAGGAAAGGTTGTACCAACACGAAAGGGGATATTGTCCGTTGGTACTGTGAGAGAGGTGGAGTAAAAATCATAAGTGTCACGAAAGGGTTGAGAAAGGAAGATTTCACGGAAAAAGAGATAGCGTTGATTGATTGGTTAGGGAAAAGATTGCAGGAACTGGAAAAAGAGAAGGCAAAGAAGGAGTAAATCATGAGTAAGTACTCTGCTGAAATTGCAGAAATCATAAGCCTTGTTGCAATATTGAATGAAGATAACGCGGGCGTGCTTGTAGAAAATGGGATGATGGACGGGAACGGAAACGCTACTAAGAAGGGTTTAACTTTTCTTAAGCAACTGAAGAGCGCGAAAACGGCTATGAATGATTTAAAAGACGCATTTAAATAATTTAAAAACCCTAAGCGATATAACCGTATCGTTTAGGGCGTGTAAAACAAAGATAGAGAGGTGATTATAGATGATAATCACGAAGATTGCATTTGGTGCAATAGCGATGTTGGTGAGTATTTATAACTCGTGGTTGTTTGTGAGTTTTGGAGCTGTTGGACTGGCTAATATTTTAATGGCAGGGGCTTTTGTCGCAGTCACTGAAGTAGGTAAGGTGATTTTTTGGGGCGAGTCTTTGTATCAATTCCGTGTGGGCAATAAGGAGCGGGCAACGTGGACTTTAATATTTTCGTTGTTGCTTATTGTCCTTTCTATTACTGCTACGGCGTTTAATTTAATCGTAAATAGCGCAAGTCAGGCAGAAACTGCTAAACAGCAATCATCACAGTATCAAAATTTACTCGCTCAGTTGGAGGGGGTACGGGGTGATATTGCTAAAGTTCAGGGTCATCAGTGGTTCGGGGATTATGCCAGTAATCCAATTAATGCAAAAAAGTTAGATGCTCAGGTAGCTACTTTACGGGAACAGGAGCGGGTATTGGCGCAGGAGGTAGATACGTTTAAGCCTCAGGTAGGGAGTATGGTTTTCTGGTCTCCGCAGGTAGAAATGACGTTTGCGTTTTTGCGGGGGTTATTGCTTGAGGTGTTGGGCTTGATGTTGTTGGGGACGGCTTTCGTAGATATGCGTAGTCGATACCGCGTTAAGGTTATACCTAATCAGGTAGATACCTTATTAGGTAGGAGTATTGATAGGGATAATCAGGGGTTAGAGGAATCTACTCATTTAGGTATGTTAACGGATGAAGATGAAACGCTACCTAATGAAGAAAGAGATAAGCGGGAGAGTAAGGGGGTGGAGTATTGGGTAGAGAAATTGGGTAAAGATTCTACTTGGGATGTTGATACCCCAATTCGGGCAGGTAAAGGAGAGAGTAGTTATATGAGTCTAGGTATGAGCCAAGAGAAGGCAACTCAGGTTAAGCGGGCTTTAAAGGGGTAGGTCAGTAGGGCGGTTTACCGCCCTTTTTTTTGGGGGGTAGGTATGCAATTAGAACAAGCGGACTGGGTAGGGGGATTACCCATCAAAGGAAAAATGGATGAGCGGCTTGATGAGTTGGAACAGGTTATTGAAAAGGAGTTAAGCGCGTTTTATCGGGTTGGAAATGCTTTGGCGGAGATTAAGGAGAGTCGTTTATATCGGTCAAAAGGGTATGAGAATTTTGAGGCGTATTGCGTTGAGGTGTGGGGGATGCACCGACAACATGCACATCGTTTGATTAATGCAAGCGCGGTTGTGCGTAATTTGTCCTCAGTTGGTGACATGCCAAAGAATGAGGCGCAGGTTAGACCGTTAGTGGGTTTACCCCCTGAGAAACAGAGGGAGGTGTGGGAAACGGTTTGTCAGTCTGGAAAGGTGACAGCGGAACGGGTTCAGGCTGTACTTGCCGTTGAGGTTGACCCGTTGGTTAAGGCTCAGGCGGTTTATCAGTCTTGGGGTGAACGTTGTGAGCAGGTTAAGGAGCTGATTCAGTCACGACGGGATGATGAGGTATTAGTAAATATACGTCCTAAGTTGGAGAAGATTTTACGGTTGTTGGATGAGGTCGATAGGGTGTTGTGTCCTAATAAGGGGTTTAAGTAATGCAGTTGTACACATTGGATGAGGTAGCGGGGTTGTTGAAGGTCTCAAGACGAACCTTGAACCGTTTGATTGAGCGGGGGGAGATAAAGACGGTTTATATCGGATGTTTACCACGGGTTAGTCACGAGGAGGTCGAGCGGTTTTTGGCGTGTGGTGTGCCTTTAGGAACGGTTACGCTTTCTACGGTGTTGTCTTTCTTTTTGTCGGTGAAGGCGGATAAGCGTAGTGCTTTGGATGACCAGTTGCGGGCTAGAACGTTGTTAGCGGGCTTAGGCGCTCAGTTGGATATGGCTACTTTTCGTTCTCGTCAGTTGCGGACTTTTATGTCTGTGCGTTTAAAGTCGGTTTCTGCCAGTTCTGTGAATCGGGAGCTGTCTTTGTTAGGAGCCGCAATTAATTTGTATAACTCAGAAATGGATACGCAGTTACCTAATCCAACTAAGGGGAAGTTGTTGCGTGAGCCTGAGGGGCGGGTTCGTTGGTTGAAGCCTGTTGAAGCAGAGCGGTTAATTATGACTGCTCGCTTGAGTTTAACGCCTTATTTGGCGGATTTTATTGTCTTGGCGTTGTACACCGGAGCACGGCGGGGGGAGTTGTTGGGCTTGACTTGGGATAGGGTCGATTTTGAGCGGGCTTTTTTGGTCTTGGAGGCTGAGCATACTAAGGGGCAAAAGCGGCGGTGTATTCCTTTACATCCACGAGCCTTGCAGGCTTTACGACATTTACAAACGTTAGGGTCGGGGGAATTTGTTTTTTCGGACAGGAACGGGCGAAAAGTAGGGAGTTTGCGTAAGTCTTTTTTAAATGCGTGTGAACGGGCTGATATTCGTAATTTTCATATTCATGATTTACGTCATACTTGCGCCGCTTGGTTGGTGATGGAGGGGGTGGCTTTAGTGGTTATTCGCGATTTACTGGGGCATCAGAGTGTCAAAACAACGGAGATTTATGCACATCTTGACCTTGTCTGTGTGAGACAGGGCTTGTCATGCCTTGACTGGAAGGGTCAAAATTTGGGGAGTGTCTAACGATTTTAACTACTTGTTTGGATGGGGTGAACGATGGGACTCGAACCCACGACAACCGGAATCACAATCCGGGGCTCTACCAACTGAGCTACGCTCACCATTGTGTTAGAATGCTAACGGCAGTTATTGGCGCGCCCGGCAGGACTCGAACCTGCTACCCTCAGCTTAGAAGGCTGATGCTCTATCCAGATGAGCTACGGGCGCAGATTTTAATCTGCTGGTCGGGGTAGAGGGATTCGAACCCCCGACACCCTGCTCCCAAAGCAGGTGCGCTACCAGACTGCGCTATACCCCGTACTTTTAATCTGCGTTTCAAGAACAGGAATTATATTTGGCGTTTATGTTTGAGTCAAGATTTTTTTGAGTGCTTGAATAAATCGTTCATTTTCTTCGGGGAGTCCAACGGTAACACGTAGATGATTGGGCATACCGTAACTTCCAATAGGGCGAACGATAACACCTTGATGGAGCAGAGCTTCATAAATCGGTAGGGCAGGTTTGCCTAGGTCAAAGGTAATGAAGTTTGCGCGTGAGGGGATGTAGTTAATTCCCATTTTATCAAAAGCTTGTGTGAGGGTTGCAAGTCCTACTTTGTTGAGTGCCACGGCATTTTGAATATAGGCGCGGTCTTGTAGGGCAACTTCGGCGGCAATGAGTGCTAAGGTGTTGACGTTGAAGGGTTGGCGGACGCGGTTGAGTAGGTTGATGATGTCTGGGTGTGCAAGGGCGTAGCCAACGCGGAGGGCAGCCAGTCCGTAGGCTTTTGAGAAGGTGCGGGCAACGACTAGATTGGGATAGCGGTCAAGCCAGAGGCTGCTATCGGGGTAGTCGGGGGCATCCATATAGTCAAAATAGGCTTCGTCTAGGACGATAATCACGTTTTCAGGGACGTTGTCTAAGAAGTTTTGTAGTTCGGTTTTGTTGACCCATGTACCTGTGGGGTTGTTGGGGTTGGCGATGAAGATGAGTTTGGTATTGGGGGTTATGGCTTGGCGCATGGCGGTGAGGTCGTGCCCCCAGTTTTTAGCTGGGACAATAATCATTTTTGCGCCAATGGCTTGGGTAACAATGGGGTACACTGCAAATGCGTGTGCTGAGAAAAGGACAGCGTCTTGTTCGCTTACAAAGGCACGGGCGACGAGGTCTAGGATGTCGTTAGAGCCGTTACCTAGTGCAATGTTGTCTATGTTGAGTTTGTGATATTTCGCAAGTGCTTGTTTAAGGCGGAAGCCATTGCCATCAGGGTAGCGGGGGAGTTCTTGTAGGTGGGCTTGGATGGCTGAAATAACGAGCGGGCTGATACCTGTGGGGTTTTCATTGGAAGCGAGTTTGATGGCGTTTTTAATGCCGTATTCGCGTTCTAATTCGTCGATGGGTTTGCCTGGTTGGTAGGGTTGTAGGGCTTGCGCACCTTTGGTTGCTAGTTTGAAAAAATCGCAGATCATGATGATGTTCTTTTGTTATTTCAGTAAATAAATTTTTTATTTAGCGTAGTACACGTGGGTATGAGCCGAGGTGTTTAACAATGGCTGTTTGGGTTTGCAAATCTTGAATGGCGTTTTTAACAGGCTCGTCTTGAATATGTCCTTCTATATCAACGAATAGAACGTAATCCCATGCGGTTTGTCGAGAGGGGCGGGATTCAATTTTGCTCATGTTGATGGTGTTTTTAACAAAACAGCCAAGTAGGTGGTAGAGTGAGCCCATTTTGTTGGGTAATGAGAGGTATAGAGAGGTTTTATCGTTGCCTGTTACGGGGGTATTTTGCTTACCAAGGACAACAAAGCGGGTTGTATTGTGTACGTGGTCTTCTATGTGAGCGGATAAGACGTGAAGATGGTAAATTTCTGCGGCTGTTTCACCTGCAATGGCAGCAGTCCCTGCTTCATTGGAGGCGCGTCTCGCGGCTTCTGCATTGCTATTGACTGCGATGCGTTCGACGTTGGGCATATTGGCATTGAGCCATGCGCGACATTGGGCAAAGGATTGTTGATGTGCGTAGATGCGGGTAATACTGCTACGGTCTTGCGTCATTGCTAAAAGACAGTGGTGTATCGGGAGGTCTATTTCACCACAGATTTTTAGGCTGGTATTGACAAAGCAGTCTAGGGTTTGATTGACCCCACCTTCTGTAGAGTTTTCAATAGGAACAACGCCATATTCGGCATTACCGACTTCAACTTCTCGAAATACATCTTCTATCGTTTGTGCAGGAACAGTTTGAATAGCATGTCCAAAATGTTTAAAAACGGCTGTTTGTGAATATGTTCCTGCAGGACCTAAGAAGGCAACCATGATATTTTTTTGAACAGCTCGACAAGCTGACATGATTTCTTGAAAGATGAAGGTCAATGTTTCATTAGGTAAAACACTGTTTTGGTTACGACTGATTACTTGTCGTAGAATTTCTGCTTCTCGTTCAGGACGGTAGAAATTAGGCTGTGATTCCTCTGCATATTTAGCCTTTGCAACATCTTTTGCTAAATTAGCACGTTGCGTAATTAACGCCTGAATTTGAGTATCAACTTCATCAATTTGGGTGCGGATAACTGCAAGGTCAAGTTTGGACATGCTGGTCTGATACTAGGGGTAAGTTAGCTGAAAGCTATGATGTTATGTGAATAGCATGGGTTACGCAACTTGTAATCTGTATCTCTGTGAAAAGCAATTTTTAGTATCCGTTCGTCGCTTTGTGAATGTTCTTCATTTCTTTCCTTTTAAATTTTGTTCTATAATTATAGAAATCTTTGTTTTTTTAAAATAATTATGGGTTATTTTAGAAACAAATAATTTGTTACTTGTGAGGTTATGAATGAAATTAAATTGGAAAAACGTTTGTTCTTTGGTTGTATCTTTAATCGGTCTCTGTGTCACTACACAGGTTTTTGCATGGGATCATGATTATATATTACCTACGATAGATGCCAGTACTTATACTGCTGCAACAAATGCAACAGGGCATTATTTAGAAGTTCGCTATTCGAGTTTGTCTTCAGATTCGACTAAGAAAGACCCTATCAGTTTTGCAGTTAGCCAAGGGCAAACATTGCGGATTAGAGTGCTTGCACCTCCTGGAACATCAGCTGTTTCTATTGGCGCAGAATCAAACCGATGGCAAGGGCGATGGGCTGCTAATGGTGGTGGGTATGTAGATGGAACTTATCCTATTATGAAAACTTATAGTGAGGATCCAGGCTCATTTTGTGCTTCCCGTCCAGCAGGTGTTACATGCGTTGCCCCCAGTGATTTAAAAGCGGCTGGTGGTGGTTTAAGTGAGTCTATGTATGGCGCACCAGGTTCAAGTGCATCAGCTCTAACCAGCCCTCGCTATTTCTATTTTGTTTTATATCAACAACTATCTGCTAGTTTACCATTTGAGTTTGAAAGCCTTAGTTTCTCCTTTGTTATTTCTGATGTTAATGCTTATAACAACTGGCGTGCTGCACGTCCTTGGGCTGGTGGTTCTAGTAGCAGTATAACAGGATTAGAAGGCGACTCTGGTACGGACAATGGCTCGGGAACGGATAATGGCTCGGGAACAGATAACGGCTCTGGTACGGACAATGGTTCAGGAACGGATAACGGCTCTGGCACAGATAATGGCTCGGGAACGGATAACGGCTCTGGTACTGGTAATGGAACGACAACAGGAACAGGTGTTAATGTTGACACTTTTGTATTGGGGCATCCAAATACAACAACAACTGCAAAAGTTGTTTTTTATGGTGGCTTTGAAGAAGGGACTGTAACCTCAACATTAAAACAAAATATGTTGATTGATGAAAATCAAGTCTTTAATCTAAAGGCTAAAATCGTGACAGACTCCTCACATGGTGCTGTAGATTTAGTCGTTTTTGCCTTATGGACAGATGATTCAGCACACAGCAATATTTTTGAGAATGTGATTTGGCAACAGAAAAAAGCGGCTCAAAGTTTTTTTAGTAGTGATTCTATAGCAAACACATGGGCTTCTTGGACTGGTCCTTATCTATCAGGAAGTAGTGTAGAAATTCCAACAGCACTGCCTTATGTTGCACAAGTTAGTTATAGTTCAGTAGGTTACTATATTAACGTTGGAACTGGACGTTTTACTGCTCCACCACAATTAGGTAATACAGGCAGACAAGTTAGTTTTTATGTTGGTTACACGGGACAAACCTCATCTGACCCCTTCACACAAAAAACATTTTATGTGTTAAGCCAACCACTGACATTGAAATTACCTGATAGAACACCTCTTACACCTTCTACATTAGAAGTACAAGTTGGTAAAGTTGTTGCTGTTGAGTCTAATCCACTTGCAAAAACCACAATTGCTACTTGTGCTGTTAGTGATGCAAAGATTGTTAAGCTCTCAAGCATTTCATCAAGTACAGGTGGCGTTATTTGTTTAGTTGAAGGTCTGAGTGTTGGTAGTACAGTTCTCACTGCATCTGATAGTGCTGGAACCAACTCACAAACCACCATCTCTGTTAAATAAGTTTAACGTCTTCCCCATTGGCGAATATTGATCAATGGGGGAGAATAATAAACAGGTATCGTTATTATGGTTGCATGATAAGGGCTTGTTTACTTATTTATCTCTTTAATTACTTCTTCGTTTACATCATGCTCAAAACAAAAAACTTCTTTTTGCTAAGAAAAATGCATGTTTATGCATTAACAATGCTAGTCATGCTAGGTTTCATCAGTCCATCTACATGGGCGTGGGATAATGATTACGTCCTACCTACTTTAAGTTCCCAAACTTATCCCATTATTTCTAGTGTACCTAATTTCTTCAGTGTTACTTACTCTAGCCAATCCACAAGTAGTCCAATGCCTATTACGTCTATTAAACAAGGCAAAAGCCTACGTATTGCCATTTTAGTCCCGCCGGGGGTTACGGCGGTTAGTATTGGGGCTGAGTCCAATCAATGGCAGGGAGTTGGTAGTTCTAGCGGGGGATATGTTGCGGGAACGTACCCAGTAATGGGTTCATTTTCGACAGACCCTGGTGAATTATGCACATCAACACGTCAAGTTGATTCGGCTGGTAATGAGATGTGTGGCAATGTTACAGGAAACTTTATCTATACTAGCGAGTTGCATGCTGCTGCAGGTGGATTAAGCGATTCTTTATATGGCGCACCAGGTAGTACATCTACAGTCTTAACAACACCACGTTATATGTATTTTGTGCTTTATCATCCTGTTAATGCGCTTGACTCGTTTAAGTTTGCAAGTTTAACCATTTCTTTTGTGGTGTCAGATTTAACACTTTACAGTGCTTGGCGTTCTGCACGTCCTTGGGCGGGTGGAAGTTCTACAAGTTTAGATGGTATTGGAGAAACAG
This sequence comes from Beggiatoa alba B18LD, assembly GCF_000245015.1. Classification (NCBI taxonomy): domain Bacteria; kingdom Pseudomonadati; phylum Pseudomonadota; class Gammaproteobacteria; order Thiotrichales; family Thiotrichaceae; genus Beggiatoa; species Beggiatoa alba. The sequence continues at coordinate 1,785,514 of NZ_JH600070.1, read as the reverse complement.
AACCTGAGCCAGAACCCAATAACCTGACATTGATTTTAAATCATCCTTTCCGTTTAACAACTGATGCAGAAATCAACCTCACAGGGGCATACACTAATACAAGTGGTTCTAAAATCACCTTAAAAAGTGGTGATCAAATCTCTAGCGGTAGTGCAGTGACTTTATCAGCAGATATTCTCGCTGATACACAAGATACCTCAGGGGATATCGTCATCGTTGCCGCTTGGGGAGACGCGTCTATGAATAGCGACTTAACCAAGATGATTTGGAAACAAAAAGTTTCTTATGGTAGTTTCTTTGGAGACAATTCCACAGGAAAAATTGAAGCATGGCAAGATTGGGAAGGTTTAGTAACCGATCCAGAAGTTGCTAATATCGTTGCTTACCAAAATAATGCTTCTTTAAGTGCTACGACCAAAAAAACGATTACCATCGGAACAGGTAGCCTTATTCCACCCAGTTCTTTAGGCACAAAACGACAAGTAATCTTTTTTGTCGGCTATCGCGGGCGTGTTTTAATCTCATCTGAGCAAGGCTTTGGTTACTTCTATGTATTGAATGATCCATTTATTCTTAACATTCAAGACTAACTATTCATCATTTTTAAGCCGCTCTTAAGCAAACACCACATATAAACTAATATGTTATATGTGGTGTTTTTTATACATCTAAATCATCTAATGGGACAACTTCGTTTTAACGTAATTCAATAACCCATTTGTTGATGCATTATAATCCTGATTTGGCTCGGTTTTCTGCAATTCTATTAAGAACTTACTCGCTACTTGTTTTCCTAACTCCACGCCCCACTGGTCAAAAGCATTAATTCCCCAACACACACTTTGTACAAAAGTTTTATGTTCATATAACGCAATCAACGCACCTAAAATCTGTGGGGTGAGCTTTTGATAAACCAATGTATTAGAAGGCTGATTCCCTTTAAACACACGATGTGGGACTGCTTCCTCTAGTGCCTTTCCTTGTAAACCTGTTGCCTGTAATGCAATTCGTGTTTCTTCTAATGTTCTTCCTTGCATTAAAACATGTGATTGTGCCAGTGCATTGGATAAAACAGCTAATTGATGTTCGTCTAAGGCTTGCTGACTTTCTATGGCTACGAGAAAATCGGCTGGGACTAATTGAGTGCCTTGATGCAGTAATTGATAAAACGCATGTTGTCCATTATTTCCTAATGTTCCCCATGAAATCGGACAAGTCGCATAATCAACAAATTGTCCTTGTTTCGTCACGTTTTTTCCTAAACTTTCCATTACAAGCTGTTGTAGATGATTCGGAAAATATTCTAAAGCAACATCATACGGCAAAATAACCTGTGTATGGGCAGACCAAAAACTGCTATACCAAACGCCTAATAATCCAAGTATAACGGGCATATTTTCAGCAAGTGGCGCGGTTGCAAAATGTTGGTCGAGCGCATGTGCTCCTGCAAGTAGTTGTTCAAAATTATCCATGCCTATCATCACGGCAATAGATAAACCAATGGCTGACCACAGGGAATATCGACCGCCAACCCAATCCCAAAATGCAAACATATTATTTGTATCAATGCCAAATGCTTGCACTTTTTCCTTGTTTGTACTGACCGCAACAAAGTGACGGGCGACGGCTGAAGCTGAACCTAATTTCTCAATTAACCAACGGCGTGCACTGTGTGCATTTAATAGGGTTTCTTGCGTTGAGAATGTTTTAGAAGCAACAATAAATAAAGTGGTTTCTGGATTGCAAATTGCTAAAATTTCAGCCAGTTGTGTACTATCTGCATTAGATACAAAATGGGCTTTTAACGGCTGACAATGATAGGCTTTTAATGCACGCACAACCATTAAAGGACCTAAATCAGAGCCACCAATTCCAATATTAACAACGGTATCAATGGGCTTACCCGTAAAGCCTAACCATTTTCCCTGATTGACGACATCACTAAATTCCCGCATTTTGGCTAAAACAGCATCAACAGCGGGCATGACATCCTGACCATCAACTAAAATAGGATAGTGTGAACGGTTTCGCAGTGCAGTATGTAACGCAGCACGATGTTCTGTATTATTGACCTTATCGCCATGAAACAACAATTCAATGTGACTTTCTAATTCAACTTGTTTGGCTAAATTCAACAGTAAATGCAAAGTTTCATGCGTAATATGATTTTTAGAAAAATCCAGTAATAAACCGCACGCATTTAGCGAAAAATGGGAGAATCGCTGAGAATCTTGCGCAAATAAATCTCTCAGATGAACTGTTGCTAATGAACATTGATGCGTTTGTAAAGCCTGCCAAATCGGTGTATGACTAATCAGTACGGACATGGTGGATAAGTTGTGAAGTTGTGGCTAGAAGAAGATAGAAGTGATATTACAGGGATATTCTTGATAAACTCAAATGAATAGTTGTTAAAGATTACGCTGTATCCTTACTTTTAAACATCAGGATAAAACACTGTATGAGGTTATTATGAAGGAACGTGAACGCCGTCAATTTAAACGTCAAGTACTTGTCATGTTTTTACATGTTTTTGATTCAGAAACGGGTAAAGTTTTGGGATATTTAGGAGACATCTCAACACATGGACTATTACTCATCAGCGAAACCCCCATCGAAGTCGATAAAAAAATCATTATCGGTGTCCGCCTGCAAAAACTAGAAGCTGATTTACATTATGTGGACATGACCGCCGACAAACATTTTTGCTGTATGGCGCAAAGCCGTTGGACAGGAAAAATAGACCACGAACTTTATGCAACAGGCTTTATGCTCCTTGAGCCATCTGACAGCGTTATACAAGAAATTCAACAAATCATCATCCGTATCGGGAAAGAAGAAACAAGTCCCACCCATAAATACGTCGATGCCATGTTACGCTTAGACAAAACCCTTTCCCAAACAGAACGCGCCGATATTGCCCAAGATATTCAAGCATTACACGGTGTCGCTTTTGTTTCCTTTCAAGAAGACTTACCACATGTGCTAATTGTCGAACACAATATTGATGAAATCAGTGCCAGCACAATTTTACAACATTTAAATCAACAACAAATTAAAGCAGAATTAGTCACACTTAAAGGCTAAATTCTGTTACTTATCAATTCCCATGTTTTACAAGACTGCAAAATAATAATTCATAAACCAAAGAATACCGATTTAATACCGACTTTAGCTAACAATGGACGATAAAACCCCATGTCTAATACAACACCGCCACTATTAGAGCTAGATAATATCGAGTGTCGCTATGATGACCAAACCATCTTTAAAAACCTATCATTTGCAATCCAAACAGGCGAGCTAGCCTGCTTATTAGGCGCAAGCGGTTGTGGAAAAACCACTGCTTTGCGTGCAATTGCAGGTTTTGAACCTGTTTATCAAGGGGTTATTCGTCTTAATGGCAATATGATTTCTGCACCGAATCAACTTTGCCCCCCTGAAAAACGTCAAATTGGTATGGTTTTCCAAGACTATGCCCTATTTCCGCATCAAACTGTTTTCGATAATGTCGCGTTTGGCTTACGCAGTTTAAATAAAGTAGAGAAAAAAGAACGGGTTGAAGAGTATCTTAATGTCGTTGGACTCAACCATTTAGCACAACGCTATCCGCATGAATTATCAGGTGGACAACAACAACGGGTTGCACTGGCTCGCGCCCTCGCGCCTCGTCCTGCCTTAATACTCCTCGACGAACCCTTTTCTAATTTAGATGTTGATTTACGGGAACGCTTAAGCCTAGAAGTGCGCGACATTCTTAAAGGGCAAGGCATGACAGGTTTACTAGTCACTCATGACCAACATGAAGCCTTTGCCTTAGGGGATAAAATTGGCGTGATGCGTCACGGCGAAATATTACAATGGGATACCGCATATAATCTGTATCATGAACCTGTTGAAAGATATGTTGCCGACTTCATTGGCAAAGGCTCATTTATTAAAGGGCAACGGCTAGGAGTCAATCAAATAGAAACCGAATTAGGGATTGTTCAAGTCAAAGCGACCACACAAAACGAAATTGGTTATACCGTTGATGTACTAATCCGCCCTGATGATATTTTACTAGACCCTGCTTATCCGTTATTAGCAACCGTGAAACAAAAAGCGTTTAAAGGCTCAGAAACGCTTTATACCTTAAGCCTTCCTAGTGGTGCACAAATTTTCTCGTTATTCTCCAGCCATCAAGATTACCCTATCGGCGCACAAATCGGCGTGCGGGTTGTGGCCGAACAATTAGCGACGTTTCCAGCGAGTTAATTTATATCCCTTTTGCACGATAAAAACCTAATAGATTATTAATTAGATGCAAACCCTTCACGACCGAGGCTACAAAAAGCTCTTTTCCAATAAAACCTTTTTCCGCCAACTTCTACAAACCTTCGTCCCAGAACCTTGGGTTCAAGAAATTGACTTTGAAACCGCTGAACGTCTCGATAAATCTTTCATCTCTGAACACTACAAAGAAACCGAAAGCGATTTAATTTACAAAGTTAAATTTAAAGAACAAGAAGCCTATATTTATGTCTTGCTAGAATTTCAATCATCCGTGGTTTGGTTCATGGCATTACGGGTTCTACACTATCTCTGTAGCTTCTGGCTAGACTATGCGGAAACTCGTCCCAAAGTAAAAAAACTCCCGCCGATTTTTCCCATCGTCTTATACAATGGCGAAGAGAAATGGAATAAGCCCACCCGATTACGAGAAATTTTAGAAGAACCTGACTTATTAAAAGGCTATACCCCTGATTTCCGCTTTTTCAAAATTGCTGAAAATGAATATAGTCAAGAACAACTACTACAAATCAAAAATCTGGTTTCAACGCTATTCCTCGCAGAAACCTACCCCAACGATATAGAACTACTCATTACACAAGTACTAAACTTATTTGAAACTGAACAACAAGAAGGCGTTTCGTTATTAGCCAATTGGTTTGCACAATTAATGCTACACGGACGACGTTCAGCAGAAGACTACCAAAGTTTAGAACAGGTCTATCACGATAAATATGAGGCAAAAGCCATGTTAGATAATGCGATTCAACAAATACGGCAACAGGAAAGAGCTGTAGGCAGAGCCGAAGGACTGGAAGAAGGGATTTTCAAGGGAAGAATAGAAGGACTCGAAGAGGGGATTTTCAAGGGGAGAGTGGAAGGTAAAGCAGAAGGTAAAGCAGAAGGCAAAGCGGAAGCCTTAATCGTGCTATTAGAAAACCGTTTCGCGCCCTTGATGACGGAAGAAAAAGAACGCCTGTTTCAACTCAGCGATGAGAAATTAATAGCTTTACTGGTCAAATTCTACAGCATTGAGAATATCAGCGCATTTTGGCGGGAAATTGAAACTCATTAGATGCAACCCGCCATGACCGATTTCCCCTCTAAAAATGTGTTTTTATGGCACGAATGGTGCATAAAATCGGGGTAGCCATACTCGGATGACTCCTACCTAATCTGACGTATGGGGAGGTAATCTAGGGGTCACGTTACCTAGGTTTACCGTTAGCATTTGAGGGAACACTTCTATTAAATGAAGTGTTCCTCTTTTTTTGTCTTACTTTTTTAAAAAGCTGAAGCTATTTTACTCCCGCAAATATAACAACCCTTTGTTTTAAATTTTGAATCTTACCAAACTTGGGTTAAAACAAGTCCGATTGTTGGCTGATTTCGTCCACTAATCGTGGAAAATCGCTTAAAGTTTCAGATAGAGCTTGAATTTCAAACATTGCTGCTTGAGACTCTAAGAGAATTCCCCATTCTATCAATGGACTGTAACCATATTCTTGTCCAACCTTTTGCATTTTACTGGCAAATTCTTCAATATTATTAATAATAAGCGTATTACTGATGTCTTCCCATTCGGTTTTTGCTTGTTGGAGATGTGTTAGTAATGCAGAGATAGAATGAGAGGTTGTGGACTTCAATGAATTTGTTATTGTGGAAATTGGTAGGTTGGCAAGGTTTGATTGTGATGTTGTGGATGTCGTTATTAATGGAGTAGATACTTTTTTCGCGGAAATCGTGTTGAGCGTATAGGGTAGGAATTTAATCAGCCCAGAAATCAGTGTATTTTTATGTAAAGGCTTTTTAAGAAAGTCATCGTATAACGTTTGTAACGTCACTTCTTCGCTGTCAACAATCGCAATGGTGACTGCAATAATTGGGATATGCGCATATTGCGGATTTTGTTTTAAAATGCGCGTTGCCGTGTGTCCGTCCATCATTGGCATGATAATGTCCATTAAAATCAGATGGGGGAGATATTTTTGCGTTTGATTTATCGCTTCTTGACCGTTATTAGCTTCGATAAATTCGACATCGGCATCTTTTAAGAAGATTTTGATTAAATCACGATTAAATTTAACATCATCAACTAAAAGAATGCGTTGTTGATTAAAGCGCACACTATCAATATGAATCGATTTTTTATTCTCAGTTTCTAAAATGTTTCTGTCTTGTAACGCTACGGCAACTCGTTCAATAGAGACGGTAAAAATACTGCCTTGATTGACTTTACTATGCGCCCAAATGCGCCCGCCCATCATTTCTACCAAGCGTTTTGTAATCGCTAATCCAAGACCTGAGCCACCATATTGCGGATTTTGTTCTACATGTTGCTCAAAGACGGCAAAAATCGTGGCGAGTTGTTCAGGGGATATGCCGATGCCTGTATCTTCAACAGAAAAGACTAGGGTAACAGTTGTTTGTTGGGCATCGCTGATAAAGTCGCTACAAGTGACATGGATTTTTATATGTCCTTGATGGGTAAATTTTACCGCGTTACCAACAAGATTTAATAGGATTTGTCTTAAACGAACTTCGTCTAAAATCAAGCAAGCAGGTAAGGCTGGTGAAGGTTCGATAATCAGGCTTAAGTCCTTTTCTCGTATTTTTTCCGCAAAAATATTGCCGATGTCATAGAACACGTTTAATGGATTAATCGTTGTGTATTCTAAAACCATGCGTCCTGCTTCTACTTTTGATAAATCTAAAATGTCATTGAGCAGTTGCATCAAAGAATGTCCGCTGGTTTTTATCGCGGCTAAATATTCTTTATGGTGTAAATCTTGAATTTGTCCCTGTAAAAGTTCTGCAAAGCCTAAAATCACATTTAATGGCGTGCGAATTTCATGGCTCATATTGGCAAGAAACGCGCTACGGCTACGGTTAGCTTTTTCTGCTTCTAAACGCGCTTGTTCTGCTGACTCTAAGGCTTTTTCTAAACTATCCTCAATTTGCTTGCGCTCTCTGATATCACGGACAATTGTAAAGAAATGATTTTCTTTATCAGAAAGTTGTATGTATTGAATAATCATTTCTACAGGAATTAAATTTCCCTGTTTATGCTGATACAAGGTTTCAAACTTTAAAATAGGCAATTGTTTATTAAGTAAAATTTTAATTTTTTCTTTAAATTGCTCATGGGTTGTGAATGGTTGAATGTCTAACACATTTTTCTGTAATAACTCTGCGTGATTATATCCCAGTAAAGTGATTGCTCCTTGATTTACATAGAAAAAAGCAAATGATGAGACATGAAACATAAAAACACAATCTAATGTCATGTCTAAGGTTTTTTTAAAATTGACTAATTTATGAAGTGTATTCAGTTCCATAATTTATAGGATGTCTCGAAAGCAATGCAGGATTATCTGTTATCGCAAGTTTTATTCCTAAAAAAAATCCTAACACGTGGCTATCGTATTTGTCTGTATGAATACCCGCTATAAAGCAAAAGACAGTAGTACAATACCGTCGGAATAAATTCTTGACCGTTGACTGGTGAATTTTATAAACACCCCTTATATTTATAAATAATTACGTTGTAATAAGGCACACTTATGGCATTACTCGAAATCCTTCATTTTCCAGACCCCCGTTTACGTCACAAAGCAAAACCTGTGCAGGTTGTTGATGCAGAGGTTAAACGAATTATTGCGGACATGTTTGAAACGATGTATCAAGCACGCGGTATTGGACTAGCGGCAACACAAGTCAATATTGCTTTACAAATTGTTGTTATTGACATTTCTGAAGAAAAAAATCAGCCGATTTGCTTAATTAATCCAGAAATTACCCATCGTTCAGGGCTTGAAGTCATGGAGGAAGGATGTTTATCCGTTCCTAGTATTTATGATGAAGTCGAACGTGCCGAATTTGTGACGGTTTCTGCACTTAATTGTGAAGGTGAACCCCTAGAACTATCAACAGGGGGTTTATTAGCGGTTTGTATCCAACACGAATTAGACCATTTAGAGGGTAAGTTATTTGTGGACTATCTCTCTGCGCTCAAACGACAACGTATTCGTAAAAAGCTAGAAAAACAAGAACGTAAAACCGCTTAAATTTTCTTATTTACTCTCTATATGTCCATTAAAAAAATTATTTTTGCAGGTACGCCACAGTTTTCTGTGCCCTGCTTACAAGTTCTATTAGATTCAGCACATAGCGTTTGTGCAGTTTACACACAACCTGACCGCCCCGCAGGACGGGGGCGACAATTACAAGCAAGCCCTGTAAAACAGTTGGCTTTAGCGCATCAAATCCCAGTTTATCAACCAACTAGCTTAAAAAATGCAGAAGCACAAGCCACATTAGCCGCATTACAAGCAGATTTAATGGTTGTCGTTGCTTACGGTTTGTTACTGCCCGAAACCATTTTAAATGCGCCACGCTTTGGGTGTATCAACGTCCACGCCTCTATTTTGCCGCGCTGGCGAGGTGCAGCACCGATACAACGCGCGATTCTCGCAGGCGATGCAGAAACAGGTATTACTTTGATGCAAATGGATATTGGCTTAGATACTGGCGCAATGTTGATGCAAGCAAAATGCCTGATAGAACCGCAAGAAACGGGAGAAACTTTACACGACAAATTATCTTTATTAGGCGCGTCTGTGTTGCGTCAAGCCATTGACGATGTAGAAAAGTTAGAAAAAACGCCACAAGATGCACATTACGCAACCTACGCCCGCAAATTAGAAAAAGCCGAAGCCCAATTAGATTGGACACAATCAGCACTTGCCTTAGAGCGGGCAGTACGCGCTTATAATCCTTTCCCAATGGCACAAACCACCATCGCAGGCTATACCCTTCGGATTGGCGAAGCTCAGGCATTACCCGCGCCAACAAATGCGGTAACGGCAGGAGAAATTCTTCAAATTACAAAACAAGGCATTGATGTTGCCACACAAGACGGAATTTTACGGTTACTAAAAGTACAAAAAGCAGGCGGAAAAATGCTTTCTGTCGCCGATTTTTTAAATGGACATCAACATTTATTAACATAATTTAACGCTAGTTGGGCGAGTGGCGAAAACCGTTTAGAATTTTTCACCTAAAAAATGTAGGGTGGAATAGCAAAGCGTATTCCACCATACGATTTATAATCTGTTTTTGCTCAGTTTTTACAGAGTTTCAAGGTGGAATACGCTACGCTATTCCACCCTACAACATTCAAGCTGTTGTCTTTTTAAAAGAATCTCGCCGTACTCGCGTTAATTTATTTATCCAACAGTATGCAGCTTGTCCCTGTAAATACCGACCGTCAAACCATGTATTATTGATTGAGTGTAAAACATCACTTGCTGTAAAGTAAGGAATTGCCGTGAATAGTGTCGCTAACTTAGAAATAAATCTCTTACATGCAACAACAGATGGGGTATTTTTACTCAAAGAAGATGGAACGATTCTTTTTGCCAATAAGGTCGGTGCGCAATGGTTTCGTAAAACGCCTGATGAACTAATCGGGCGTTGTATTTGGGGATTTTTACCGACGAATATTGCACAATATCGTCAAACTATCGTCCAAACCGTTATCCAAACCCAACAACCTAAAACACTGATTGATAAAAGCATCTCTTATTGGTATGAAGGGCGTTACTTCCCTATTTTTGATGAACAACAGAATATTATCTATATTGCTGTTTATTACAGGGAAATAGCAGATTTTAATCTCAATAACACCGATGAACACTATTCCCCCCTTGCGAATACCAAACAATTTATTGGCTCGACTGAATGGTCAACTAAAAAATACTTTAATCACCTCTTACAACATAACCCCGCCGTTATTTATACCTTCAGCGTCATTATTGACCCCTTTAATAAATTCACATTTATTCCACGTTTTGTCAGTCAAAATGTAGAAAATTTAACAGGATATCCTGCTTTAACTTTTCTCAGTGAACCCCATTTTTGGTTTAAAAATATCCATCCTGATGACCAATGCTTGATTGAAAATAAACTAAGAAAAACGAGAGATAACACTGTTTTTGAATACGAATATCGATTTTTACATGCCAACGGTATCTATATTTGGATACAAGATGCGATGTATTTAAACTATGAAAATAATAAAAAAACACTAGAATTATCAGGTTCATGGATTAATATTACGCCCAGAAAACTAGCAGAACAAGCCTTTAATGAAAGCGAAATTCGTTTTAAAGGCATTTTTAATAACAGCGCGGTTGGAATTGCTGTGTTAGATAGTCATTCTGGGCGGTTTCTTTCCACAAATCAAAAGCTAGCAGGATTACTAGGCTACAACAGTGATGAACTTTCTTTTTTTACCCTGTTTAATCTGACCCATCCAAACGACCGCCAACAGATACAAGTTGCTTTAGCTGAATTAACCCATCAAGAAATTCCACAAACCTATATAGAACAACGCTATATTAAACAAAATAGTACTATTTTCTGGGGAGCAACATGGCTTTCTACCCTCGCTAGCAATACAGGGAATATCTTTGCTGTTGTTTGTATCATCATAGACCTCACTGACCGTAAAAAAACCGAATTGGCATTAAAAGACAGTGAAGAGATGTTCCGTCAAGTCAGTGCCACCTCACAAGATGCGATTATCATCATCAACAGTGATAACCTCGTGATTTACTGGAATCAAGCGGCTGAAAGAATCTTTCAATACACGGCGGATGAAGTACTGGGCAAACCACTACATACTAAAATTTTATCAACTGATAATTGGGATACTTATCAAGAAAATATGAGCCGTTTTAAACAAAAAGGGATTGGTGAATATCTCAATAAAGTCAGTGAAATCATTGCGATTCGGAAAACAGGTGAAACTTTTCCTGTAGAAATATTTATTACATCATTATGGTTAAAAGGACAATGGCACGCCGTCGGGACAGTTCGAGACATCACTCGTCGAAAACAAGCAGAAGAAGATTTAAAGAAAGCACTCAATGAGTTACAACGTTCTATTGCAGAAGCAGAACGCGCCCGACTCGCCGCAGAATCCGCAAATTTGGCAAAAAGCACATTTTTAGCCAATATGAGCCATGAACTACGTACCCCCTTAAATGGCATTTTAGGTTATGCACAAATTCTGTTACGAGATACAAAACTCGCCGAGCAACAACATGAGAAACTCAGTGTTATTTTACGAAGTGGACAACATTTATTAAATTTAATCAATGACATATTAGATTTATCTAAAATAGAATCAGGTAAATTTGAATTAAACCCTTATGAGTTTAATTTACAAAATTTTCTACACGATATTGTTGGTCTGTTTAAACTGAAAGCCGAAGAAAAAGGCTTGATGTTTACCTATAAAAAAATTCCTCCCCCCTCTACATGGCATTTTGAAACCCTGCAAGGTATCCCGAATATCATCGTTGCGGATGAAAAACGCTTAAGACAAATTTTATTAAATCTGCTCAGTAATGCCGTGAAATATACCGAGCAAGGTGCGGTGACTTTTAGCATTATTTATCACAATGAAATCATGCGCTTTGAAGTTGAAGACACAGGCATAGGCATTCCTGAAACGATGTTACACAAAATATTTATTCCTTTTCAACAAATTAATCAACATACCTTATTGCACAATGTAGAAGGGACAGGCTTAGGACTTTCTATTACAAAAAAATTATTAGAAATGATGGGTAGCCAATTATATGTACAAAGCATTGTTGGTAAAGGAAGTATTTTCTGGTTTGAGTTAAAACTTAAAGTTATTCAATATATCGATAGTCATCAGCCTGCCCAGAATGAACGACCATTAATAGAATTTAAAGATAAAAAACATAAATTCCTCATTGTTGATGATATTGAGATTAATCGCTATGTTCTCATTGACTTACTCAGCGACTTAAACAGTGATGTAGAAGAAGCCGAAAATGGCTTAGTTGCAGTTGAGAAAACTAAATATCTTCAACCAGATATTATTATAATGGATTTAAAAATGCCTGTTATGGACGGACTTACGGCAACACAACTGATTCGTCAGCAATCAACCAATCAGCATCACCCTTTTATTATTGCTTGTTCTGCTAGTGCTTTTAAAGAGGATGAAGAACAAAGTCTTGCATCAGGTTGTGACGCATTTATTACAAAACCAATCGATTCACAGCAATTATTTAATTTATTAGAGAAACATGGCATTATTGAGTGCATTTATCGAACACCCGACAATGATGTCCAAAATCATCCATTTGCCAATAGTGCCACCTTAAAACAATTGGAATTTGTACAACTCGCTCAGTTTTATAAATTGGCAAAAGCAGGCGATGTAACTGCCTTGATTCAAGTGGCAAGTACCTTAAAACAACAACGCAGTGAATACACTATCTGTTTAGAGGAGATTATCCAATTAGCCAAAAATTTCAAATTAAAAAGGCTTAAAGCCTTATTGAAGGACGCATTAGGAGATAAGGCATGAGTGTTGATAGTTTCAAAAAAGCTACTTTATTAATTGCAGATGATACCCCTGCGAATATTCATGTTTTATTTGAGTTTTTACAAGCAACGAATAAATTTAATATTTTAGTCGCTGAGGATGGGGAAAGTGTCTTAGAAAGCGTGCAGGAAACAAAGCCAGATTTGATTTTATTAGATATTATGATGCCAAAAATGGATGGTTTTGAAACTTGCTATCATTTAAAAAATAATCCAGAAACAGCCGATATTCCCGTTATTTTCATTTCTGCATTATCGGATATTTTTGATAAAGTTCATGGTTTTTCATTAGGCGCGGTTGATTATATTACTAAGCCTTTTCAACAAGAAGAAGTCCTCGCCCGTATTCATACGCATATCACCATTCAGCAGTTGCGCGAAAAATTAGCGGTACAAAATGAACGCTTAATTTATTTAAATCAGGAAAAAAATGAATTATTAGGCATTGCCGCGCATGATTTAAAAAATCCATTATTTGCGATTCAAACATTAGTTGAAAAATTAAGGGGAGATTTTCATAAATTACCGACAGAAAAAATCTTATCTTATTTAGATATTATTAATTTTAGCACCAGACAAATGTTTGATATAATTAAAAATCTTTTGGATGTCAACGCAATAGAATCAGGTCAACATTTGGTCAATTTAAGTGTTATTGATATTTTACCCTTAGTAAAAAAAGTTATTGATAATTATCAAGAACGTGCTGATATTAAGCAATTAACCGTGATTTTATCCGCACCTGCCCAATATTATTGGGTGATTGCCGATGAAAAAGCCTTAAATCAGGTTTTAGATAATTTATTATCCAACGCAATTAAATATTCGCCGTTAGGAAAGCAGGTGGTCGTGCGTTTATTTCATCAGGATAAATCGGTACACTGCGAGATAGAAGATCAAGGGCAGGGCTTAGATGAAGAAGATAAAAAAGCCTTGTTTCGTAAATTTAGCCGTTTAAAACCTCGTCCGACAGGGCAAGAAACATCGAATGGTTTAGGCTTATTTATTGTGAAAAAGCTCACTGAGTTAATGAATGGGCAAGTCACTTGTCAAAGTACGGTCGGTGTGGGTTCTATCTTTGCGCTGGTTTTTGCGGCGGCGGATAAATTACCCGCAATAACAAGCGCGACAGCCGAATATCGGGAATAACCCCGTTTTATTTCAGTCATTATTTATATGATAGGTATATACGTACAATGTCTTATTATCCTTTGAATACAGGGGCAGGTAGTCAGCCTGTGGATGCTGATGAGGCTTTAAATTATCTCTCCATGCCAAACGAGATGCAGACTTATCGCCAGCCGATATTGCCTGAACCAGAGTCATTGACAGATATCGCCGCCGCAAAAGAAGTGATTTATGCGCTTTACAATGCCATTCAACAATTTACCACTCAGCTACAGAGTAGCACCTTAGATTTAAGTGCCTTAGATGCGAAAAATTTGGCATTTATTGGGCAAGTGTTAGGTGATGGGGAAGTTAAAATTAAGTGTACGGGAAATCCTGCTGTTAATATTCAGGAATCAGTCATGGCAGGGATTTGGCACGTACAAATTTTGGACGAGCAGGGGCAAGTACAGCATCAGCAATTAGCTGTAGGTGAAGTTCCGCCTTTATTAGAAACCTTGTTACAGCAGGCAGGACAAGCACGTTTAAGTTTAGGGGAAATGCCGAGTAATTTGATGAATGCGCCCGCTATTTTGGTGGAAGTGGATGCAAAACAACGTGATTGCCAACCGCAACAACCCGCGCATGTGATTAATTTAAGTCTGTTACCCATCAGCGAGGAAGACCAAAGCTTTATGATTGCGTGTTTAGGAACAGGTACAACGACAATTTTATCGAAAGGGTATGGTAATTGTCGGATTACCAGTACTGCCATTCGGCATGTTTGGTGGGTGCGCTATTATAACTCTATGGATAATTTGATTTTAAATACGCTGGAAATTGTGGATATTCCACAAGTTGCAAAAGCAGCGCGTGAGGATTTAGAAGACAGTGAAAAACGTTTGCGGAATATTATGCGCGATTATTTGCATTGGTTATCGTAATTAAATGCGTTATGTATTGATTTTTGATACATAACGTTAATATTTGCCTTCTAGTAGATACGTCGTCATTTCGCCCTTGCCTTTAACGTCAATAATCCCACGTTCTTCAAAAATAAATTGATGTCTAATGCGTTGATAAGTTTCTAGTGATACTTGAATTTTCCCCGGAATGCCATGTGATTCCATCCGACTTGCCATATTGACCGCATCGCCCCATAAGTCATAGTTAAATTTATTTTTGCCAATGACTCCCGCAACAACAGGGCCCGTATGGATACCAATGCGCAGTTGAAAGCAGGCTTTATTCCGACGATTGAGAAGTTCAATGGCTTTAATCATTTCTAATGCCATATTTGCAACGGCTTCCACATGGTCTGCGCGTGGTGTTGGTAATCCGCCAACAAGCATGTAAGCATCACCAATCGTTTTGATTTTTTCTAAGCCATGTTGTTCCGCTAAACTATCAAATAATAGAAAAATTTCGTTTAAGTTTTCAACGAGTTCCACAGGGGAAATAGTCGCGGATAATTCGGTAAATTTGACTAAATCTGAAAATAAAATAGTAACATCGGGAAAACTATCTGCAATGGTTTGTACACCGCGTTTTAATAAGTCTGCAATCGGTTTGGGTAAAATATTGAGCAACAATTTCTCGGATTTTTCTTGTTCGCGCTGAATTTGTTCTAAATAAGCCTGTTCCATATCGCGTAAGCGTTTACGTTCTAGTGTTGCAGAAATCTTTGCATTTAGAATGACTTGATTAAACGGTTTTTGTAAATAATCCTCCGCACCTAATTCAATACAATGGACAACGCTGTCAATTTCATCTAGGGCAGAAATCATAATAACGGGTAAATGTCTTAACGCAGGGTCGCTTTTAATGGCAGCTAGGACTTGAAAGCCATTCATTTCGGGCATAATGATGTCTAATAAAACAAGATCGTATCGATATGCTTGTACTTTTTGTAAGGCTTGTAAGCCATTTTCTGCAATATCGACGTGAAAACCTTGACGGTCTAAACGGCGGGATAATAAATCGCGATTACTTTCTTTATCATCGACAACTAATAAACGTGCTTCCCCCATAACAAATTCAACAGGCTGTTGCACGGTTGTGCGCATGGTATGCAACACGTCATCGATAGCCGTGCTACCTTTTAATGAAGGAAGTGATTCAGCGGGTTTATTAACTTCATTATTTTGAATGAGGTGTGATAATTCATTAATAACGATTAATAAATGGCGTGCGCTGGTTAATATTTTATTTAAATCTTGACAAATATCAGGCGTTTCTGTCGAACAATAGTCTTCAACCAGCATTTCGCTATATCCAATTAAGGCATTAATTGGCGTACGCAAATCGTGGCGCATGGTTGATGTGAACAAAGCGGGATTTAAAATGGGAGTATCTACATCAGTACGTTGCGTTGACAACTGCATCATTAATGCGGATAACTGCTCTGCCGCACTCTGCATTTTATATAAGTCAGGCAACGCAGTTTGATAAGCGGCATTCGTTTCAGCGTACTGTAGAGTGTCCTTTGTGAGAGAAATGATTGCACTGGTGTGTGAGAAAAAATTGCGCTCTCTTTCCACCAATGCAACATCACTGACACTGGTTGCATCCTCTACTGACGGGGCTGGCAAGGGTTGACCCGCGTCTGCGGCGTTCATACTAGAACTCTTAATTATGGTCTCTTAACAAGGAGCGGAAGCAAACAACGGGATAGGTGACTTAATATTAAGCACTAGGTGGTGTGGGTGTACCTAACAGCAACTCGATTTTCCCCAACAAACGGGGCAATTCAATGGGTTTTGTATCATAGTCATCACAACCAGCCGCTAACGCTTGTTCCCTATCACCTGACATTGCATGTGCAGTTAATGCAATGACAGGAATTTGTTTTGTTGAATCATCGGCTTTTAACTCTTTTGTTGCAGTCCAACCATCTTTAACGGGCAAACTCATATCCATGAGAATTAAATCAGGTTTTTCACTGTGTGCCATATCCACACCCTGCCCCCCATCTGTTGCTATCACAACGTCAAATCCTTTACGGGTTAAACGTCGGGATAACATATCTCGATTCATTTCATTATCTTCTACTAACAAAATCTTAGGCATTCACGATCTCCTTACAAAGATATTTAGCTGATCATGCGTATATTGGTTATAATCAGTCTTGATTCAAGCATTCTATTGCGGTGACTTTACTATAAGTATAACGCTTTATGCCAACAGTCAGTAGTCAGTCAGTTTACGAAATCGCCTGAATCTTGTTTTCAGTCACACAAAAGTCATTGCTAAGTCTGCACATTAAGTGCCATATTTTCTACCAAATTTGTATTTTTTTCACTGACTATTGCAGGTAGTTTGAGAATAAACGTACTACCATATCCTACTCTACTTTCTACTTGAACCTCGCCCCCCATCATCTCACAGAAACGCTTTGTAATAGCAAGTCCTAAGCCTGTCCCCCCATATTTCCGCGTTGTTGATGCATCCGCTTGTGTAAATGCACTGAAAAGCTTTTTCATTTGCTCATCCGTCATTCCGATACCACTATCACAAATGCGAAAAACCATCCAATCGGTTAAGCCAACTGTTTCACGAGTGACATATAAAGCGACCACCCCATTTTCAGTAAACTTACAGGCGTTACTTAACAAATTAAACAAATTTTGCCGAACTTTCGTGACATCTGCATACATCGTACCTAAATACTTAACAGTATGCACTTCCAATTTATTGTTATTTTTATTAATTAAGGGTTGGACAGTTGCAAGAATTTCATGAATTAAACTTTCCACAGAAAAATGTTCTAAATATAAATCCATTTTTCCTGCTTCGATTTTTGATAAATCTAAAATATCATTAATTAACGCCAATAAATGCTTTGCAGCACTATGAATTTTCTTTAAATCAGGCAATAACGAAACCTCATTAATCTCTTCTAACTCTTCCTGTAAAATTTCGCTATAACCGATAATCGCATTCATCGGAGTACGTAATTCATGGCTCATATTGGCTAAAAACTGGCTTTTTGCCTGATTTGCCGCTTCTGCCTGTTCTTTTGCTTCTAACCAAGCAATTTCTGTGCGTCTTCTCTCGTTTAACTCCTTTTTCAACTCATGCTGCATAATGCTCAATCGTTGATATAACGATTTAAAATAAATACTTGCATAAATAGCCAACCCTAGCCCGCCCACTAATACCAACAGCCAAAACCAATAATGCTGCAACAATTCCGCAAAACTAATTTCGCCATACTGCTGATAAGGCGGTAAGCGCAATTGTTGCAAAACGGTATGAACGGGCTGATAGCTAGAAGGAATTGTCCAGCCATAATAAAGCCCCGCTTTTGCGGCGGGAGAATCTGGACGGACTAATAATAAAGCAAAAGCGACTTTTTCCCCTATCTCGATAGGAATATGCTCAAACGTCGCAAACGTCCAATTAGGATATAACTGCGTACTACGAAGAAAGGGAAAATTAGGAAAAGACGGTTGTTGTGCCAATAAAACCACATTTTTTAAATCAATCCGCTGAGTATCTGCCATGTGCTCTAAAGTGTAAGTACTAACAGCACCCGCATCCACAGCCCCATTTAACACCGCATGAACTACTGATTCATCTGAATCCATTGAGGAAACACTTTTTAAATGACCTGCTAATAAGCCATATTGCCCCATCTCCCAGCGCACAATATCCCAGCTAAAATTATCCTCTTGCTTAATGGCAAACGTTTTACCCTGTAAATCCTGCAACTCTTTTAAATCGATACGGTCTAAACGACGAAAAATCACTGCACCAAAACGATGATAGGCTTTTCCCTGTTGTAAATATTTTAAGGTTGCAATACTGCGAGCATTAAAACTCACTTCTAACGCCACATACGTTGCAGGATCAGCAATAATAAAATCGACCTGCCCCGACATCACTGCGCCATTAACCTCATCAGGCATTAGTGGTAACAAATTAAACCGATATTCACGCAAATTCTGATTTAAATAAGTAATTGTCGCTTGCCATTGTGTTTCCGCAATTTTTTTTCCATGCGTTGCGACAATGCCAATCTGTAACGATGTTCGTGGAGAAATTTCTGATAAAACCGTTGAATTTACCAATGCTTCATTATCTGCTTTAACAACAGGTGTATTACCAAAATACCACAAAAAAAAAGCGGATAATCCTATCAATACAGCACGCATATAACTCCTTCAATCATGCGAAAAATGGCACGCTTCCTCATGGAATATTGGCATTAAACGGACGCTCACTCGCTTATTTTTTACCACGATTTTAAACAAATCTAAAATAAATTATGTTTTTTTATACTTAGCAATTATTATTCCTAATAATTAGCATTGTATATAATTTTGAATATACTAAAGTTTACTATAATTTTTTTAAGTAAAACTGACTCAAAAAAGCACATACCTTATTATGAACCGTCTTGCAATTGAGCAAATTTTATTTAAAGCAAATGTCTATTAATATCTACAGGGATTGATTCACGAATAGATTAAATACTCTGAGAGACTAACTATATGTATAAATACGAAAATTTTGATGATGAACAAATTATTAATTTAAGTCTCACAGAGAAACAAAACTGGTTGACCGCGTTGCACACTTCTCTGCAAGCAGAAATATTAGAACCAGATAAAAGAGCTTCCATTTTACGTAATATAGGCAATTTGCATTATGCAATGGCTAACTATCGAGAAACAGAATCCTATTATCAACAGGCTTTATCTTTATTTGAAAGACTCAATGATGAAATTGAAATTGCTGTTACTTATGGAGAAATAGCGAATGTTTGCTTTAGGCAAGGTAGGCTAGATGAGGCTTTACAAATTAGACAAGAAATCCAGTTACCTATTTATCAGCGTTTAGGCGATAAGAGATCATATGCAATTTGTCAGCAAGCAATGATCGACATCCTTTTTGTAAGAGGAGAACTGGACGAGGCATTGCAGATTTTGCAACAAGAAGTAATTCCCACATTTGAGCGGTTAAATAGTGAGTATGATTGGGCAATGGCTTTAGGACAAATCGCAGATATTTATCAAAAGCAAGGAAAACTAGAAGCGGCATTGCAAATACGACTACAGAAAGAAATGCCTATTTATGAACGGCTTGGTAATGCATGGTCAAGAGCAGTCTGTTTTGGATGTATCGCAGATATCTATCAAATGCAAGGAAGATTCGACGCGGCATTACAAATACGACAGCAAGAAGAAATGCCTATCTATAAACACTCAGGCGATGTGCGGGCGCAGACTATTTGCTTGGGAAAAATTGCCGATATTCTTTTTTTTCGTGGAGAACTAGAAGAAGTCTTGCGAATACGACAGCAAGAGGAAATGCCTGTCTATAAACGTTTAGGTGATATGCGAGAGTTAGCGATTTGCTTGGGAAAAATTGCGGATATTCTTTATTTACGTGGAGAACTAGAAGAAGCATTGCGAATACAACAACAAGAAGAAATGCCTATCTACGAACATTTAGGTGATATACGGTCGCGGGCTGTTTGTTTAGGAAAAATTGCGGATATTCTTTATTTACGTGGAGAACTAGAAGAAGTTTTGCGAATACGACAGCAAGAGGAAATACCCATTTATGAGCATTTAGGCGATATACGTTCACGAGCAATCTGTTTTGGGAATATTGCGGATGTCTATCAAGCACAAGGATATATAGAAGTGGCTCTGCAAATACGCCAAGAAGAAGAAATACCTGTTTATGAACAATTAGGGGATTTAAGAAGTCTATTGATTACACGATGGCAGATTGCAAAGCAATATATGCGCATGACCCCACCCCGTCGAACCGAAGCCAATCAATTACTTTGTCAGGCGTTACAAGCGGCGCGAAAAATGCGTATTCCTGAAGCGGGACAGATTGAAGCGATTTTGCAAGACTTTGGGATGACGTGTCAGGGATAATAAGATAAAAAATTGTCTGAATCAGGATTTTCAGAATTAACAGAATTAGCGGAATTTAAAACCCTTAAACCAAAAAGTAAGATGAATCATGCTTTTTAATTCTGCTAATTCTGAAAATTCTGTGAATTCTGATTCAGACAAGTTGTTGTCTTTTTAAAAAAACTCGCCGAACTCAGGCTATTTTTAGGTTTTAAATCTTCCCCCGAACTCAAGGACTGCCAGTCCTGAATCGCTTACCCCTTACCAAAATTTCTGCTTAAAGTTTAATGTTGGCTAAATCAGGCGAAGCCTTAATATAAACATCATGTTGTGGATAAGGAATGGTAATGCCTGTGGTTTTAAAGCCGTCCCAGATGGCAAATAACAGCGCGTCGCGGGTCGTGAGTGTCGAGCTGGTTTGTAGATTGATGTGAATATCAATGCGAAAAGTAACCGCTGAATCAGCAAATTCCCATAATGTCACGGTCGGCGCGGGTTCTGTCAAAATCGAGGGAATGCTACGAATTTGTTCTAAAATTAAATTTTTTGCCTGATGTGGGTCATTTTCATAGCTAATACCAACATATAACGTGAGGCGTAGTAAGTGGTCGCTATGTGTCCAATTAATAAAGGCTTCGGCAATTAAACGTGAGTTGGGGACAATCACAT
Organism: Beggiatoa alba B18LD; assembly: GCF_000245015.1. Lineage (NCBI taxonomy): Bacteria > Pseudomonadati > Pseudomonadota > Gammaproteobacteria > Thiotrichales > Thiotrichaceae > Beggiatoa > Beggiatoa alba. Next base: position 1,764,161 of record NZ_JH600070.1, on the reverse strand, counting down.
CTTGTTTATCCCATGTTTTAATCGTAATAGAGCGAATCCCTAATTTGGTGACTGTTCCCTCAAAATTACCGCCAATATTGACAATATCGCCCGTGCGCAAAGGTCTTTCAATTAGTAGCAAAATACCACTGAAGAAGTTATTAGCGATATTTTGTAAGCCTAACCCAACCCCAACCCCTAACGCGCCTGCAAATACGGCAAATGTGGTTAGGTCTATGCCCATCAGTTGTAAGCCAATTAAAAGACCGATGAGTAAAATCACGTATTGAGTGAATACAGAAAGGCTATTGCGTACACCTAAATCAATAATGTTGATGTAAATCCAGCGGTAAGTAACGCGCCGTATCCAACCGCCAAACCAGAAGACAAACCAGAGTGTCACGCCTGCAAGTATCAGATTTTTGATATTGATGGGAATACCAAACAGGTAAAAGCTGTAGTTGGCAAAATGTTGTAGCCCTTCTTGCATGGCAACGTCATTGAGCCAGCCATTGAGCCAGAAGAAATTTGCTAATGCGACAACCGCTAATGCAATACCTAACAAGCGGTGAAATAAGGGAATAATGTCTTGTGTCCACAATAGCCCATTTTGGCTGTATTTGAGGGCGTAATTTTTCCATAAGTAGATAATATCGGCTAAAACCCCTTGTACGATTAACCAGCCTGTTAAGACTAACCCTAGGATACTTAAGGTTTTAGCAACGTACCAGCCAAGATTAATGTAGCCTATGATGGCTAAAAAGCTGACGGTTAAAATGGTGAGTGGAATCACTAAACTGACAAAGCGGAGAATGAGTAGCCAGTGGGTTTTTAGTGTCATCTTATCTTTTAAAAACAATAAGATTTGTCGTCGAATCATCATAACGGGAATCACAATGATGGATAGAAATATCATGAATAGTGTGTCTATCCAAATGGTTGCACCTTCTTTAATTTCAATCAGATGTGCTAATGCAGTGATAACAATAAATAGTCCTGTCACCATGATTACCCAGCGTAAATTACGGTAAAGCCGTTGATATTTTGGGAGAATCTCATCTTTTTCTGATAAAACCAGCCATGCCAAATTGAGGGGCACTTTTACAATAATCCACGGAAAAATAAGGATAAATGCAAATAAAATACTGGTTAAATTGGGTTGTGCAAACCAGATAAAAAGGGCAAATAAGCCTGTAAACGCAATGCTATACGCATTTTTATCCAGCAGGCGTAACAGGGTTAAAAAACCATCTACCGCAAAACTGTGTTCTGCCATGGCTTCTAACCGTAAAAATAAGTAAGTGAGATAGTGACGAAGTGTAATGAATAAAATCAACCAGATGGCAACGCCTAGCCCTATCATGCTCCAACGAGTTTGGGGAATGGATTCGGCTGTATGTTTAAAATTTAATAAAGTTAGTTCTAATTGTTGCCAAAATACGCTAGGAATCTCTGTGAAATCATTGGCTAATCGTTCCCATTCGTTCAAGCTATTTGGTAAGACTCGGCGTTTTAATAACGTCGTTTTAACTTGTTGCGTATAAAATTTTTCTAATTTATCGCTCGTTTCCGTTATTTGTGTGAGTAAGGGGGGTAAAAGGGCTAAATCTGCTTGTAGATGGCTTTCAATTTGTTTTAATAATTTAATGGTTTGTTGATATAACTGTTTTTCTTGCCCTGTGAGTTCTTCGCCCCGTTTTTGTAGCAAGGTTTGCTGTTGTTGAAAAACGCTGATTTTTTGTTGTAACTGATGCTGAAGATTATTTAATTCATTGTGGATTGAATTAATCGACGCGACCTCTTTGTAATTAATGGGGGAATCTTGCGTTAATTCTGTCCAATATTTGAGAGAAACACGGATTTGTTCTAAACGCAAACGTCTTACAGCTTGTTGTGATTGCTCATCAATTGTTTGTAGTCGCCCATTTAAAAATTCTCGTTGCCATGACTTTCCCCCATCTTGCAAACTATTTAATTGTTTTTGTATATCATTGGCTTGGCTAATATAACCTTGTTGATGTTGTTCAATTTGTGACGCAAGTTGTTGTTGGCTTTGTGCGTTATAACGGTTATTGATGGCTAAAAAGCGTTGAGTATTTAAGTCAGCGAGTTGTTCGGCAACGGCAGCATGTTGTTGTGCAGTTTCTAGCTGGGCTTTGGTAATTTGTACGATTTCGGCTTGTATCGCTAAATTGTCGGTGAGTTCTGCAATGTGTTGACTTTTAACTGCACGTCCTTCTGTATCAACTGATTGCTGATATAAGGCATCTAATTTTGCTTGTTGGTTTTTCTGTTCGGTCTCGCGTTTGTTTAAATTATCGCTCAGGGTTTGCACCGCGATATTGTATTTATCTAACAATAATTTTGCTTCTTGCTGGGCTAATTCTGCATCTTGTTTCTCTTGGTCACTGATGATACGGGTTGCAATATGGTCTTTGATGGTATTCCATTCATTTTGTTGCGTTTGTAGTTGTTGGCGAATGGCTTGTAACGCATCGATTTCTGTTTGTAAGGCTTGTTTACGTTCTTCTAAGGCTTGTTCAGGTAAATAAGCGGGAGTCGGTGTAGGTGTTGTTGTAGGAGTCTCGTTTGTATCAGCAAGACAATGAGCATTAAACAACCATATCCCAATGAATAGGCAAAGACGGATATAAAGCATCATAATTTAATGACTTTGTTAAGAGATTTTTGAAATCAAGGGTAATTAAGTTGAATGAATCAAACAATATTGATTGTCTATAAGGGGGATAAGGCTGAATCACAAGAAGGGATTGAAGTGACTTAGGGGTAGGAGTAGGCTATACAACTAATTTTTTGGTGTGCTTAATAGACTTATTTTAAAAAGATAACCTACTCAGTGTAAACCAAAACAATGACGATTTCATGACGACAAATTTTGTCAAGGTTTGCCCTGCCTGTTTAGCGTAAAACATATTTTTCTATCTTGATTGATGTGTGAACAGGCTTTTTATTTAGAAGGAAATACTTCCCGTGATTCAGCGAAAAATAACTCAAGCTCAAGCTCTCGTTCATCAATCCGTGAGTAAAGTGATTGATGCAGGTCGGGCGAATTTTGCGCGGAATAGAAAAAGAACGACTAAGCAAGCAAAAATAGTTTCTACTCAACCGAGAAAAAACACACCGTTATTGCAATCGCCTTTCTTTTTATTTGCCCGTGAAATCCTTGTTAATCCCCGTGCAATGGGGGCTGCTTGTCCTAGCTCGCGTCATTTATCACGCGCACTTGCAAGCATGACTCCGTTACAAGGGGATGGCGTAATAGTGGAATTAGGTGGTGGCACTGGTAAAGTGACCGAAGCCTTGTTAAAACATGGTATTCACCCAAGCCGTTTAATTGTTTTAGAGCGTTCTCCTGTTTTAGCGGAGTATTTACGTAAGCGTTTCCCTGAATTACAGATTATTGAAGGGGATGCAATGCATTTATGCGATTTATTAGGCACAGATAAACCTATCGATGCGATTGTATCGGGTTTGCCTTTGCGTTCTTTACCGCAACATGTTGTACATGGTATTTTGAAACAAGTGGATATTTGTTTGCAAAACAGGGGATTATTTGTGCAATTTACGTATGATTTAACAGGACGTACAGCACATTTACCGCATCATTTTAAACGGGTTAATGCAAAAATCGTTTGGAATAATTTACCGCCTGCACGGGTTGATGCGTATCAGTTGGCAAATTTAAGCCCAGTAAAAGAAAGCGTTGGTGTTCAATAAAATAGCTTATTAATACTGTTGCCATTTGGTTTTTTCTCGTTTCTATACGTTATATTCGGTCACGCATTGCAAAAGACCTGCTAGGTTTTCAAAACCTAGCAGGTCTTTTTTTGTCTGAATCAGGATTAACAGGATTTAAAACCCTCAAACCAAAAAGTCAGGTGAATCACGCTTTTTAATCCTGCTAATCCTGAAAATCCTGATTCAGACAGTTTTTTAATCCTGTTTGATGAATCCTAATGAAAAATATAGTAAACGTAACCTGAGTACGGCGAGATTCTTTCAAAAAGACAACAGCTTGTCTGAATCAGAATTAACAGAATTTAAACCCCTTAAACCAAGAAATTAATGCGAATCACGCTTTTTAATTCGGCTAATTCTGAAAATTCTGTGAATTCTGTGAATTCTGATTCAGACAAAAAAAGACCTGCTAGGTTTTGAAAACCTAACAGGTATCTGTTTTATTTTATAAATCTCGCCGAACTCGGGTTAAACGTAATTAATTTTATGAATTTTGTCTATCTCGCTCAGAGTAAACAGCCTAATATCAGTGAAATACCAACCACACTATGCGTTATTAACGTAAGCGGAATAGCAGGTATTAGTTGCCCTTGCCAGAGTTTTATGCTGGCGATGCTCGCGGGGATAAAACCCAGTAATGCAAGCAAACAGTTGTGAGGTAGGGGGGCAATAAGAATGCAGAGAAATCCCAGTATAAATAGGATAGGTAAGCCATAACGTGCACGTTCTTGCCCTAAGCGGGCGGGGAGTGTGTGTTTACCGCTGGCGTTGTCTGCGTCAATGTCAGGAATGGAGTTAATCCAGAGAATACTGGCAGCAAAAAAGCCGATGCTTGCCCCTAACCACCCTGCCGCTGGGGGAATTGTGCCTAGTTGTATCCAAACTGTGCCTGTTACAGGTAATATGCCAAAACAGAGGGCGATAACTATATCCCCTAAACCACGACAGGCTAGGCAGGGAGGCATTGAGTAGAAAATCGCTAAACTTGCGCCAACTATGCCAAATATAAGCAGAATTGGGCTGGTTAAGCTGACAGTCATCAACCCAAGCATTAACCCAAAAGCTAGCAGACTGATACCAAGCCTTTTGGTTTCGTAGGGGCTTAGGATGGCATTTTGAATAAAACGACTACCGCCTGAAAAGGGGAATATTCGTTTTTGGTTAATACTGTCTGTACCATTTTTTGCGTCGTAGTAGTCATTTAAAACATTCGCGCCTGCGTGAATACAGAGAATAGCAAGCAGGGTAAGCAGTGCGAGCAGTGGGCGAAAAATTTGTTGTTGCCATGTAAAGGCTAAACCAATGCAAACAGGGGCGAGTGACGCAGTAAAAAAGGCGGGACGAGTTGCAATAAATCCTGTAAAAACACGATTTGCCCATGTTGTGCCGTGGTAAATTTCTAAATTAGGTTCAATCATTAGACGGTTAGCCGTATTTTTAGGGAAGGGGAAAACTCGACCCGTATAATTCTATCCATTCCATCGCGGCATCTTGGGTGCTTAAGTGTCGCCCTTGTTTTTCTAACATGCTGCGATAGCGTTCAATTTGACAAATTTGTTCAACCATTCTTGCTTTAAAAACGTCTTCTTGGCAGATGAATTCTACGCCAACATCATAATATTTTGGTTGTTCTCGACACCAAACGACACGCCCCACTGTTTCAAAAGGGGGGATAACATGTGGAACACGAACACGTAACGTTGCGCCACGTGGGAAAAAATGTTTTGCTTTAAATGCAAGTCCGCCTAGGCTGACATTGGATAAAGGTTCTTGCTCACAAGAGACGGGATTGTCTTCATTCCAAACTTCTATTGGAATATCTGTAGGATGACGGATAAATTTACGGTGTTGTACTTTGTGTTGCGCAGTCATTGAAAGACTCCTTCACGGTTTTTTCAATGAAAAATAAAAATAGGGTCGTTAGTCAACTTAATCATGTTTTTAACTATTTATTATCAATTACAGTCTTTTGTAACCGCTTTCAGCGAATATTCACCACGCTAAAATTGTTCTATTTAAAAAAGCTTATCATTTCTCCATGACCTGTATAGCTAGGAGTAGTCTATATAAGTTGGGACAATCATATGACGATTATAAAGCCAAACGTGTATTTTTTGAGTATTAGTGTCATTTTGCTAGGTCTGATAGGCTTGGGGGTTTCTATTGGGAGTATTTATATTCCTTTAGAAGGGGTTGGGCGGGTTTTATTAGCAAAATTGTATTTTCCTATCTCGGTACAGGATATTTCAGAGGCACAACAAATTATTATTTGGCAGATGCGTTTACCGCGTGTTTTGGTTGCGGGAATTGTGGGGGCTTCTTTAGCCGTTGCGGGCGTGCAAATGCAGGGGTTATTCCAAAATCCATTGGCTTCACCTGATGTGATTGGGGTGAGTTCTGGTAGTGCATTGGGGGCGGTGTTGGCGATTTCATTGGGTTTAACGGCACAATCTTTATTTTTTTTGCCTGTTTTTGCGTTTGTTGGGGCGTTGCTCACTTTGTTAGCGGTTTATTTTTTGGCGAGTTATCACGGGCGTACCCCGTTAATGACGTTGTTATTGGCGGGTGTTGCGTGTAATACCTTGATTGGTGCGATGATGTCGTTATTGATTAGTTTGGCGTGGGTTGAATATGAGGTTGCGCGAACAATTATTTTTTGGATGATGGGGAGTTTAGATAGTCGTTTGTGGATACATGTGTGGTTAGCCTTGCCTTTTTTTGGGCTGGGTTTGGGCATTGCGTTGTTGTATCAGCGGGAATTGGATATTTTATTGATGGGGCAGGAGACTGCAACCGCTTTGGGGGTAGAGGTTGAGCGGGTAAAGCGGATTTTATTAGGCAGTGCGGCGTTGTTGACGGGGTCAGCGGTGGCGGTGAGTGGGATGATAGGGTTTATCGGTTTGGTCGTTCCGCATATTGTGCGTTTGTTGATTGGGGCAAAGCATCGTTATTTGTTGCCCGCGAGTGCATTAACAGGGGCGGTTTTTTTAATCAGTGCTGATTTGTTAGCCAGAACGTTAAATCGTCCGCAAGAAATTCAGTTAGGTATTTTAACGGCGGTGTTAGGTGCGCCGTTTTTTTTATGGCTGTTGTTACAGCATAAACGGCACTTGGTTTGATTAGATTGGCACAGAAAAAAAAGGGGGAGTGCTTGACTCCCCTTTTTTATTTATCAGTTGGTTGTTGCTTTTGAGGCAACCATGACCATTGCTTCCCCGTCAATCACAACGGTGTCTTTAACACGGCAAACGGTTTCTAAAATAACTCGTTTTTTCTCTTTGATGACTTCTTTAACCGTCACTTCTGCATGAACCGTATCGCCGATGTGTACAGGGGCTTTAAATTTAACGTTTTGGCTGATGTAAATCGCGCCTGGTCCGGGAAGTTTTGTTCCTAGAACCATGGAGATAAAGCCAACGCTTAACATGCCGTGTGCAATACGGGATTTAAACGGGGTTTGTTCAGCAAATTCTTGATTAACGTGAACAGGGTTGTTGTCGCCTGAAATGCCTGCGAAGAGGACAACATCGGTTTCAGTGACGGTTTTGGCATAACTGGCTTTCATGCCTACTTCAATGTCTTCAATATAGTAACCGTGTAAATCACTCATGGATTTAGTTCCTTGTCAGAGATGTTGAGGGGTTAAAGTTTGGCTTTAAGGCGTTGAATTGCCGCTTTGACTTGTTGCGGGGCAGTGCCTCCAAAAACGTTACGTGCCGCGACTGAGCCTTCTAAACTCAGTACGTTATAGACATCTTGTTCTATCAAGGGTGAAAATTGTTTGTAGGTTTCTAAGGTGACTGCTTCTAAATGTGTATTGTTTTCAACACCGTAACGAACCGCTTTGCCAACAATTTCGTGGGCATCGCGGAAAGGGACACCTTTGCGTACTAGATAATCAGCGAGGTCGGTCGCGGTGGTAAAGCCTTGTAGGGCGGCTTTGCGCATGATGTCGCGGTTGACTTGCATCGCGGGTATCATGTCAGCATAGACTTTTAAGCTGCCTTTGAGGGTGTCAACGGTGTCGAATAGGGGTTCTTTGTCTTCTTGATTGTCTTTGTTGTAGGCTAAAGGTTGGGATTTCATCAGTGTTAATAAGCTGATTAACGCGCCATAAACCCGCCCTGTTTTGCCGCGAACAAGTTCGGGGACATCGGGGTTTTTCTTTTGGGGCATGATGGATGAACCCGTACAAAATGCGTCGCTCAGTTCTATAAAGTTGAATTGGGCGGATGACCAGAGGACGAGTTCTTCTGAGAAGCGGGAGAGGTGCATCATGATGAGGGTGGCTGCACTGGTGAATTCTATGGCGAAATCACGGTCGCTAACTGCATCGAGGGAGTTTTCTGCAACGGCTTCAAAACCGAGTAGTTCAGCGGTGTAGTGGCGGTCTAGGGGGTAGCTTGTGCCTGCGAGGGCTGCCGCACCAAGTGGGAGGGTATTAACCCGTTTGCGACAGTCTTGTAAACGGGATTTATCACGCAAGAGCATTTCACACCATGCAAGCAGGTGGTGTCCAAAGGTGATGGGTTGAGCACTTTGTAAGTGGGTAAAACCAGGGAGGATGGTTTCTGCTTCGCGTTCGGCAACGACGATAAGGGCGTTTAGAAGGCGATTCAGTTCTGCGATGATGGTATCAATTTCATGGCGTAGATAGAGACGCACATCGGTTGCAACTTGGTCATTACGAGAGCGTCCTGTATGGAGTTTTTTACCCACAACGCCAATTTTTTGCGTCAGACGGGTTTCGATGTTCATGTGAACATCTTCGAGTGCTATTGACCATTGTAGCTGTCCGCTTTCGATTTCTTGTTGAATGCTTTGTAAACCGTTTACGATTTGTTCGCATTCGGTTTGTGTTAAAACCCCAACGCGGGCAAGCATGGTTGCATGGGCGATAGACCCCATGATGTCATAAGCATAAAGGCGTTGGTCAAATCCGACTGAGGCGGTGAAAGCTTCTACAAATGCATCGGTTGGCGCGGTAAAGCGTCCACTCCAAGGTTTTTCAATCGTCGTCATAGTGTTTTTGAAATGCGGGAATGGAAAGGGCTTTATAGACTAATGGATTGTCAAATGGGTAGCAAACACCGCAATTGACTAAGCATGTCTAAACACACTTAGCCAAGTGTAAAAATTTATTTACCATCGCACGCCAATTGTGCTGCTTTAAGTTGACTATTGGAGCAGTCGTTATTGCTGGTTCCAACACACCATTCTTTGCGATTGTTCCATGAACTGATTTGGCGGGTCGTGCCATCAGAACAACGCACGTTATAAACCACATATTCCGTACCGAAAGTTGTTTTCTTTTTCGCAGCGAAATTAATATCTGTGGGTGAATTTGCAGCGACATTCAGACTCACAAAAAGCCCCGCAAACCCAAGAGCGTATAAAATTTTTCTCATATTATCCCCATTTCATTAAACAAACCGATACCAAAAAAGCCTATGTTAAAAAATATTTATGAATCCCTATAAGGATGATGACTGATTGTCATTTCAGTTTAGCAATACCTGATAGATTGTATCTTAAGCGATTAAGGGTTAAAAGTTGACTGCGTGCAGTAAATATTCATCTAATATGCCAAGTTAATTAAGATAGTGATAACAGTGAATTGTAAATCTGTTGCTTGTGAAACTGTAACAGATTCGTGCTTGCTGGTTTCCTGACATACCCGTAAAATACGCAAACTTTTGTATAGTGTAAGCGTTATTCCTTAACTAATCCCTCTTTAAAATCAGTATCGCGGAGTGTGTTTTGAAACATCCGGCTTTATTAGCACTGGCAGACGGCAGTCTGTTTTACGGTGAATCCATTGGTTACACAGGGCAAAGTGTGGGTGAAGTGGTGTTTAATACCGCTATCACTGGTTATCAGGAAATCCTGACTGACCCCTCGTATTATAAGCAAATCGTTACCCTAACCTATCCACATATTGGAAACACAGGGGTAAATGCGGAAGATGAAGAATCCACGAAAGTATTTGCCGCAGGCTTGGTCATTCGTGATTTATCTCTTACCGTGAGCAATTGGCGTGCAACAGAGCCTTTAGATGCCTATTTAAAACGGCATCAAGTTGTTGCCATTGCAGGTATTGACACTCGTCGTCTTACTCGTCTTCTGCGTGAAAAAGGTGCGCAAAATGGTTGTATTGTGGCAGGGGATAACATTAGCCCTGAACTCGCCATTCAAGCGGCTCAACAATTCGCAGGATTGAAAGGGATGGACTTAGCACAAGCGGTCACAACCCCCTACACCTATTCATGGGAAGAGGGTGAGTGGCAACTTGGCGATTCTAAAACCCCTAGCCATCGCCCTTGGCGTGTGGTCGCTTATGACTATGGCGTAAAACGGAATATTTTACGAATGCTAGTCGAGCGTGGCTGTCATGTGACGGTAGTCCCAGCAAAAACGCCTGCACGCGATGTATTAGCCCATAAACCCCATGGCGTATTTTTATCCAATGGACCTGGTGATCCTGAACCTTGTGATTATGCAATTGCAGCGATTCAAGAAATTTTAGCCACAAAAGTGCCTGTTTTTGGTATCTGCTTAGGACATCAATTATTAGGTTTAGCCAGTGGTGCAAAGACAGTCAAGATGAAATTTGGTCATCATGGCGCAAATCATCCTGTTCAAGATTTAGCCAATAAAGTCGTGATGATTACAAGTCAAAATCATGGCTTCGCTGTTGATGAAGCCAGCTTACCACCAACGCTGAAAGCGACACATCGTTCACTGTTTGATGGCAGTTTGCAAGGGATTTGTCGAACGGATTTACCTGCGTTTAGTTTCCAAGGACACCCCGAAGCCAGTCCTGGCCCGCGTGATGTCTCCCCCTTGTTTGACCAGTTCATCGAACTCATGAAACAACAGTCATCCACTTAGCTAGCTATTGCGACAGGTGCAAATCAATCGCTTTGCACCTGTCTAAATACTAACTGAGCCGTTGAATCGAATCGTACTCGCACATAACGATAAACCGACACAGGTGTATCGATTCACACTCATGACTGTTATACCTATCCTTCGTATTTCACTCAGACGCACATTCCTTAAGTTATGCCAAAACGTACCGACATACACAGCATTCTGATTATTGGTGCAGGTCCTATTATCATTGGGCAAGCCTGCGAGTTCGACTACTCAGGGGCGCAAGCCTGCAAAGCCTTGAGAGAAGAAGGATACCGCGTGATTCTGGTCAACTCCAATCCCGCGACCATCATGACTGACCCCGACATGGCGGATGCGACCTACATAGAGCCTATCGAATGGCAAACCGTCGCCAGAATTATCGAAAAAGAACGCCCTGACGCGCTCCTCCCCACCATGGGCGGACAAACCGCGCTTAACTGCGCGTTAGAATTATCTAAACATGGCGTTTTAGCACAATACAATGTCGAAATGATAGGCGCGAAAGAAGAAGCCATCGACAAAGCCGAAGACCGCGAAAAATTCCGCGATGCCATGAAAAAAATCGGCTTAGATACGCCTCGTTCTAGCGTTGCGCACACCATGGAAGAAGCCTTTGCCGCACAAGCCTCTGTCGGCTTTCCGACCGTGATTCGCCCCTCTTTTACACTTGGGGGAAGTGGTGGCGGGATTGCCTACAACCGCGAGGAATTTGTCACGATTTGCGAACGTGGTTTCGACCTCTCCCCTGTGCATCAACTGCTTATTGAAGAATCAGCACTGGGTTGGAAAGAATATGAGATGGAAGTTGTGCGCGATAGCAAAGACAATTGCATCATCGTCTGCTCGATTGAAAACTTAGACCCCATGGGAATTCATACGGGCGACTCCATCACCGTTGCCCCGATTCAAACCCTGACCGACAAAGAATATCAAATCATGCGCGATGCCTCGCTGGCAGTGTTGCGTGAAATTGGTGTCGATACAGGGGGTTCTAACGTCCAATTTGCGATTGACCCCAAAAATGGACGCATGATTATCATCGAGATGAATCCCCGCGTTTCTCGCTCCTCCGCGCTTGCCTCTAAAGCCACAGGCTTCCCCATCGCTCGCGTTGCTGCAAAACTCGCTATCGGTTACACCCTAGACGAACTAGCCAACGAAATTACAGGCGGCGCAACTCCCGCATCTTTTGAACCCACGATTGACTACGTCGTTACCAAAGTTCCACGCTTCACCTTTGAAAAATTCCCCCAAGCCGAGCCGTTATTAACTACCCAAATGAAATCCGTTGGCGAAGTGATGGCAATCGGGCGGACTTTCCAAGAATCTTTACAAAAAGCCCTACGTGGGCTAGAAACAGGGATGTGTGGACTCGATGAGCATTTAGACCCACAACTCGAACCCGATTCTAACGCCAGCAAAGACGTTTTACGCCACGAACTGCAAGAAGCAGGACCAGAACGTTTATGGTATGTTGCCGACGCTTTCCGTGCAGGCTGGACAATAGATGATGTCTATGAACACACTACCATAGACCCTTGGTTTTTAACCCAAATTGCAGACATTATCGACGAAGAGGCTGAAGTTAAAGCCGAAGGCTTCGACTGCTTAACGCCCGAACGTTTACGCGAACTTAAACGCAAAGGCTTTTCCGACAAACGCCTTGCTATTTTAACCAATACTGCCGAACAAGACATTCGCGAACTACGCCACCGCTACAAAATACGTCCTGTTTATAAACGTGTCGACTCCTGCGCCGCCGAATTTACCGCAACCACCGCTTACATGTATTCAACCTACGAGGAAGAATGCGAAAGCAATCCGACTCAACGGGAAAAAATCATGGTGTTAGGAGGAGGTCCTAACCGCATCGGACAAGGGATTGAATTCGACTACTGCTGCGTACAAGCTGCTTTAGCTTTACGGGCGGATGGTTATGAAACAATTATGGTTAATTGCAACCCTGAAACCGTTTCGACCGATTACGACACCTCCGACCGACTCTACTTCGAACCTTTAACCTTAGAAGATGTCTTAGAAATCATCGCCGTTGAAAACCCCAAGGGCATCATTGTCCAATATGGTGGACAAACCCCCTTAAAACTGGCGAAACCCTTAGAAGCCGCTGGCGCGCCCATTATTGGTACAACGCCCGATTCTATCGACCTAGCCGAAGACCGTGAACGCTTCCAACAACTGGTAAATCAGCTCAATCTCCGCCAACCGCCCAACCGCACCGCCCGCAATGCAGAAGTCGCGCTTAAATTAGCGGATGAAATTGGCTACCCACTCGTTGTGCGTCCTTCCTACGTCTTAGGCGGGCGAGCGATGGAAATTGTTTACCATCCCGACGACTTAAAACGCTATATGCAAACAGCCGTGTCTGTTTCTAACGACTCCCCTGTTTTACTAGACCGATTCTTAGATGAAGCGATAGAAGTCGATGTCGATGCCGTTTGCGATGGTGAACATGTACTTATTGGTGGGATTATGGAACACATTGAAGAAGCTGGCGTACACTCTGGCGACTCAGCTTGCTCCCTCCCGCCCTATGGTCTGTCCCCCATGTTACAAGACCAACTCCGTGCCCAAATGATCAGTATGGCAAAAGCGTTAAATGTGGTAGGATTAGTGAACGCGCAGTTCGCTATTCAAAATCAAACCATTTACGTGCTAGAGGTCAATCCTCGTGCCTCCCGCACCGTGCCGTTTGTTTCAAAAGCCACAGGTTTACCATTAGCAAGAATCGCCGCGCGTTGTATGGTAGGTCGTAAACTGGCTGAACAAGGCTTTACTCAAGAATGCATTCCCTCCTACTACTCTGTAAAAGAAGCGGTATTCCCGTTTGTAAAATTTGCAGGGGTTGACCCATTATTAGGGCCTGAAATGAAATCCACAGGCGAAGTGATGGGCGTAGGTCGCAGTTTTGGTGAAGCCTTTGCAAAATCCCAATTAGCAGCAGGGCTGAATTTACCGCGCTCAGGACGTGCGTTTATTAGCGTTCGAGAAACGGATAAACAAGCAGCGGTTGATGTCAGTCGGGATTTACTGTCCTTAGGCTTTGAAATTGTTGCAACCCGTGGTACAGCTAAAGCACTCCGCGATGCAGGCGTGACATGTACCACTGTCAACAAAGTCATTGAAGGCAGACCCCATATTGTGGATAGCATCAAAAACGAAGAAATCAGCCTCATTATCAACACGACAGAGGGTAAACAAGCTATTTCTGATTCATTTACCATTCGTCGCACCGCCTTGCAACATAAGGTGACTTACACCACGACAATGGCAGGCGCAAGAGCAATGGTGTTGGCGTTAAAGGTCAGTCAATCAGGAGAAGTGAATCGTTTACAAGATTTACATAAGGAACTAAAACAAGGTACAACGATATGAATAAGTCACCGATGACTGTTCAAGGCGCACAAAAATTGCGCGATGAATTACAAGAGCTAAAATCAGTCGCCCGTCCTAACGTCATACAAGCTATTGCAGAAGCGCGTGCATTAGGCGATTTAAAAGAAAACGCCGAATATCATGCCGCGCGTGAACAACAAAGCTTTATAGAAGGACGGATTGCTGAGTTAGAAGGTAAATTATCCAATGCAGAAATCATCGATGTTACCAAGCTCAATGCAGGTGGCAAAATCGTTTTTGGTTCTACCGTAGAACTGTTAAACATAGAAACCGACGAAGAAGTGATGTATCAAATTGTCGGCGATGATGAAGCAGATATAAAAGCCAACCGCATATCTATCAGTTCTCCCATTGCTCGTGCCTTAATTGGCAAAACAGAGGGAGACGTTGCCATCGTACAAGCACCGAGTGGCAAAAAAGAATATGAAGTGGTTGCGGTAAAATACATTTAATCTAAAGGGCGTGTTCAGACTAACTGACACGCCCTTTATAGTATGAACTCTTGAATAGTCACGGTGATAAAAAACCCCTATGAATTTGTTTCTTCATGGGGGTTTTCTATTAAAAGCGGATTTTTTTGAGGATTAACTGAATTAACCTGAATTCGGCGAGTTTCTTTTAAAAAGACAACAGCTTGTCTGAATCAGGATTCACAGGATTAACAGGATTTAAAACCCTCAAACCAAAAAGTCAGGTGAATCACGCTTTTTAATCCTGAAAATCCTGATTCAGACAAACGCTTGTCTTTTTAAAAGAATTTCGCCGTACTCAGGTTAAGATAAAAAGGTTTTCCACTCAATTTGACTCCATGCGGTTTGTAACTGTGAAAACTCCTCTTGTAACTGATGTGAGAGTTTTTCAACCTCATGCAATTGCCCTTCGGCTGCCATCCGCTCTGTATTAAACGCGACTTCTCCTAACCGTAACGCGCCGATACTTCTAGCACTGCCTTTAATTGAATGCGCAATGCGCTCCGCATCTTTTTGTGCATTATTTTGCAAAGCTTGCTGTAGTTTATCTAATTGTTTGGGTGTGTCGTCCTCAAAAGCATGAACTAATTTTTCTAAAATCATTAAATTACCAATAGATACCCGCCGTAATTGATTTTCATCAAAGACGGGTAATTGGATTTTCCTCTCTGCCACATTTGTAGATTGTGTGGTGCTTACTGCTGTTGCGAGCATTTCTGTGGTTTGTTGTGCGAGCGCGGAGATAGAACGGGTTGAAACGGTTACGCTATTTTTTCCAAGCTGTTTATCCGCAGAGACTGCGGAGGTATATTTTTTTAAAACTTGTTGTAAGCCTTCAATTGAAAACGGTTTGCCTAAACAATCATTCATTCCAACCTCACGATAATGCTTTACTTCATGCGGTTGTGTATTCGCAGTTAATGCAATAATGGGCGTTTGATAGGTTTCTTTACGCTCATGTAAACGAATTTGTTTTGTTGCTTCCACACCATCCATGACGGGCATTCTAATGTCCATTAAAATAATATCGTATTGTTTCTCTTGGCAAATAGCGACAGCTTCTTTACCATTAACGACTGATTCCACTTGATAGCCAAGTTGTTCCAGCATAGTTATTGCAACTAAGCTGTTGACTTCATTATCTTCAACCAAAAGAACTTTCTGCTGATTAGGTAACATCATATTACCCTCTTTCGTTGTCAGTTTTTCAGAATTTGGTTGTTCTAAAGCAATGTATTTGCCAATTACTGCGGTTAAGCGTTCTAACGTGATAGGCTTTGCTAAATAGTCATCCATTCCTGCTTTTAAACAACGGTCTGCGTCGCCCTTCATCGCGCCTGCGGTCATGGCTATGATGATTAAATGTTGGTTAATATTTTCTAACTCACGAATTAAACGAGTTGCTTCAATACCATCCATTTCAGGCATTTGTACATCCATCAAGACAAAATCATACTGATAGTCATTGTCTAATATTTTCTCTACCGCCATTTTTCCATTAATGGCTTCGGTCACTTGGCAACCTAATTCTTGTAGCATATTCATTGCGACTAAGCGATTAACATCATTATCTTCAATCAGTAAAACTCGTGTTCCTAATGGTGCACGTAAATTAATTTGTGTGTTTGCTTCACTGTTTCCACCATTGATAGCTTTATCATTTAGTTTATTCGGCAATATGTTGGGAACTGTATCGATTTTAATAAATGTTTGTGCAAACTTGTTTTGATAATCTGACCATAATGCAATAATTGTTTGTCGCAGGTGACGAACAGGTAAGGGCTTTAGTAAATAAGCTGAGAAACCTTTATTTTGTAATATTTGTGCGTCGTATTGACAACCTGTTGATGATAATAAAATTAATAATGTATTGTTATATTTTTGGTCTTTTCTAATGGTTTCTCCCAAAACCTCGCCATTCATACCATCCATAATGTAGTCGAGAATTAATAGCCAATAAGGGTCTTGCGCGGCATAACTCTCGGCTAAACGTTGTAATGCGGTTTCTGCATCGTTACAGACATCACAACGAATTGAAAAACTTTCTAATTGTTCCTGCAACACTTGTTGATTGACGATATTGTCGTCAACGACTAAAACCCGTGTATTAATCAATGTATTTGGTAATGCAATTTGTGGGCGGGTTGGCATTTCAACGGCGTTTTTCACCAGCGGGAACGGTATTGAAACGGTGAACATAGAGCCTTTACCAACATCACTGATAACGTTGATTTTGCCATTCATTAAAGTAACTAGCTGTTTTGTAATGGCAAGCCCTAAGCCTGTACCGCCAAATTTGCGCGTTGTAGAAGTATCTGCTTGTGTAAACTTATCGAAAATGGCTTCTAATTTATCAACCGCAATTCCAACGCCCGTGTCTTGAATCTGGAAGCGTATCACGGCTTCCTCTCCTGTTCTTTCAGCGCAGTCAACATTCACAAAGACATAGCCGCGTTGTGTAAATTTCACCGCATTGCCTGTTAAATTGGTGAGAATTTGGCGCATCCGACCTGCATCCCCAATGACATAGCGTGGCGCGGTAGGGGAGTAACGAACAATTAAATCAAAGCCTTTACTCGATGCCGTAATTGAGAGTAAACGAGCGACTTCTAAGGTCGCTGTTTCTAAATCAAAGGGAATTGGTTCTAAGGTTAATTTGCCTGCTTCAATTTTGGAGAAGTCTAAAATATCGTTTAATAGTGTTTGTAATGCATTGGTAGAGTTACGAATAATAGATGCATATTCACGCTGTTGTACGGTTAAGGTGGTGTTTAATAATAATTCGGTCATGCCCATGACCCCATTCATTGGGGTACGAATTTCATGGCTCATATTGGCGAGAAATTCGCTTTTAGCGCGGGTTGCCGCTTCGGCGGTTTCTTTGGCGCGTAATAAGGCTTCTTCTGTTTGTTTGCGTTCGGTAATATCTCGCCCAACAGCTTGATATTCGGCGACTCGCCCATTGCTATCATATAAAACTCGATCAATCCAATGTTGCCAGCGAATTTCGCCATTGGCTAAGACAACTCGATGTTCAAGTTCAACGACGGGATTATCCCGTGATAAATGTTTTAAAATCTCTTCTGTTCTTGATTTATCTTCTTGAATAATCATCGGAACAAAATATTCGCCAATGAGTTCTTCCGCATTTTTTTCAAAATAGCGACAATAGGCTTCATTCACAAAGCTAATGCGTCCATCAGGACGATACCGACAAATTAATTCTGTTTGGTCTTGAACAATGGCTCGGTAGCGTTCTTCGTTCAAGCGCAAAGCTTCTTCTGTTTGTTTTAATTCGGTAATATCTGTTGCAATTTGTAAACGTACCCAACGTTTATCAATCCAATGAATTGCACTATCTTGAATTAAATACCATTTTCCCGTATTGATATCATGATATTCCACACTGTACAGATTGCCGCGTTTTTCGTCTTGCATCAGCAAGCTGTAATAGTCTTGTCCTGTGTATTCTGTGCCTGTGTAAGGGAAAAACGATTGCCAATAAGAATGTGTAAAGGCTTCTTGTCCGTATTTATTGACATATAAAACTTCATTGGTTTTTAAATCAGCAACATAAACGATAGCTTGTAAGCTATCTAAAACGGTTAATAAGCGTTCATGGGCGGCTTTTAAGGCTTCTTCTGCTTGTTTTCGTTCGGTAATATCGACGACGATACCGATTAGGCTTTCTAATTCATTTTGTTGCGTACGAATTGCAGACGCGGATAATTCGCCCCAGATGACATGCCCATCTTTATGTAAAAAGCGTTTTTCAACGCGATAATCGCCTGTTTCCCCTTGTTTAACCCGCTCTAAACGGTCTTTTACTAAGCTACGGTCAGCAACAGGGGATAAATCCGTATTTTTCATATGGTGCAGTTCTTCAGCCTTGTAGCCAAACATTTGCACCCAACGTTCATTGCAATCTTGGTAATAGCCATGTCTATCGACCAGTGCGATACCAACGGCGGCGTTATTAAAAATCGTTTGATAGCGTTTTTCTGTTTGTTGCGCGTTCTGTCTAATGGCTTGTTGTGCTAATAAATGTTGTTGCATGAACGGTGCAGCAATGACTTGTATATTTTCTGCGGTATGTAGGCAGATAATCCATGCGTATTCGAGATAGTCATGTGTTTCAATATGATGAATACGTGCTTCACAGGCAAGAACGGGGGTTTGTGGTTGAATTTGTTGTAATGCTTGTTGAATTAATTCGTAATCATCGGGGTGAATATAATGAGATAAAGGCGAATATTTGAAGTTACTGCCTAGTAATCGTTGACCCTCATCATTTAGACTCACCCATTGTCCTTGAGGTGTCACAATACCCATGAGTAACGCAGGACATGCCACACTGGTTATATTGTCATTTGAAGTAATCATGAGGTTTTATCGAAAAAAGTTTATGAATTTTATGCAAGGGTTATGCTCAATTCTTTAATTATTTTTACATTTTTTCATAATGTTCTAAACAACGTGGGCATAATAACCATTCTTCAATAGAGTCTGGCGGTGGTGGATTTTGCATTGAGCGTGTGACTTTCACCGTTTGTAATTCTGTTGGAGCGGTCAGTGTTGCACACCAACGACAGGGCAAAGGCGTAAGCAATTCGGTTTTTATCATGATGTTGTCCTAAGAAACGTAATAATTAAGAAAAACCATACTTTTTATAAATAAATAGGCAAAACAGTCTTGCTTGCCATAAAAATTAATAGTTATCTTTTTATCTAAAACCGACATCAGGTTTTTATCTTATACTTTCCGTTGATGGAAACAGTCGGCTGATTTTAAGCTAGACAATTTGTGTGATATGCAGTTGGGGTAATCCTATCAAATACAGGACGCAACACTATTTATTGTTGTGAGACAGGCGTTATTTTAGGATTTTGCCAATCTCCTGAAATTATATATTGATAATTGATTGTTTTCTCTATTTCTGTTTCTAATAACTTTTGTACAACCATCACGACTGCACCAACCGCAAGCCCTCCGACTAAAGTCCCTGCAATGGAGAGTGTGTTGGATACATGTGGGATAATTGTGGCGGTTTGTTGATAAGTTTGGGTTAATAAATTGGTTTGTCCTTGAATTTCAATTTGCGCTGCTGGGGCTTGAATAACAAGTTTATCGGTTTGTGCAATCCCTTGTTGAAACTTAAATTCGCCAAAAATTTGGTTAAATCCAAACCCTGCGACAAATACGTCGCTAAAGTCCATCGCCAGCCGTCGGGGCAAGGCTTGTAGGTCGAAAAGTCCAAATAATCGCCCAACACCTGGTTCAACATCAGTTAAATGCCCATCAACCAGCAATAAGCTGAGTCGTCCTTGTAGGTCTGCTAATTTAAAGCGGTAGGGGGTATCTGCCCATTCTGCTTGTAAATTCGCTTGTAGCATTCCCCCTGCAATGGGCGATGCTGTATAGCCTAAATAATGTGCTAATAAGCTCATGTCTTGGCTGTATAAATCAACTTTTAGCTGAGTTTGATGCGTTGTATTCTCAGCGAACCATTCTCCTTCTACATGCAGGCTAAACCCTGCGTTTTTCGCTTCTAATAATTCTAAATTTAAGCCACGCGCTGTTGGATGACTGAAAAGATTTACATTGCCTAATTGTATCTTGTCTAACTGTAACTCATCGGCATGGAATGCAATATGTGGTAGTTGACGCGGGTTAATACGGGTAATTTGCTTGTCTTTTGTCGGCGATTTTTCGCGCTCGGTTTGTGGATTGGCAATTAACAATAATTTATCAAAATTGATGTTTAATTGCTGTTTATCCATGTCCCAACGGGCTTGTCCACGTAAATCATCGTTATTTAAGGCTAACTGTAACTGATTATTTTGATAATGAGCATTCAGTTGTAAATCTTGTGTGCGATAACCAAAGGCATTCAGCGTTCCCACATTAACATCTAAGTAGATAGGTAAGGTATGTGTCTGATTAGTTGTAGGTAATGCCCGTATAACAGGTTGCCATATGGCTAATGTCCATTCGCTGAGATGCCCTGCGATTTGTATGATAGGGGGTGTCGGAAGGCTTGCAACAACACCACCGAATTGTATCCCTGCTTTATTTAAACCTTGTGAGTCAATCTGAAAAATGCCATTAAAAACATTTTCATAATTTATTTCAATCTGTTGTTGCTCATAGGTAATCTGGAGATTACGAGTTGATTCGGATGCTTTGGCTAAAGGCGGAGGGAGTTTTAGAGCTAATCCTTTTAAATCGGAGAAAATTTCAATTTTTTGTTGTGCGTTATTTTGTCGATTCACAGGTAGCTTTAAGGCTGCACGCCATGTTGTTTCCCCTGTTATCCATTGATGATAAGGGAGGTTTTCCCAAGCTGGCGATAAACTACTTAACTGTCGCTGTATAAATTGCGCATTTGCGCGACCTGTTAATTCGGCTTCAATGAATTTATTTGGGTTTTGTCGGTCTTCTTGAAATGCCAGTTGTATCGGCATGTCGTATAAAAAACCGTTTAATTGTTGTGCCAGTAACTTGTTCGCATCAAAGAATACGCTGCCGTTTAGCTGATTTAGCGTAACATTTAAGGCTTTATGAGTGAAATCTGTGCGCGAAAAACGCAATTCACCGCGCGTTATTGCATGAGCATTGTCAGTTAAAGGCAGTTGTAAATCGAGTTTAAGTCCTAAATCGCCTGATAATTGAATATCTTTATCTAAATTCACGCTTTTATTTAAAGGGCTATCTTGTAAAAAGTGTAATCCATCCGCGACTGTGCCTTGTAATTCTCCTCTTACCGTTAAGACCGCAGGATGTGCCGTAATATCGTCAATAATCACCGTCACCGCTTGCAATTGACTGTTAAAAATTCGTCCTTTATCCGCACTAATCACCATTTCTCGACCATGCATGGTCAATTCAGCCTGAATTTTTTCAATCGGTGGATATTGTTCATCATAATGCAGATAAGCATTGCTGATTTGCGCACTCACGCGCCATTGGGGATTTTTATCCGCAAATAAGGTTTGCCAATGTCCACGGACATCAATTTGTCCACTGTCAATAGAGCCACTGACTAAGGCTTTTTTTAACCATGCGTGAGTAATCGGCGTTAATTTGTCAGGAACATAACGATAGGCTTGATTCACTTGCCCTTTTTCTACGAGTAATTGTAAGTCGCTACTGGGTAATTCCCCCTGTATCGGCACTTCTAACCGCCCGACAATATTAACTTTGGTGAAATTATCAGCAACTTTAAAGCCTTGCGTGATAAATTGCCATGCTTGCGCATCACGTCGCCATTGCCATTGCCATTGCCCTTGTAGCTGGTTGATAACTAATGGTTCGCTAAACCACGCAGGATTTTTTAACACTAAGCCCGCTTGCGTTAAACGTAACAAGCCTTGTTGCATAGAAAATTGTGTATAACCTTGTGCGTCCACTAAACGCGGTAAATTTTTCGCTGCCTGCACATTTAAATGGTTAAATTCTGTTTCTCCCGACCAACCCTGTATCGGTGTGTACGTTAAACGGAGATTTTGCAATGCGCCTGTTAATTGCCACGTTGCCAAACTTTGCCGTAATGTGGATGACGCGGGGATAAATTCTAAAAATCCGACCCAACTGCTTAAATTAACTGCTCCATTTAGCAGGGTAATTTGCCAAGGTAAATTAGGTTCTGTTTGATGAATCATCTCTGCAATCGTAGGGGCTTGTAATTGCAGGGCAGGGAATTGCCATGTTTCATGCGCTGTTTGCAATTGCAGGGCGTTTACTGTGAGTTGCGTTGCTTCCGTATCTGCTTGAAAGCGTAAATTGCCTTTTAATGCAGTTTGTGCAGTCGCTTGTAGCATGAAACTGGCTTGTATATCAGGTAAACGATGGGGATGTAAGGTTAATTGCGCTTTCAGCATGACTTGTTGCAGACTGAGGGGTAATTGCGCTTGTGTTGGAAGGGTAAAAATAACGTGTAACTGTTGGAGTTGGTCTTGCGGGGTTAATTGCAGGCGTAAGGCATCTACATGGATAACTTTATCAGGTTGTTGAAAAATCAGCTTATCTATATCAAAAGAAACAAAGGTTTGTTGCCATAACCATTGTAAACCGTGTGAAATTTGCTGTAATGCTTGTGTCGGTGCTTGCTTATTATCATCAGCAATATTAAGGGCTAATCCCGCAATATAAACTTGCCCATCTGCTTGCTGACTGAGCGTTAAGCGGGGCATGTGCAAGCGAATTTCTGCTGTAATGGCTGTTTGTTGCTGAAGCGAAGCGAAAAGTTGAAAAAAAACCGCAACAGATGCGACTTCTAAAACTGTGTGTTGTTGTGCATCCAGTAAACGAACTTGCTCCAACTGTAAAACAGGTTGTCCTTCTAACCAACTAGCGTGCAACGCGCCAATTTTAACCGTTTGCTGTAATTGGGCAGAAAGCCACTGTTCTATCTCTGTTCGATAATGGGTGCTATAAGGAAATAAGAGATAAAGACTTAAGATGCCAATTGCTAGAAAACCACATAAGAAAACAATGGTTTTACGAACAACACAGAGCACCGTTAAACTGTGACGTAACAACATAATAAGTGGATAACCCACACACAACATTTTGAATTGTTGAAAACAATCAAAGGGTTTACCAATAGTTGTTTATCACGAATCAACGGCATAAATAGAGAACCTGTAACCTTTTACTATCCTTAGATTAAATCAGCACTGCTTGCTGTGAGGTTAAATGCAAAAAAGCCTCTGCTAAACGAGTTTGTCCTGTTAATTGTAATAAGTCTTCGGGCGTTCCTGTGGCTAATATCTTGCCTTTGTGCAAAATCACGACCCGATGCGCACTTTCTACTTCATCTACCAAATGGGTTGCCCATAAAACCCCCATTCCACGATTGATACATAATTGATGTACATAATCAACTAAGCCTTTACGCGAAGCAGGGTCTAAACCAACGGTCGCTTCATCCATTAATAACAAATTGGGTTCATGTAACAACGCCCGCGCTAATTCTACTTTACGACGATTGCCACCGCTTAATTTAACGCAAGTTGTGCGTGCTTGCTCTGATAATCCTAAACGCGCTAACTCTGTTTGTATCCGCGACTGAGTGGCTGACCCCATACCATGCAAACGGGCATGAAACCGCAAATTTGCCAGCACACTCATACTTAAATCTAAAGTCGGCTGTTGAAAAACAATCCCCATTCCCGCAAGGGCTGGGATTGCAGACAAAGAAATATCATGCCCACCGATAATAATACGCCCTGCATCCGTTACAAATAAACCACTAAGCAACTGAAATAAAGTGCTTTTTCCCGCACCATTTAACCCCAACAAGGCGACAAACTCCCCTTTATTTAAACTAAGGCTCACTTGATTTAACGCTTTGATATTGCCATAGGATTTCGTGACATTTTCAACTTGTAACACAGGAACAGGCGAAGCAGGATTAAATGACATCAGTATGTCGCTCCTCTTGACGAATGCCAGATAATAAATCGGGATGAGTCGTTAATAATTGTTGATATAACTGCAATAACTCCGTGCTACCTGTCGGTCGTGGATGCGGTAACACTATCGGCTGTTCTAAAACCACCCGTGCAGGATTCATTGATAAAAACAGCACTCTATCAGCTAAACTCAACGCCTCGCGTAAATCATGGGT
Organism: Beggiatoa alba B18LD; assembly: GCF_000245015.1. Classification (NCBI taxonomy): domain Bacteria; kingdom Pseudomonadati; phylum Pseudomonadota; class Gammaproteobacteria; order Thiotrichales; family Thiotrichaceae; genus Beggiatoa; species Beggiatoa alba. The sequence goes on along the minus strand of NZ_JH600070.1, from coordinate 1,739,989 downwards.
CACAAACAACACCATCGGGCGTGAAGTCAGCCATAACGATAACAACACATGGCGCAATCGCTCGGCGGTTGGGGCATCTACGGAAATAAACGGTTCATCCATTAATAATAAACGGGGTTGTACGACAAAAGCCCGTGCAAGCGCAACTCGCCGTTGCATTCCCCCCGATAACTGCGCGGGAAATTGATGCGCCTGTGCCTCCAACCCCACCGCTTGCAAATAATGCAATGCCAATTCACGACTGTGAGCCGAGTGATTCAAGACCAACAATAAATTATCTAAAACCGTCAACCATGGCATTAAACGCGAATCTTGAAACATAAACCCCATTTTTAACGGCAAGCGTTGTCGCGTGTCTAATGTCTGCCCCTGCCACTGCAACTGAAATTGTGCTTGCTTATCCAACCCACTGAGAATATTTAATAAAGTGCTTTTGCCACAACCAGAAGGGCCTACTAAAGCGACAAATTCCCCATCAGCAATAGAAAGTTGTAAATTTTCTAAAGTCGGCATTTTAGCCTGTGCATACCATTTTTTCTCAATCGTCACTGTCAACATAATTTTAAGGTCGCCAACGGGATAAATAACGCTCTAATGGGCGTAAGCAAAACCCTTCTACGGCTAACATCACCGCTACAAAAGCAAGGGTATAAGCTAAAATACTTTCAATATCAAAAAACTGAAAATACGTATGCAATTGAAACCCCATGCCCTGACTACGTCCTAACAACTCCACCACCAAGACAATTTTCCAAATCAACGCCAACCCAGAACGCGCGGCCACCAAAAGATAGGGATACAGTTGCGGTAAATAAACTGACTGCAAAGTGCGCCAATGGGGAACTTGAAAAATATAAGCCACTTCCATCAGCTTTTTATCAATCGCCCGCGCCCCTTCCCGCACCGTCACAACAACATTCGGGACTTTATTCAACACCACCGCCACAATTGCCGCTGTTTCCGTCAAACCCAGCCAAATGTAACACAAGAGAATAATCACCAAAGCGGGAATATTCAGCATAAAGACCAGCAAATTATCTAATAAAGCATCAACCTGCGGATAATGCCCCATGATAACCCCTAACACCGTTCCAACCCCCATCGCAATGATAAACACCAAAGCAACACGCCCTAACGTAATTCCCAAGTGATACAACAATTCACCATGAATTAAATGTTGCCAAAATCGGCTTAATACCGCGAAAGGGGTTGGAAATAAAGGGTCAGCCAAACTCATTGCCAGCACTTGCCAGACGATGACTAACCCTAAAAAAGACAAGAGGCGTAATCCACCCAGTGATAAATTAACGTTCATCATTCAATGGGTAAACTGAACCCTTGCCAAAACGTACCTGCACTTAATGTATTTGCACTGCCGACCACCTCCGCGCCTCCTTCCTGCGCTAACACCGCAAAGGCTTGTGCAACAGCAGCTTGTTCCGCCTGACCAAATTGTTGCGGAATTCCTGCACGATACCCCCGTTTTAATGCCTGAAAAGTTGCATCATCTTCTGCTTGCGTTAACGAGCGAATTCGTTCCCACTCAGCATCATCCGTCGCCAAACGTTGTTTTGCCTGATAAGCTGCTTTTAAAAAAGCCTTGACGGTTTCAGGCTGTTGATTCGCCCACTGCTCATCAAAAATCCAGACTAATAATGGAATTGGCTTTTCAATCCCCAAGGCAGGCAACATATCAGCAACATTTAATAACGGTTGCATGCCAGCAACTTCTAAACGTGCCGCAAAATGCCAAAAATTCAACGTTGCGGGTAACTCATTACGCAACATTAACTGATTTAATAACGGTGGTGCGCCAAAAACAGGCTCGACCCAACTATTCAAATCCGTCCCCAGCGTTTTATGACTATATGCTCTTAAAAACAACCAACTTTTATCTGTTGCTCCGCCAGCAACACCGATTTTTTTCCCTTTTAAATCTGCTAAAGTTTTAACATTCGCATCAGGACGTACAAGCAACTGCCCAACGGTTAAAGAATAGGGAACGGCGGTATAAAGTCGTTTTTCTGCGCGTTGGCGTGAAACCCATAACCAATCCCCCACAATGACATCGACCGATTGCCCTTGCAAAGCCACAGACAAGGCATTATTAGCCGCTAAAGGAACAAGTTCTACTTGAATACCTGCTTGTTTATCAAGCTGATGTGTTTTTAACACATCCATTTCCCAGCTCACTGTCCCAAATTGCAAAACGCCTACTCGAATCGGCTTTTCTGTCGCAAACAGGATATTTGGAAATAAAAAACTCAGAAACAATGAAATTGACAAAAAACGGTACAAAAATCGCTTAAACAAGGTGGGTAACATAAGGCTTATAAGCTCCTTTCAGTGGTGGGATAACAGCAAATTAAATGAACTGCTGCTTTGTTATTATTCGTCTAACTACGGGTTAAATATAAAAATGTTTTTTTCTAAAAACCATAAAAATAAATGGATTCAGCGAAATAAAAACAAAAACGCTTAAAATTTTACCCCTCTTTAGTTAAAAATCTTATAAAGATTACGGAATTTATTAAAAAAATAATAAGCCAATGAAGACTTAAAAAAGCAATGAATGACTATCATTGTTAAAGTTAATGTAGCGTAACTTGAGTTCTACGAGTTTCTTTTAAAAAGACAAGCGTTTGTCTGAATCAGGATTCACAGAATTTTCAGGATTAGCAGGATTTAAACCCCTCAAACAAAAATCCAATGCAAATGAATCTTTTAAATCCTGTTTAATTACCTGTTACCCAGTGAAACTGGGTAACGAGCAAACAACTGTTTCATTTATGAAATCTCGCAATACTGGGGTTAGCGTAAATAACTATCTGTTATAAATATAAATAATTTAAAAAATTGCTAGGGTGTCCACTATGAATATATACAACATCATCAGAAAATGTCTGATGGCAATGCTTTTCTTGCTCAATCCTTTATTAATTTCTGTACTCCCTGCTTATGCAGAACCACATAAATTAGAAGCAGAATATTTATTGAGAATTACTCAATTTGTCACATGGTCACCCCAACTATTTACTGACCCAACCGCACCATTGGAAATTTGTGTATTAGATGATGCACATTTTCAAAAGTCTTTAGAAAACGTTGTCAAAGGACGTAAAATCGGTTATCACCCAATTATCAGCAGACTGGAAAATAATATTTATAAATTATCAACTTGTCATATTGTCTATATCACCACAGCGGGAGATGCTGACCGTGTAATGACTATTTTAAATAGTTTAAAAAATAAAAGTGTATTACTTGTCAGTAATATTCCCCACTTTATTGACCAAGGCGGCAACTTAGGCTTTATTTATCAAAAGCATGGGATTTTTTTTGAAATCAATTACCAATCATTAAATATGAAGGGTTTAACCCTCAGTTCGAAATTATTGCGCCAAGCATTACGGGTAATTAAATAATATAACCATCATTTTTATGCTTATCAGACCCTAAAAATGCTAAAGGCTCACATGTTATGATTTGTAATAATATATCGTCTATTTGGTAATGCTAAACAAGTCAGATTTTAAACGCATAAAATCTAATTCAGACAACCGCATTAAAATTCATCAGTAAAACCTGACTTGTTTAGCATTAGCATCTATATTAAGTGGAAAACCGTCTATGTTTAAGTTGTTACGTCGCGGCTCATTAAAAGAAAAGTTATTACTGATTATTATGTTGACCAGTGGTATATCCCTATTAGTCGCTTCCATTTTTTTTCTGTATCGTGAAAATGAATCAGCAGAACGAGCAATCATTAGTCATGTTTACAGCTTGGCGGAAATATTAAGTAAAAACGCAAATGCCGCACTTGCCTTTCATAATAAGCTAGACGCAATCGAATTACTGAACACCCTAGAATCACAAACAGATATTGTTGCCGCTTGCCTTTATACAGAAGATGCCATGCTATTTGCGGCATATGACCCAACAAATAAGCATTGCCCACATCAATTAAGCCCAAATTTACAAAAAAAAACCTATTTTTTCACCGATAACACACTCTCCATTATCTGTCCTGTACGCATTGGCGATGAACCCATTGGCTGGCTACATTTACAAAACAGCCTACAAACCATGAGTAGCCAATTACACGAATACACCCTATTTGCATTGCTCGTATTTGTCACTGCAATGGTGACAGCGTTTATTTTTTCTAATTTATTACAACAAATTATTTCCCGTCCTGTTTTACACCTTGTTGATGTGATGCGCCGTGTTTCCACAGAAAAAAATTATGCATTACGCGCAACAGCACAAAAGCCCGATGAATTAGGCATACTTATCGACGGCTTTAACGACATGCTGGCGAAAATTCAAAAAAGAGATAAAGAACTGGAACATGCCAAAGAATTGGCAGAGTCTGCAAGTCAAGCTAAATCGCAATTTTTAGCGACGATGAGTCATGAAATTCGTACCCCCATGAATGGCGTATTAGGCATGACTGAATTATTGCTAGATACAGGCTTAAACGAGCGTCAGCGTCATTTAGCGGAAACGGTTCAAAATTCAGGACAAACACTGATGACCATCATCAACGATGTGCTGGATTTTTCCAAAATTGAAGCGGGGCATTTAGCGTTATATAACAGCGAGTTTGATGTACATGCACTGGTAGAAGATACCCTAGATTTATTTGCAGGGGCAATTGTGCAAAAAAAACTTGCTTTATGTAGCCATATCGCCGCAAATGTACCCAAAATGTTATCTGGCGATTTAGTCCGTTTACGTCAGATTTTATCTAACCTCATTAATAACGCGATTAAATTTACCGAAGTGGGAGAAGTTGTTATAAAAGTCACGCAAGTGAATAACGATGCAACACGTGTACAACTAAAATTCGCCATTTACGACACAGGCATAGGCATTCCAGAAGCAAAATGCCCGATACTCTTTCAACCGTTTACACAAGTTGACGGTTCTATGTCACGTCGCTACGGCGGTACAGGTTTAGGGCTTGCCATCAGCAAACAATTAGCCCAACTCATGGGCGGTGAAATCGGTGTTGAAAGTAAGATTAATCAAGGCAGTTTATTTTGGTTTACCGCATGGCTAGATAAGCTACAAACGCCAACAGTCTCCCCAGCTCAAGACAAACTCCCCGCGTTACAGGTTTTAATTGTTGCTTATAAAAATCATTGTGTGCAAATATTAGCTGAATATTTAACCACATGGGGACTACACGTCGACTTTTGTGATGAACAATCCGCCGTTTTAGCGCAAGTACAAACCGCCATTACACAACATACACCTTACGATGTTGTTTTATTAGAACTGATGCATAACCCCAAACAAGACAGTATTGCATTAGCGCAAGCCATTAAAGAACAACAAGAATCAACCCATATTATTTTAATTGCCAGTGTTGACCAAGTCCGAAAAAGTTATTTACAACATCCCGCAATTTCTGCCATTTTGCATAAGCCCATACGTCAAGCCCGTTTGTATCAATGTTTATGCAATGTCATTAATAATCCGTTTCCTCAAACAGAGGCAGAACAAACAGATAGCACTGAACGCTTTAACGCAAAAATTCTGCTTGCTGAGGATAACATTGTGAATCAACAGTATGTCCGCTTAGTCTTAGAAGACCTTGGCTGTCAGGTTGATTTAGTGGAGGATGGTGAACAGGTTTTAAAACAGTTACGTCTGCAAGCCTATGATTTAATTTTCATGGATTGTCAAATGCCACATTTAGATGGATTAGCTGCAACAAAACTCATTCGCCAACAAGGCTATTTAAACGCGAAAAAAAATCATGCTATCCCCATCATCGCCCTCACTGCACATGCAATGCAAGGCGACCGCGAATATTGTTTGCAGATAGGTATGGATGACTATTTAAGTAAACCCGTGAGTAAACAACAGCTAAGAGAAATTTTAGCCCATTGGGTTAATCATTTGAGTTAGGATTTTCAGGATTGAAAAGCATGATTCACCTGACTTTTTGGTTTAAGGGTTTTAAATCCTGCTAATCCTGAAAATCCTGATTCAGACAATCTTTTAATCTTCTCTGGTGAATTCTTTTCACACGTTCCGACAGACCTGCTAGGTTTTTAAAACCTAGCAGGTCTCTGTTTTATTTTATAAATCTCGCCAAACTCAAGTTAAATTGCATCTGTAGCCGCTTGGCGACGATAAGCACTAAAAGGCAATTGTTCATAAATCGCCTCAACAACATAGCGACCCAACATTAAGAAATCTTCTGCTTTATCAAAAGTTCCTTGATGCAAAGTTAGCACCTCTCCTGTTGGACGATAAAAGCCAAAGGTGGGAGAGGCAAAAATCCGTTGTTGGGTTGCAAATGCCCTCGCGCTGGTTGTCTGTCCTGCAAAATCTATTAAACGTTGTTCACTTTCAATATTTAAAGTCGCAATTTGAAATTTTTGTTTAAAATATTGAATCACTTGTGTTTGATTTAACACTGTCTTTTTAAGCTGTTCGCAATATGCACAATCATTCATTTCATACAGAATCAGCACAAATTGCTGTTGTCCTCGTGCCTGTTTTGCAAGGATTTGTAAATTATTAGTTTGTTGTAAAAATCCTGTTTCTGTACTGCGCAAGATTTGACTGCAATATTGATGCGTCGCGTGGTTTGCAGTGGTTTCTACAGGCGTGTTCATAAATGTGTAGGTTGCTTGACTGATAGCGGCACCACTCATCAGTGCGAAGCAAAATAATACAGCGATATATAAGCCAAGATTAAGAAATTTCATCATTATTTCATCCAAAATAAGGCATGTTTCTTTAAATACTCTAAGCCTGTCATTGATAGATAAGTAATTAATCCTGTGTATAAAATTCCTGCAACCATGCGCGGATAATCTGCAAAATCAGCGTAATATTGGACAAATCGCCCAAGCCCTGCATTCGCTCCAAATAATTCGGCAACAGTCAGTAAAATAAACGCAAAGGCGAGTCCGACAGTCATGCCCGAAAAAATATGCGGTAAACTCGCAGGAAACACGACTTTACTTAAATATTCCCAGCAGTTTAATTCTAAAATCAGTGCATTATCTCGATAGCGTCCTTCAATCGCTCCCGCTGCGGTATTAGCAAAAATCGACCAAAACGCGCCAATAAAGACCACAAAAACAGCAGATAGGTGAAAAGTAGGCAAAATCGCAATGGCATAAGGAATATAAACAGTAGGCGGAATCGGGGCGATAACACGAGTGAGTGGAAAAAAGCCCTTTGCATCCATGGTGTTGTTCCAACTAGCAAGCCACCCACTATCCCGATAACCGTGGCTAAAATATAACCAGGACCGAGAATTAAGAAAGAGTAGTAAGTCCCTTTTAATAATTCAGGCAATGAATCCCACAAAGCAACGGCTGTTTGCCAAGGGCTTGGGTAAAGCGAATTTGCAGGCAGTTCGACAAAACTCGTGATTAATTGCCATGCCAATAAAAGATTAGCAAATAAAATAAAGGCTTCTTTCCCACGCCATTGCCAAAAAAGTTGTAACGGATTCATGCTGTTTGTATTTGGAGTGATGGGTAATACAAGTTCGGTATCGTGTTGCATGATGACAATGCCTTTATGTTGACGGTGTCAGATTTAAACGAGCTATTGTATCCGCGCTCAGAATTTCTGAAATTTCTTCGCGGAGTAAATGAAATTCATCCGTTGTAAAGAGTTGATTGCGCACACGGGGGCGAGCGAATGAAATATTTTTTTGTGCTATCAAATGACCTGGTGAAGACCCAAGAATTGCAACTCGGTCAGCCAGATAAATGGCTTCATCAACATCATGTGTGACGAAAACAATGGTTTTACGAGGGGTTGTGCTTTGCCAAACATCTAGGAGTAAATCCTGTAAACGGGCGCGGTTAATGGGGTCTAACGCGCCAAACGGTTCATCCATTAATAAAATGGGTGAGCCTAAGGCTAACGCGCGTGCAATTGCTCCCCGTTGGCGCATCCCACCCGATAATTCAAAAGGATACTTGCCAATTGCGTCTTGTAATCCGACTTGTTTTAAAAAAACTTGGGCTTGTTCGCGCTGTTCTGCTTTGCGAATTTGTGGTTGGGCTTTGCCGATGGCTAAGGCAATATTGTCGACCATACTCATCCACGGAAAGAGAGAATAATCTTGAAAAACAATCCCTCTATCTAAGCTAACTTGAGTTCGGCGATTTTTATAAAACAAAACAGAGACCTGCTAGGTTTTCAAAACCTAGCAGGTCTTTTTTTGTCTGAATCAGAATTCACAGAATTTTCAGAATTAGCAGAATTAAAAACATAATTTTTTATTCTTTTAATTTTCTTGTCTTTTTAATCCTGAAAATTCTGATTCAGACAAATGCTTGTCTTTTTAAAAAATCTCGCCAAACTCAGGTTAAAAAATACAAAAGATTAGGCATTAGATTCATCAGTAATTTCAATCTTATTCCGTAAAAAGTCGGCTGTGCGGAAGAAAGACAGTTGCAATTCTGCCTGTAATTCTTCAGAAACTCCGACATCTTTCATGGCTTGATACATACATAATAGCCATTCATCACGTTCACGTTCTCCAATAGGGAAAGGTAAGTGACGGGCTCTTAAACGGGGATGTCCATATTTTTCTTCATATAAACGAGGACCTCCCAACCAACCGCTGAGAAACTCGATTAAAATTTGTTTAATCGCGGTTAAATCTTGCCCATGCATGGCGCGAATGGTTTTTGCCTCGGGAAGCGTATCCATCAATTCATAAAAGCGATTGACCAATTCTTGCAATTTGGCTTCACCGCCCAAGCGTTGATATGGGGTCAATATATTGAGTTGCATCATAAATTTCCAGCATTAACTTAGTAGGTTAATTACTTAATAACTTTTAAAAAAATGTGTATTGTCAGAGCTGTTTTTATTTTAATTGGATACGGTATAAAACATGGGTGTCTTGTATCCCTTTGAGTTTAGCCGTTAATGATGTGATTTGTAAATCTGAGCATTGCGTCAACCAGTGTTCAACAGTGTCATACATCGTCGATGATAGAATTAAATCATTGCCTTCACTCACCCCTTGCACCCGTGCGGCAATATTAACAGTCGAGCCAAAATAATCCAGTTTTTCATTCAAATTCAGTGCAATACAAGCTCCCTTGTGTAATCCCAATTTGATAATTAATTGTTCTTCTGTGGGATGATTTTGATTGTAACTATTGAATCCACGCAGGATGTCGACACTGGCTTGTACAGCGGCTAATGGGTCTGTAAAGACCGCCATCACTGCATCGCCAATGGTTTTAACCACACCGCCTTGATAACGCGCGATAATCGTCGTCATGATGTCAAAATGCGCTTGTACTAATGCGAAAGCACTGGCATCTCCACGCTTTTCATACAATTCTGTTGAGCTTTTTAAGTCTGTAAATAATAAGCTGATATTAGAAATACCCAGTTGCACACCAGGGCGTAATACTTCTGAGCTGAATAAATCACGAAAGTCTTGTAAGGTTGTTACAAATGCGGCTGTAACGATACGCCCTTGATAGTCTAGTTTTTCTATTTTTAATACTTGCCAATCTGCTTGTGTATTAGATAGTTGTAGTTGCAAGATGGGCGCAAAACGTTGTGTATGTTGCAATGGGATTGTATCGCCTAATGTTAATGTCAGTGTGTCTATTGGCATGATGCCATCTTGTTCATCACTGACATAGCCACGAATTTCCCCTTGTGTGGTTGGGCTGGTAAAGCGATAAGTGCCTTCGTCTAAATGGAGGGTAACTTGACGTTGTTCTTGTGGGTCTAAAGTCAGTTGCGCCCAAATGTGAGGCGTTGAGGCGGGGCTACCTGCGCAATAACTGGCTGTGTCTAATGTTCGCCATTGTGGATTAGGTCTAAAAGTCACTTCAACATTATTTTCAAATTCAGCATCGTATTGAATATTGCAAGCCGTGCAATGGGCGGATGGTGAAAACTCGATCAGGCGTGATGTATGTGTTCCTGTTCCGCGACAACTGGGGCAAAGAATATCCCAGCTCATTTCTAAAAAACCTTGTTTTGTCGCCAGTAAACAGAAACGTAGAACTTCAATACGCGGTAATTGGTAGTAATCAGCAACTTCAAAAGGGCGAAGCAGAAAGACTTTTTTATCTGGTGCGGTGTAAATATATTCGGCTAATTTGGTTGGTACTTGACTGTTTGGCAAGAGTTTTTTCCACGCTTGCTGTAATTGCTGAATTTTCTCTGTTTTATTGTTGGTATCTTGGAAAAAGACATCGACATCTAAAGTCGGATAGTGGGAGGAATGCTGGTCTATTTCTTTATAAACAATAGCAACCTTATCCAGTTCTTGCTGTACTGCTTTTTTTAAAGGAAACGGGTATCTACCCAGATAATAATAGCGACAGGTGAGGATACATCCCCCTGTCGTTTGATTTGTTAATTGCCATTCGCCACGAAAATAGCGGAGGATGCCTTGTGAGTAAACACGCTCTACAGAAAACCAATTGGGGGGTAGCCATTGGTAGGGGATTTCTTGATAAGCTTCTTTTAACCATCCATCATCTGATTGTGCATAAATTAAAGTGCCCCCTTGTGCTTTAGGAACAAAGGTATATTTGAGCGGGGATAGTCCAACTTTTTTATCGATGATGTCGGTATTAATCACATAACGCCATAAATATTCTGCGTCATGCTGTAAATGAATTTGTATTTCCGCATAGCGGGTTTTTTGACGGAGACGTTTTACTTCATCGAGCGTGACAACATGCATAATAATTGAGTCGGTTAGAAAACTAGAGAGTTTAAGCAAAGCAGATATTATGCCTAAGCAGTCAAGAGGACATACGGTGATAATCTGCTAATCATGGACAAAATAATTTAACTTGTGAATCTTTTAAATCCTGCTAATCCTGATTTAGACAAAGGGTTAAGATGAACAACTAAAACCCGACTTGTTTAGCATTACCATCAATTTTATGTAACGTTTAGTTTTTTGGTTTTACATAAGGCAAAACTAAACTGGCTAATTCATCTAATTGAAACTCTTTAACCATCTCGCGTACATATTGTACAAAGGGATGTAATACCTCGTCTTGCTCCATCTCGTTTAATTTTTCAAACAAGGCGTTTAGGTCTCCCATCATTGCCAAATTGTATAAACTGTCTGCTAGTTCGGCGGAGATAGGAATCGGCGCATTAATATCAAATATTGTCGCAATATCCTGTTTTTCCGCAACTTGTGCACTGATGGCATATTGCCACGTCAGGTTTAATTGCGTTTGTAATACGGCAAACAACTCTTGTTCTTTAATTGGTTGTGCTAAGAATGCATTACAGCCTGCTTGTTTCATCATTTGTTGATGATATTCAAAAACATGTGCAGATACAGCAACAATTGGCATTGTCACAAAATCAGGTAATTTCCGTAATTGTTGTACTATTTCTAGCCCTTCTGCTTCAGTTTTACCTAAACTGGTAAAAATTAAATCGGGTTTAATCGCTAAACTCTGTTGTATTGCCTCTGCATCATGCGTCGCTTCAAACACTTCAAAGCCTAAAGGGGTTAATAGCTTGTATAATATTTCTCGATTTAATGGCTGTGTATCAATGATTAATAAGCGTTGTCTTTGCCCCTCATAACCAAGAATTTTTGCGGGTGTTTTTTTAACTGTGACAGTGCTAATACAAGGTAAATCAAGGCTAAACCAGAAAACACTGCCTTTTCCTAAACAACTGCTGACATGTAGTTGACTGCCTAGCATTTCTATTAAGCGTTTAGTAATGGTTAAGCCTAAACCTGTTCCTTGCGCTTTAAATCGTTGTTCGCCACTTTGATGGAAAGGTTTGAAAATATGTTCGATTTCCTCTTGTGCAATGCCAATGCCTGTATCTTCTATACTAAAGCGCAAATGTTGCTGTTCATCATAGCCGATTTTTAAAACGACTTTGCCTTGCTCTGTAAACTTCACGGCATTACTGAGTAAATTTAGTAATATCTGACGCAAATGTTTTTCATCTGCTTTCACCCCTTTGGGTAAATCAGTGAGTGCTTGATATTCAAACATGACATTTTTTTGTCGTGCCCGCACGGTGAATAAACCAACAATACTGGAAATAAATTCTCTAAAATCAAACTCAACAGTTAATACTTCAACTTTATTCGCTTCTACCTTGGCAAGGTCTAAAACATCATTGATTAGAGTCAGTAAATAATCACCACTGCGTAAAATCGTCGTTAATCCACCGTGTTGTTCTAAGGTTAGCGTATCATCACGCAATAAAATCTGTGCATATCCCAAAATGCCATTTAAAGGGGTACGCAATTCATGGCTCATATTGGCTAAAAAGGTGCTTTTCGCGTAATTTGCAAATTCAGCCGCATTTTTTGCCTGTTGTAATTCCTCTTGTTGCTGTTTTAAATGACTAATATCGTGCAAAATGCCTGCAAATTTTTGCTGATTGCCAATTTCAAACTCGCCAACACTGATAATAAGTGGAACAGGTACGCCATCTTTCCGCTTACCAACTACTTCCCGTCGTGTTCCAATAATATGACGCTCGCGCGTTTCACAATAACGTTGGAGATAACCATCATGTTTTTCTGCATATTCAGCCAACATAATCATCTTAATGTTATGGTTTATTAGCTCATCCATCGAATAACCAAACATTTTTTCAGCAGCGGGGTTACAGGATTCAATAATTCCTTGATTATTAATGACAATAATTGCTTCGCCAGCACTTTCAAAAATCGCCCGTAACTGTTGTTCACGACCTAACAATGCTTCATTTGCTTTATGTAAACATTGTTCAGCGCGTAACCGTTCCGTAATATCTTCTGCTGTTCCTAAAACCCCAATTACTTTATTATCAATATCATGTAAAGGGATTTTATTGGTTTCTATCCAGCGTATAGAGCCATCTTCAACCATCACTGTTTCGATAAAGCGCAATTTAGCTTGATTGCTTTCCATGACTTCTTGGTCAAGTCGTCGATAATAGGCGGCATCTGCTGCCCATGGCATTTCATAATCTGTTTTACCAACTAAATCACTGGGTTGACAATTTGCGAGTTGTGAAACGACTTGATTACAGCCTAAAAAGCGTAAATCTCGGTCTTTCCAGAAAACCATTTGCGGAATGCTATTAATGACACAACGCAAAATTTCTTCCTGCTTGCGTAAAGAAGCTTCATTTTGTAATTGTTGGCTAATATTGCGAACAATAGCGACTAAATGCCCTGTCTGATTAGGTTCATGAATATATTGCAGAATGATTTCTACAGGGATGAATGCCCCTGTTTTATGCTGAATTTGCCCTTGCTGAGAAAATACCCGTAACTCACCTGTTAATAAGGGCGCGATAGTTTGGCGCAGGGTGTCAATTTGTTGATCGGTGGCTAAACATCGAGGAAATTTTTGTGTGAGTTCTGTTTCAGAAAAACCAAATTCATTGATAACACTTTGATTGAAATATAAAAGTGTTAGCGTGTTAGGGTCAAAAATGAACATGCTATCAATGGTTAAATCTAAAATAGTTTTAAACTGTTTTAGTGTTGTATTGGCTTTATCAGCATGTGCTTTACTTTGCCGTAAAGAAATAAATAAATGTTGGGCGTTAACCAATGACCATGCTAATAAAAATAAAAGGCAACTGACGATAATTCCACCCATCAATAAAATGATGGGCATATCACTGCCAAAGAGTTCATTAAAGGAGGGACGGCTTGAATATTCGAACAGCCACGTTTGTCCATATAATGACAGTTGGCGTTGCGCTGTGTGACTTGCATTATTATCAATCTCTGCCGTTGCTTGATATATGAACGTAGTAGCTTGATTTGCATCCACTTGATACATTTTAAAAGTGATTTGGTTGCTATGCTCGTCCAAAATGTCCGACATTAAATCATTCAGTTGAAACGCCCCAAATAACATACCGACTAAAGCGGAATGTCTTTCATTCACGGTTCTAATAGGGAAACCATGATGATAAATGGGAAAATAGATGAGGAAATCAGGGCTACCTAATACCTTGGTATCAGCTTTATATTTTCCTATTATCACTTCACCAGAATCACGCGCCTTAATAATTGCCTCATCCTGTTCTGCAATATCGAAAAGGTCATAACCTAAACTGTTAGCAAAAGTGGACGCTGGTTTTATATAAATAATGGGTAAATATTCGTTACGTATGACATCAGGATGGATTGTATATTCATCGTATAGTGAAGCACGTATTTGTTTAATATGGTTTTCTTTTTGTAAGCCAAATACATAATCGGCATAGCCTAATGCTTCTAAGCCACCGTGATTCGTTTTAAGGGTTAAATAGTTTAAGTAATTGTGCCATTCACGAAAGGAGACATTATCAGAAGAGGCAAATAAGCCTGCCACACCAGACAGTACAGTTTTGTAACGCATCATCCTCTCAAAAATTGAGTGTTCAACCCTTTCTATTTGAAAATAAAATTGTGCATCTAAGTTTTTTTGAACGTTATAAGTCGCTATCTGCCAAATAATCAGGGTAAACACTAATGATAGTGTTGGTAGTAGCCAAAGAAATAAAAGTTTATTGAATGGTGAGGAAAGTAATGATTTCACGAAAAACACTCAAAACATCGTTTAAAAAATTAGAAGGTTGATAATGACTCATTACTTTAAGAATTCACATTGTTAGCTTATCCTAAAGTAATGTTGTTTTATGCAAAGTTAATACACAATACTTTTACCTTTAAAAAACCATAGAAAACATAAAGACGCAGTAAACTGCGCCTTTATATTTTAAAATTACTGACTGAATCAGTGTATAACGCTTATTTACTTCCAGCCTTGCAACTGAAACCAACCCGCACGGCTTAACACATCACGGGAATAGTCTTTCCCTGTTGTGTTTGCATCCATATCTAAACCTGCGGTGATAGCATTTAATGTTGCTGTTGCACCAGCATTGTAAGCAGCAATCGTTGCACGTAATAAATCAGCTTCGCGTAAATTAAGTCTTTGTTGAAAAAAGCGTCTTGCATCGTCTAATACTTTGCAAGCATAGAGGATATTTTCACGCGGTGATTGCCAGTTACCTGTACGGGCAAATTCATGCCAATCATAATCAATCTGCATTAATCCGCGCCCATAACCACCACCATCAGGCGGTTCTGGTGTGGTTCTCTCGCCCCGTGGCGCACGACGGGCAAAATCGCCACGCCCTGCGGGGGTTGGCGGTGTTAATGCTAGTCCCCATTGCGATTCGCGCGAACCGATTCCCGCAATAATTGCAGGCGTTAAATAAGGGTAAAGGCGAACAGCTTCATTAATATATGTATTATATTTTTTTACTTCCGTTAGCTGGCGCATTAATGTGGCATTATTCGCGGCGTAGGTGGTGGGATATTTACCCGTTGTTGTTGTCGTTGTTGGGATTGCAGTCGGTTCAGCCGCCGCACGTGAATCAAATAATTTACGGAAAAAATTAAAAAATGGGGAACTTGGTTTATCCATAATGCAAATGTCCTCATAAGAGTCATAACGCTGAAAAACAGCTTTTAGGGAATAATGTTAGCGAATATTACAAGTCACCGTATTTTCTGCATAGCTCTGTGCCAAACTACCGTCCTTCCACATCCCTTCTTTGCGTGAACCATTGATGTATAACATCACGCCAACCCCATTAATTTTGCCGTTTTGGAAGCTACCACAATATCGGTCACCATCTGACCACGTGTAAAGCCCAGAACCTTGCAACTGCCCCGCAACAAATTGCCCTTTATACGTATCTTTACCAATCGCCGTACCAACCCCATGCGCCTTGCCGTCCTTACATTCCCCTGTATAACGTCCATTTAAATAAGGGTCAGCAACCCAGCATCCTGAGTGGGATATTGTTTGCGTGCAAGCAGCTAACCATAATAGCCCGCCAAATAGACAAATTTTTACGGTTAATTTCATCATAAAACTCCTGATTGTGTTTAACGATATTATTCTGTCTCAATAAGGTAACACAAATGCTTAAAGCGAAAAGTTGTTATAAAACCACAGGTGTGTGAATTTCTACACAATTACTATCTGCACAAGGGCTGTGTAGAATAAGCAGTTGCGTATAAGGATGTACTGCATTAAACAGCTATTATGTCATTGAATTAAATTTCAATTTTTATGACATGATTGCTAGGCGTGATTAATCAATGCGTGTTGAGCCGTCTATAAGACCTATGTCACTTCAATTCAATACATTGATTATAAAAAGGCATATTACTTGCTGAGTCTGCCATGACGTACATTTTATTGAAACTTTTTGCTTTTGGATGTTTACCCCATGAAACGTTCCTATTTTATTTCGCTATTTTTTTACAGCCTTCTTTCTCTATTCCTACTCACTGCAAACAGCTTAGTTGCAGCCGACCTCACCCAACAAAGACAACTCTTTTTAAATGCTTTACAAGCAGTTAAAGCACGCAATATGGCGAGTATTGAAGAATACTCAGCCCAGTTAGAAGGCTATCCTTTAAACTACTATTTACGTTACTATTTAATCAGTAACCGTTTAAAAAGCGCGAGTTCAGAAGAAGTCCTCGAATTTGTTGATAGTTATGGTGACAGTTTCAATGGTAATAAAGTTCGACAAGAATGGTTACAACGCGCCATCACGCAAAACAATTGGGCAGGCTATTTATATGCCTACCAGCCACAAAAAGACGTTGCCCTTCAATGCTATTACTTATACGCACGTTTAATGACAGGCACACCCGCCAGTCAACTCTTCGAAGAAACAAAATCCCTTTATTTAGTCAAAAAAGAACAGCCCAGTGCTTGCGAACCCCTATTTGCTGCTGTGCTATATAACAGCCGTGACATGCAAAACAATGCGTTGTTATGGCAACGTATTCGCCTTGTGATGCAAGCGGGCAAAGTCACTGTTGCTAATCAACTGGCAAATCGCTTAAACGACGCGGATAAACAATGGTTACGCCTATGGCAAGCCATGCACAGCAACCCCAGTGCAATGCTATCCAGCTTTAACCAACCCGATGTCAACCTCGCCCGCGATATTATCATGCATGGCATCTCCCGCCTTGCTGATAAAGCCGAAACATTTAACCAAGCCTTACAATATTGGGAAGATTTCCAACAACGCTATGCATTCTCCGTTGAACAATTAGGCGAAATGCAACGCAATATTGCACTAGCCAGCGCAAAACAAGACCGTGCAGATGCCTTGCAATGGCTAACAGCGGTTAATAAAAACTATTTAACAAAAGAAATTACTGAAACCCGTCTCAAAATCGCCTTACAACGACAAGAATGGATTGCTATTGCTGATTTTATTACAGAATTACCCAGCGATGAACGCGACAGCCTGCAATGGCAATACTGGCTAGCCCGTGCCTTAGAACAAACACATGGCAAAACCAATGAAGGACAAACCGCCACAAGCATTTATCAAAAACTGGCAAAAGAACGCGATTATTACGGCTTTTTAGCCGCTGACCGTTTAGGCGTAGCCTATGATGTCACCCATCACCCAACACAATTTAACGCCAATGATGAACGCCGTTTAATGAAACGAGTTGGTTTTCAAGCCGCTTACGAATTTTACCAACTAGGAATGATTCTCGAAGCACGGCGCGAATGGCAATACATCACCGATAATATGGAAGCACGAGACCAAGCCATTGCCGCCGCCTTAGCCAGTCGCTGGAAATGGTACGACCGCGCAATCTTCACCGCTGCAAAAGCCAACTCCTACGACGACTTAGAAGTACGTTTCCCCTTAGCCTACTATCAAGAATTAGTCACAGGGGCAAGAAATCAAGAGGTTGACCTCTCATGGGTATATGGCATTACCCGTCAAGAAAGTGCCTTTTTACACGAAGCCCGTTCTGGAGCAGGCGCGTTAGGACTCATGCAACTCATGCCTGCAACAGGTCGCCATGTTGCCCGTCAAATTGGTATCCCCGTGAAAAGCAACGCCGATATTCTCTATATAGATAACAATATCGCCTTAGGCACGGCTTATTTAAAAGAAATGTTGGACTATTTCAACGGTAACTACATGCTTGCAACCGCTGCCTATAACGCAGGGCCTGGACGTGCTAAACGGTGGGCGCAAAATAATGGATGTTTACCCGCAGATTTATGGGTTGAGCTAATCCCTATTGATGAAACTCGTACCTATGTCCGCCGTGTCCTATTCTATACCAGCGTTTTTGATGCACGCCTTAATCAACAAGTGCGCCCATTACGCATCGCATTAAACCCTGAACACTGCCTTGTCAACTCAGCCGAGTTGGAAAAAAATACAAAGGCTTCTGGTTCTTAAATAAAACAGAGACCTGCTAGGTTTTCAAAACCTAGCAGGTCTTTTTTTGTCTGAATCAGGATTCACAGGGTTATATAGTAATCGTACCATAAAGTGATTTAAATTTAGGACTGGCAGTCCTCCGCATCGCTTTATAGTGCGTTTACTATATGTTTATTTTTAACTTATGTAAGGATAACGCATGGGATATTCTATTTGTTTAGGAGTTTCTGAAAAGGACTTTGATGACCTTCTTGAATTAGAAGAAACAATGTATGACTATATTTTTGTGCGTCATGAATCTTTAATAAAAAAAGATTCACTTCTGTATCGTATGTCTGATTTCTATGGGGATGCTGTTATTTTGTATAGTGAGTTAGAAGCACTTGTTATAGAACTTGATGAACTTATTCTCTGTAGCTCGGATGAGAAATTAAGTATTTTATTGGGATTAATAAAAAATATTTGTCTTCTTGGTATATTTCAAGGAGAAAATATGTATGGTTTTGGTGAATAGCAAGCATAGGTTAACCTGAGTTCGGCGAGTTTCTTTTAAAAAGACAACAAGTTGTCTGAATCAGGATTCACAGGATTTAAAACCCTCAAACCAAAAAATAACGCTTTTAAATCCTGTCAATTCCGATTCAGACAAAGGTCTTAATCAAGCCCGATATTGTCGTAAGTACCAATATTCAAATGCGCGTTTAGCCCAATGAAATAAACGTGTATTTGGCAATAAATACACATCTTTTTCATTCCGATACACTAATGCACCTTTTTCTAAACTATCCACAATACACACTAATTCCGTTTTAAATGTCTTACTGGGTATTCCACCTGTTATCAAAGATAAAATGTTTTTAACTGCCGTAACTGCCTGCAATTCCGCCATATGCGCCTGTTTTGGCAACCAATCAGGCGAGTTTAAATAACTACCACTATCACCAACGACAAAAATATTTTCAAACTCAGGTACTTGACAATTTGCATCTGCTTTAATAAATCCCCCTTCAGACAAAGGCAAACCGCTTGCCTCAGCCCATGCAGGTCCTGTTAAACCAGATAAAAACATCGTTAAATCGCTGGCAATTTCTCCACCTTCTGTCAATACCTTGTCCGCTGTAAATCCCTGTATTTTATGCCCTAACTGTGTTTCAATTCCACGCTTTTGCATTTCTGCTAACAAATAACCAACCGCTTTACCGCCTAAACGCTGCCCAGGTGTTGTCGATGGATTAAAAAACACCAATTTAAACTTATCGCGCCGTCCTTGCCGACGTAACAACGTATCCACCCCAAATAAAAACTCAAATACAGGCCCCCCCCGCACCGCTGAAGGCTCTTTCGGATTAGCAGAAAATCCAAAGGCAAGCGTGCCTTGCGTCAAACTGTTCAACTTATCACTATAGGCTTTAATTTCAGCATACTGACTGCAAGGCAAATAAACATGCTCAATCCCTGCTAACTTCTTAATAAATCGCCCACCTGAAGCAATGATTAAATAATCAAATGCCACTGTGCCCTTATCTGTTTGCACAATATGCGCGACGGGGTCTAACCCTGTCACCGTACCCGCCTGATAAGTCACCGCATAACGCTTAAAAAACGACTCCAACGGAAACGTTAAATCCGCCTCTTGACGCAAGCCCGACGGTACCCAAATCAAGCTGGGATAAAAAAAGAACGTCGGTTTCGGTGCAATCAACGTAATTGCATCCTTATAACCCTGTTGACGCAACGCTTTAACTGCCCGTAACGCCCCAAAACTAGCACCCAAAATCACGATAGAAGACATAACATTGCTCTCTGCTGACGACTATATTAGCCAATGCTAATATTATAACGAGACAAAAACCTAAAGGGCGAAAAAACTTGCCCTAATGCCTCATTTATACAATTGGTGACACATTCAACGCTTGCACCGCTTCGATAAAGACCTGCCCGCGATGCTCATAATTTCTAAACATATCCAAACTCGCACACGCAGGCGACAATAACACCGCATCCCCCGCCTCTGCCAAATCAGCACACAACTTCACCGCAGCCTCCAACGAATGCGCATGAGACACAGGCACAACCCCCCGCAATGCCGTTTCAATTAACGGCGCGTCCCGCCCAATCAATACACACGTCTTTAAATGCGCCTCGGCAACCTCTGCCAACGGACTAAAATCCGCGCCTTTCCCATCACCACCCGCGATTAAAATAATTTTCTTCGGTCTCTCTAAACCCTGAATTGCCGCGATAGACGCGCCGATATTCGTCCCTTTAGAATCGTTAAACCAATCCACCTGATTCACTGTTGCCACCAACTCACAACGATGATGCAAACCCTTAAACGTTTTTAAGGTCAAAATCATCGCCTCCAGTGGCAAACCAATCACCTCACCCAATGCCAACGCCGCCAATGCATTTGCCCGCATAATCGCACTTTTTAACGCCAAATCCGCCACAGGCATCAACGGCATTACCTCATCTGCTCGCACACGCACTAAATACGGTTCACCCTCATACGTCATTACCCGAAAATCACCCTTATCTGCCTGCAAACTAAAAGAAATAACGGGCTTATCTATCGGTGACATCGCCATAACCATCGGGTCATCTGCATTACACACACACACCGCAGATTGCTGATAAATTCGCTGTTTCGCCGACGCATACGCTTGCATATCTGCATAACGGTCTAAATGGTCAGCACTGATATTTAACACAACGGACGCTTTTGCCTGCAAGGAATAGGTTGTTTCCAACTGAAAACTAGACAACTCCAACACATACAACTGCGTATTCTGGCTTAACAAATCTAAAGCAGGTTGTCCCAAATTTCCCCCAACCTGCGTGACTAAGCCCGCCTGTTTTGCCATATCGCCCAACATTGTTGTGACGGTACTTTTACCATTAGACCCCGTAATAGCCACAATCGTTGCCTGAGCATAGCGAGCAAACAGCTCAACATCCCCAATGACAGGCACTTTAGCCTGATGCGCCAATTGCAACGCCTCATCCCGCAACGACAAACCAGGGCTAATCACAATTTCTTGCGCACGGGCTAAAATTTCCGCATCAAAAACCCCTGTTAAATAAGTAAATTGCGGATAATTCTGCTGTAAATTTGCTAAATAAGGCGGATTTGGACGATTATCCATAACATACAACGATGAAACGCCCTGTTTAGCCAAAAACTGGACACAAGACGCACCCGTTTTGCCCATGCCCATAATGACCGTATATCCCGCGTGTTCAGCAATAGTTTGAATTGACGTTGACATGAGTTTTTTAAATAAAACTAGCAAGTAGAATGATATTCTGAAAAAAATGGTTGTAATTGTTTTTATTATGGTAAAAGCCTTTTAAGATTATAAACTGTCGTTCACGTTCATGGACAACATGCGCTTATTCTATCAAAATGATAACCCCTCGCCGTGCTAACTTATGACAGAGGAACAGTATTTTTTTATTGCTAGAAAATACTTATTAAAAAGATTAAATTCAGTTTATTAAAAATAGCTTTTTCTCTTTTAATAAATTATCGATGACTTACCATGTATCACAATGTAAAAATTGAAAACTTCCGTACTTTTTCTTGTTTTGATATTAAAGAATTGGGACAAGTTAATTTATTTGTTGGGCGGAATAATGCAGGCAAAACCGCTATTTTAGAAGCGTTAGAAATATTAATGTCTAATCATTGGCGCGTTTTATTAAAATCTTCGGACAGACGCAATGAATATATTGAAACATTAGGCATTCCTTATATTGATATTAGTCATTTATTTACAGGACATTATCTTGATGTAAACTCATGGTTTCAAATCTCAGGTATAGCGAGAAACGAACAACAAAAACAATTTATAAAACTCAACCTCATTGATAACTCTGATGAGCTTGAAAAACGATTAACCGTTCAAATAGAAAGCTCGTATTTAGAAAAAAGCTTATCGATGTCGTTAGAAAAGTTTATGTATGATGATAGACATATTGATATTAAAAATTTTAGTAAATCGCCACTTTTTTTAAGCACTTCAGGCGCAAATGATGAACAACTACAACGTTTATGGGATTCCATTGTTGCAACCCCTGCTGAAGAAAAAGTCTATGAAGCCTTACTAAGTGTTTTACCAACACTTGAACGGATTGTATTTACAAGTTCAAATCGCGGTAATGTCTTTATTAAACTAAAAAATACAGAAAGATTACCGCTAGGCAGTATGGGGGAAGGCGTTCGCCGATTATTAGGATTAGCCATCTATATAGTTAAATCAGAAGGAAAATATTTATTAATTGATGAAATTGATACGGGTTTACATTACAGCGTGATAGAAGACTTATGGCGTTTTATCGTACAAACAGCAAAACAATTTAATGTACAAGTCTTTGCAACAACACACAGTAGCGATTGTGTACGTGCCTTAGCATGGTTACAAGCTGACCAACCAGAATTAGCAAAAGAAGTTGTTTTATACCGTGTAGAACCAAATGCAACGCAAGCCATTCGCTACTCCAGTGAAGAATTAGAAATTGCAGCACGTCATCATATTGAGGTGCGCGGATGAGCACAGGTAAACGCCTAATTGTTGAAGGGATTGATGACCAATATACCGTTATCAATTTACTGGCTCGTCATGGGGTTGATTGGAATAACAAAAAAACACGGGTAGAAATCGACAATGCAAAAGGCTGGACAGAAGCATT
The DNA here is from genome assembly GCF_000245015.1 of Beggiatoa alba B18LD. Classification (NCBI taxonomy): domain Bacteria; kingdom Pseudomonadati; phylum Pseudomonadota; class Gammaproteobacteria; order Thiotrichales; family Thiotrichaceae; genus Beggiatoa; species Beggiatoa alba. The sequence continues at coordinate 1,717,057 of NZ_JH600070.1, read as the reverse complement.
AACTGCTTTACCCACTACGATTAAATCATATGAACGCATAGGCATTATTTTAGATGCAGATTTAAGTGTAGAAAATCGCTGGCAAAGTGTTTGCGACCGTATCAACGCCGTGATGAACGATTTAGGGCTATCAGTCTCTTTACCAACTGAACCAGACAAGGCAGGAACAATTATCCCATTAAATAACAAATGTGTAGGTATTTGGTTAATGCCGAATAATCAGACAATTGGTAAATTAGAAGATTTTCTATCTTATTTGATACCTGAACAAGATTATTGTTGGGAATATGCACAACAAGCAACAGCAGAAGCACGCAAAAAAGGCGCAATGTTTTCTGAACTAGATAAGATAAAAGCCTGCGTACATACATGGTTAGCATGGCAAAAAGAATCAGGTTTACCTTTTGGCACGGCAATTAAAGCTCGCTATTTTTCCCATGACACACCAGAAGCTTTAACATTTGTGAATTGGTTCAACAGATTATTTTTTAAGGATTATTTATGAAATTAACTTACCCCGTTTCTACTATTGATGATATGTATCATGCGTGTGACCCTGATACCCCTTTAGCATCTGCAAAAGATTCACGGTATCAAGATTTATCGCGGGTTCGGGGACAACGTAAAAGTTGGATTAGTAATATTGCAAAGAATATCGAGCGTAATCAGAATGTAGATAAATATTTCAGCATGTTATTTTCTGGACATCGCGGGAGTGGCAAAACAACAGAGTTACATCAGCTAAAGGCAGAGCTAGAAGCGCAAAAGTTTTTTGTTGTGTACATTGATATTGAAGACATTTTAGAAATGAATGATATTGAATATCAAGATGTTCTATTAGCAATTGCAGAAAGCTTGTACACGAAGTTAGAAGAAAAAGGTTGGGAATTAGATAAAGCATTATTAGAAAATTTACATACTTGGTTTGCTAAAAAAATTATTGAAACCGATAGAAAAATAGAGTTAAGCGCAGAATTAACAACAGAAGCCAGTGCAGGCATTAAATCCCTTTTTGGAGGGTTGATGGCTAAACTTAAAAATGATTTGAAAAATAGTAGTACTCGACGTGAATTTATTCGAAAAGAAATTGGAAACGATTTAACGGTTTTCAAAGCTCATCTAAATAATTTAATTACGGCAACACGTCAACGCATTCAAAAACAAGGCTATAAAAGTCTGGTTATTATCGTTGATGGTTTGGAAAAAATGTTGTTTGCACAAAAACAAGAATATTCTAATCATTATGAATTGTTTATGTTACATGCAGAACAGTTAAAATGGGTTAATAGCCATATTATCTACACTGTACCCATTACACTTGCCTCACAAACTAACTTAAAAAATGAATTTTCTGACATGTTGGTGATGCCGATGGTAAAAGTGGAAAATTCAGACGGTAAGGAAACTCTACGCGATTTAATTAAAAAACGGGTGAATATTGAGACCCTTTTTGAAGATACAAAATATGTTGATGAACTGATTAAGTTAAGCGGTGGTGCAATTCGTGATTTAATGATTTTATTGCGTAGTGTGACAGAAACGGATGCGGAAAAAGTAACGCACGAAGATATCGAATATGCCAAAAGTGCGTTGATTAAGTTTTACAGTCGCCAATTAATTACCTTAACCGATGATGATAAATTAGTTTTACAAGCGGTTTATTATAAAAAACCGAATAAAAGCATGGAAAGTTATGCCCGTTTAACCAACAACCGCGTTATCTTAGAATATGAAAATGGCGAATTGTGGCAAGCACTACATCCTGCCGTTTTAGAGTTAGACTCGATTAAAGCCCTTTTAAGCGTGACACCATCAACGTAAACATGACCAATTCCGCAGTGCTTCCCCGTCTTTTGCGTGCCCTTCGTCGTTGTGACCAAGGGCATTTTTATTTGTTTTTTATTCGGTGTAATTCTACGGCTTATCGTCAGATACTGATTGATGAAATTAAAACTAAATTTAACCAGCCGATTGCAGAAATTAGCATTAAAACATTACAGCAAGAATATGATTTAAATAATATTTTATTGGATGAAGCATTACAGCAAGTTTTAGAAAATTATCCTCCTGATATTCCTATCTTTATTTACGATTTAGAAGTGTTACTCCCAAATCCTGATAAACCCCAAGATGTTACAGAAACAACGGCATTTAAAACGTTACAACAATTAAATTGGCGACGGAGTGCATACCAACGCTTAAATCGAGGTGTTTTTTTCTGGCTACCTGAATACGCCTTGCAATTATTAGCAACAACCGCCCTAGATTTTTTCGACTGGCGTAGTGCTATTTATGAATTTGATATTCCTGAAACTGAAAAAAATGCCTATTTACAAGAAGAATTAAAAGCCTTTAGAGAGAGTGCAGTTCACGCGGCAGAGCGTATGAGCACAGCAGAAAAACAACGCTGGCTAAAAGTATTATTCAGTTTACGAGATGAATCCACGCCTAACAGTGCCGAGTTAGCCAGAATTTTAGATGATATTGGACGGGTTTATCATTCATTGGGTAATTTAGAACTTGCGCTAACCAACTATCAACAGTCCTTAGCGATTCAACAAGAAATCGGCGATAAAAGTGGCGAAGGCACGACGCTCAACAATATGGCAACTATCGCCCATGCCCGAGGCGACTACGAAACCGCCCTGCGCTACTTGCAACAGTCCTTAGCGATTCAACAAGAAATCGGCGATAAAAGTGGCGAAGGCACGACGCTCAACAATATGGCAACTATCGCCCATGCCCGAGGCGACTACGAAACCGCCCTGCGCTACTTGCAACAGTCCTTAGCGATTTTCAAAGAATTGGGAGATAAAAAAAGCGAAGGCACGACGCTCAACAATATTTCTCAAATATTTCAAGCCCGAGGCGACTACGAAACCGCCCTGCGCTACTTGCAACAGTCCTTAGCGATTCAACAAGAAATCGGCGATAAACGTGGCGAAGGCTCGACGCTCAACAATATTTCTCTTATCTATTCAGCCCGAGGCGACTACGAAACCGCCCTGCGCTACTTGCAACAGTCCTTAGCGATTCAACAAGAAATCGGCGATAAAAGTGGCGAAGGCGCGACGCTCAACAATATGGCAACAACGGCTTATGCCCGAGGCGACTACGAAACCGCCCTGCGCTACTTGCAACAGTCCTTAGCGATTCAACAAGAAATCGGCGATGTGGCGGGCTTGTGTGCGACGTTGTTTAATATGGGACGTATTCATTTACAAAATGAGGAAGTGCAGGAAGGAATCACAAAATTTGTAGAAGCGTATCGAATTGCTCATAAGATTGGTTATGCACAAGTCTTGCAGGCGTTGGAGGAGTTGGCGAAGGATTGGGGACAGGATGGCTTAAATTATTGGGCGCGGTTAAGTCAGCAAATATCTGAACCATAATTTACACAATTTTCTTAATTAACCCTAACCCGAGTACGGCGAGATTCTTTTAAAAAGACAACAGCTTATCTGAATCAGAATTTTCAGAATTAACAGAATTTAAAACCCCTTAAACCAAGAAATTAATGCGAATTATGCTAATTCTGAAAATTCTGTGAATTCTGATTCAGACAAAAAAAGACCTGCTAGATTTTCAAAACTTAGCAGGTCTCTGTTTTATAAATATCGCCGAACTCAGGTTATAAAAGATTATCGCCGTTTTTTTGGTTTTTCTTCTTCCTCTTCTTCTTCTTCGTCCTCGTCTTCCTCATATTCTTCGTCGTCGTCTTCTGATTCGTCTTCTTCATCGCCTTCAATTTGCCAACGGCTGATTAAATCGTTGAGAAATTCTTCTTCCTCTTCTGATAAATCATCGACATCAATCATGGCTTCGATGTCTTGGACTATTCGCGCGAGTAGTTCGCCTGATAGGTATTCGCCTAATAAATCAATCGATTCGTCTAGTAATTCGCCGTCTTCATCTTTGTTGAGTTGTTTTTGTGCGTTTCGTAATAAACGCTCAGTTTTCATTGCTACGCCGAGCAGTTCTAAGAAACCATCCATATAGGTGGTGATTTCTGCCATTTCTTCATCGCTGATGTCGTCGTCTGCACCTGCGGCATACATGATTATCATCGCAAGACGCAATTCTAGTGGGGAGTCTCCCATGGCTTCTAGCATGTCTTGATAGTCTTCGTCGCTCATGTCGGCGAATTCGGTTTCCCAGTCGCCTAAGACGGATTCGTCATCGTCTGACCATGAGGATTCATCAATATCAAAGTTGTCTAGTTGTTTGATAACCCAGCAATCACCGCTGTTAAGTTGGGGGTTAATCAGGTAGCGGTAGGGTATATAGCAGTAGCCGTTGTCGCCCCAGTCACTGCCCCATGAGTTGCGGACGATAAATACTTGGTCGTTGTCGGAGTAGCCAACGCAGAGCATTGCGTGTCCGCCGTGTGAGGCGCGGGCGGTTTCTTGCGGGGAGGGCATGGGGACTAAGCCTTTTTTCTTGTGGGAGTCAAAGGATTTGAAGAGGGAAATGCCGAAAATAATCGGGTTGCCTTCAGCAAGGGCGGATTTCCATGCGGTGAGGTCGACGGGTAGTAGTTCGGTACTTTCTACGAGGAAGTTAGCGGCTTCGTCGTAGGCATCGCCGTCGGGTTCGGTTGTGACGGATTTAACGTCGAATTCCCATGTTTCTTCGGAGCAAGCCCCGTATTCGCTTAAGCCTTTGATGGCATCGGCGATGAATGAGCCTTTATCTTCGTTTTCCCAACTGCGGTAGTAGCGGGCGTTGTAGTAGATAAATAGGCGGCTGACGTTGTAGGAGTCTTCGCCAAGGTGGCGTTTTGCGAGGTATTCGTAAGCCCCTGCGACGGCGTTAGCAACGCAACTGCTGGTATTTTTTTGGTCTTCGACTTCGGTCATGTAGGGGCGTAGGTCAACTTTGGCGGGGAGTTTTTTGTTGCCTAAGCGGGAGGTGAAGGCTTTGGCTTGTGCGCTGGGTTTTTCGTAGTGGTAGCCTGATATGGGGAGTTCTGTTCCATCAGGACGGGTAATTTTTAAGCTGGGCATGGTGATGACTTTTTGAGGGCTGAGAGGGGAATCATAGGGGTAATGATGCGAGAACTCGCACGCTAGTTATTTTAGCGTACAAGTAGGCGGGTGGATAAAATTTATAAAGGTGTGTTATCTGTTTTCAGTTGGTGAGTTTGTCCGTTCTTGTTGTTGCAGTTGCCACAGGTGGGCATACGCGCCTTGTTGGGTGAGTAGTTGTGTATGTGTGCCACGTTCGACAATGTGTCCTTGTTCCATCACGAGAATTTCATCAGCATCAATGATGGTGGAGAGGCGATGTGCAATCACGAGTGTTGTGTGTTGGTGGGCAAGTTCGTTGAGGGCGTTTTGTATGGCTTGTTCTGATTTGGAGTCTAGTGAGGCGGTTGCTTCGTCAAAAATGAGGATGTGTGGGCGTTTGAGGATAGCGCGGGCAATGGCAATGCGTTGTTTTTCTCCGCCTGAGAGTTTTAAACCGCGTTCGCCGACTAGGGTTTGGTAGCCTTGGGGGAGTTGTTGGATAAAGTCGTGCACATTGGCAATTTTGGCGGCGGTGTGTATGGCGGTTTCGTCGGCGTTGGGGTCGGCGTAGGCGATGTTGTAGTAAATCGTGTCGTTAAATAAGACGGTGTCTTGTGGCACGATGCCCATGATTGTACGGAGACTTGCCGTTGTGAGGGTGCGGATGTCTTGCCCGTTAATGTGAATACTGCCTTGTGTTACGTCGTAAAAGCGAAATAGTAGGCGGGCAAGGGTGGATTTTCCTGCACCACTCGCACCGACAACGGCGACTTTGTGCCCTTGGGGGATGTTGAAATTGATGTTGTGCAAAATGGGGCGGTCGGGTTGGTAGTGAAAGTGGACGTTTTTAAATTGTACTTGGGCTTGTGTGAGTTGTAAGGGTTTTGCGTCGGGCGCGTCTTGAATTTCGGGCGTTTGTTCTAGGAGACGAAAGAGCATGTCCATGTCAACCAGTGCGTATTTAATGGCGCGGTAGAGTATGCCGAGAAAATTTAAAGGGATGAAAAGTTGTAGTAGGAAGGTGTTCACAAGGACGAGGTCGCCTAAGCTCATGTGTCCTGTAACAACGCTTTGGCTGGCATAGAAGAGAATGAGGGTACTGCCTACGGCGATAATGGCGGATTGTCCAAAGTTGAGGACGGACATGGAGGTTTGACTTTTGACGGCTGCCTCTTCCCAAGCGTGTAAGGTGTTGCTGTAGCGTTGTACTTCAAAGGCTTCATTGCCGAAGTATTTAACGGTTTCATAATTAACAAGGCTATCAATGGCTTGATAATTTGCTTCAGATTCTTTGGCGTTCATGGTATGGCGAAATTCCATGCGCCATTCGGTAATGGCAAGGGTAAAAGCGATGTAAATTGCTACAGTTACAAAGGTGATAAGGGTAAATTTAATGTCGTATTGGCTGAGTAGGATTAAGGCAATCAGTAAAAACTCTGCAAGGGTTGGAATAATATTAAAAACGAGGTAGTTCAGAATACTGCTGACACTTCGCGTCCCGCGTTCTAAGTCGCGCGAAATTGCGCCCGTTTGTCGGTCTAGGTGAAAGCGTAGGGAGAGTTTATGCAGGTGGTGCAGGGTTTTACAGGATACTTGGCGCATGGTGTGGTAACGCACACGGGCAAATAGGCTATCGCGTAATTCGTTAAAAAACGCGCTGGCAAGGCGAAGTAAGCCGTATATGCACAGCAGGAGGACAGGCAAAATTAAAATGTTTTGTTGCGATTTATCGAGGCTGTCGACAATGTCTTTTAATAATAAGGGTGCGCCGACATTGGCAAGTTTGGCAAAAACAAGCGTTAGTAGTGCGAAGACAACGCGCCCGCGATAGTCCCATAAGTAGGGCAGCATATCTCGTAAGTTTTGGTGGTCGCGTTGTGTGCTGTGAGGGTGTTGAGTACGGAGGTAGGAGGAAACTTGCATAGCTCTTGCTTATAGTTGTTAAGTTGATAGGCATGTTGTTTTCATGCAAGGTTAACAGTAATTTTTTGTAGTGTGATACTGATAAAAAATCTAAAAAATATAAATTTTTTCAATAAACTATCACTAAGTAATGGTATAATTAACAGTATGCAATCGCGGTTAAAATTGATTGCAGACTTGTTGTTTTTCAACAAAGCTTGTTGACCTACAACAGGCAATTGTTGATATGTTAAATGTATCGTTCGCTTTCCCTCAAAAAATCCCCATAAAAACCTATAAAACAATAAGTTAAAACATAATTAATTACGCATTTGTTGGCATAATCTGTGCCATTGAGAATGTGAATAAGGATTATGACCGAACGATAAATTCAGTAAAGCTGTTTATTTCTGTTCAGGAGATAGTTATGAAAATGCAACAAGGGTTTAGCATTATTGAGTTAATGGTAGTCATTGCTATCATTGGTGTACTCGCATCGATTGCTTATCCAATTTACACTGATTACACAACCCGCGCGAAAGTATCTGATGCTATTCAACTGATGGCTGGATTAAAAACTCCACTGGTAGAATATCAATTGACATGGGGAATTTGGCCTCCTCTATCAAGCTTACCAGGCACTAAAAATAGTGGGGTTTATACAAGTTATGTAGAGACAGGGACAATTGACGATAATCTTTACTATATTCAAGCAACCATGCGAACTTCAGCAGGGCCAAATCTAGCAGGAAAACAGGTGCGAAACGTTTATAACTATGAACGCCGTTTATGGGATTGTACGACTGATGGTATTCCTGCAGGTCAAGAAATTAATTCCGTTTATTTACCCAGTAATTGTCGCTAATTCCCTTTATTACTCCGTTTTTTGATGGCTCTCATTCCCATGCAAGCACTACATGGGAATTTTTTTTGTTTAATTAATCTGTGAATCCTGATTCAGACAATTTAACAGAATCTCGCCGAACTCAGGTTAATTAGCCCGAGTTTGGCGGGATTTTTTTAAAAAGACAAGAGATTGTCTGAATCAGAATTTTCAGAATTAACAGAATTTAAACCCCTTAAACCAAGAAATTAACGCGAATCACGTTTTTTAATTCTGCTAATTCTGATTCAGACAAAAAAAGACCTGCTAGGTTTTTAAAACCTAGCAGGTCTCTGTTTTATTTTATAAATCTTGCCAAACTCAGGTTAATTAACCATAGCGTTTTGCAAACGCTTGCATAAAGTCAATTAAGGCTTTTACCCCAGATTCTGGCATTGCATTGTAAATACTGGCACGTAATCCGCCAACTGTGCGATGACCCGCTAAGGTTAATAACCCCGCTTGTGCTGCCTCTGCTAAAAAAGTCTTTTCTAAATTCGCATCCGCTAAAGTAAAAGGCACATTCATCCATGAACGATAGCGCAGTTCTATTGCGTTATTGTAAAAATCAGAGTCATCAATGGCTTTATATAAAGCAGTTGCTTTGCGTTGATTGGTTTCTGCAATGGCAGTAAGTCCGCCTTGCTTTTTCAACCATTTAAAGACTAAACCCGCTAAATACCAAGTGTAAGTTGGTGGCGTGTTGTACATGGATTTTTCATCTGCCATGACTTTGTAATTAAACATGGTTGGAGTGAAGGATAAGGGATTGCCTAATAAATCTTCGCGTACAATCACAACACTTAAACCCGCAGGCCCGATATTTTTTTGCGCACCCGCATAAATCGCCGCAAACTGATTGACATCAATTGGACGCGATAGAATCGTAGAAGACATATCGCTAATTAAGGGGACATCGCCAACTTGGGGCGGGGTGTGTAGCTCTAAGCCGTTAATGGTTTCATTTGCAATGTAATGCACATAAGCCGCATTCGGGTTTAACTGCCACGTACTGGGGTCTGCGATACTGGTAAATTTATTCGCGGTAGAATCTGTCACCACATTCACAGAACAATAGCGTTGTGCTTCGGCAATGGCTTTTTGTGACCAAATCCCAGTATTACAGTAATCTGCCTGCGTTTTACCACGTAATAAATTCAGTGGAATCATTGCAAATTGACTAGACGCGCCCCCCTGTAAAAACATCACTCGATAATTGGCAGGAATATTTAATAATTCGCGTAAATCACTTTCTGCTTCTTCAGCGATTTGCGTAAACTCCTTGCCTCTATGGCTCATTTCCATTACTGACATGCCTGTACCGCGCCAGTCTAATAATTCCGCTTGCGCTTGTTCTAATACTTCTGTCGGCATAACTGCAGGGCCTGCACTAAAATTATAAGGGCGTAACGTCATGAAACTTTTATCCTAAAAAAACAAATTATGAAGAGAACCTATTGAAAAATAACTCAGCTAGGCTATATCAATGCTCATACAAAAACATCTTATCTTATTGATTTGTATGTGACGATATAAGGTAAGACTTTAACAATAAGGGCGTTATGTGAGTGAGGTTGTTATGAACAAATATTGGTTGTCCACATTATTTATGCTTTACGCTGTCCCTTCAAGCACGTTAGGCGCGTGTCCGAAAACTTTAGATTTTGACGTGCGTCCTTTAACTGAGAAGCAAACCGTAAATCTTTGTACTGCCTATCAAGGCAAAGTTGTCTTAATTGTTAATACCGCAAGTAAATGCGGATATACCCCTCAATATGAAGGGTTAGAAGCCTTATATCGCAAATATCGTGATCAAGGGTTAGTGATTTTAGGTTTTCCTTCTAACGATTTTGGTGGGCAAGAACCCGGTAGCGAAACAGAAATTCAAAGTTTCTGCCGTTTAACGTATGGGGTTGAATTTCCCATGTTTGAAAAAGTCAGCGCGAGTGAAAAAAATCCACACCCGCTTTATCAAATGCTGGCAAATTTGGCGGGGGAATATCCTCGCTGGAATTTTCATAAATATCTACTAGATAAAAATGGCACGCTGGTTGGTAGCTATCCTAGCCGTGTGAAACCTGATGATCCTCAATTTATCGATAGCATTGAAACGTTGTTAAAACAGTAGCTTTTAAGATAAAAACCGCGTTCGGCGAAATTGAATTAAGAATTAATCTGTTTTTGCTATTTTCTGTATCATTTCGCCGAATGTTGCTTAAAAATACTGTTTTAAATCCATGCCTGTGTATAAGCTGGCAACTTGCTCCGCATAGCCGTTAAACATTAAGGTATCACGTTTAAAAAAATCCCCAATTCGTCTTTCTCGCGCTTGACTCCAACGTGGATGAGACACGTTAGGATTGACGTTTGAATAAAAACCGTATTCATTCGCTGCTGTTTGTTCCCATGTGCCCATAGGCTGTTTTTCCACGAGGCGGATTTTAACAATAGATTTGATACTCTTAAAACCGTATTTCCATGGGACAACTAAGCGGATAGGCGCACCATTTTGATTGGGTAAAACCCGCCCATATAAACCGACGCTTAAAATTGTTAAGGGGTGCATGGCTTCGTCTAAGCGTAATCCTTCTTTATAAGGCCATGCTAACACACTACTTTTTTGCCCCTGCATTTCTTCAGGACGTAATAAAGTTTCAAATTCAACAAATTTAGCGTTGCCTGTTGGCTCTGCCCGTTTTAACAGCGCGTTCAGTGAAAACCCAATCCAAGGAATCACCATAGACCAGCCTTCAACACAGCGTAGGCGATAAATACGCTCTTCTAAAGGGAAAAGTTTTAAAATATCTTCTATATCCAATGTAATAGGCTTGGCAACTTCACCACTAATGTTGATAGACCAAGGACGTGTTGTGAGTGTATGTGCATTGCGGGCAGGGTCGTCTTTATCCATCCCAAACTCATAAAAATTATTGTAACTACTCACTGATTCAAAAGGGGTTAAATCCTCCTCTGTTGTACTTAGAGGGCTTTTTGACGCAATATTGAGTGCGGGCAAATCTTTTGCATCTTTTTCGGCATGAGCCGTATTAGGTAATATTAATGAGGAGGTTGCAAAACTCATCCCTATTCCTAAAGCGGTCTGCATAAATTGCCGACGACTTTTATAAAGGCGTTCATCAGTAATTTCATGAGACGGAATATCTTTTAATTGCTTAATAAGCATAAGCATTGCCTCTGTTGCTATATTGAAGATGATTTCCAGTGTTAATATGCAGCGCGTGTGATACTAAGCAAATAGGTAAAAAGACAGATAAAACGGTTTTTTTCTACAAAAGTCGCAATAAATTTGTTATACCATATTTTTTACGACGAGGTTTTTTATTAAATTGATATTAATTTTAATAGATTAAATTTGATATCTATCAATCAGTAAATCTTATTATTTTTAATATAGATGCGTAGTCAGGAGAATTTATTGGGGAGGTTAGCTTAACATTATTTACGTATATCGTTATATAAAATATTACATAACGATTTTTATACTTGTTGTTAATAATGAGTTGACTAAATTTAATATTTATTTAGTTTATTGACGATTTAGTGCGTCATGTGAAACTTAAAATTAATTCTATCCATGTTTTTTGTTTGATAGCGAGGAATAACATGCGGTATTTATTTTCTCATTTGAATACACGGTTACTTGTGGTGGTTTTTAGCGTTCTTATTCCCACCTTAGCCTTGTTGACGTATGAAACATGGAATAAAAAAGAGCTGTTGTATGCAACATTAAACCGTGAGGCAATTTCAAGTGCTCATGCTGTTGCTCATGCACAACAAATCACCATTGAAAAATCTTTAGAATTATTAGCCTTTTTGTCCTCTTTTCCTGAGCAAACATTAAATTGTGAGAATATTTGGAAAAAACTCATTTTTTATACAGATAGGGTGTATGACAATTTAGGCTTAGTTAATCCTGAGGGAGATTTATTATGCAGTTCGCAAAATATTCCACAATTTATTAAAAATGTGAAACAAGGCGTGGTATTTAATAACGTTAAAAAAACATTACGTTTAAGCAGTGCTTATCAAATTAGCCCTGTTTCTCATACGCCTGTTTTTGTCATGATGATGCCAATTTTTACAGCAACGCATGAAATTAGTTTATTACCCTATATTTCTCTACGATTGCCCACCTTATACGAGCATATAAAACGTTTTAATTTAGCCCCTAATGCAACTTTTACCATCGTTAACACTGATGGTATTGTCCTGTATCACAATATAGATAATGAAAAATGGATGGGGCAAAAGTTTCCGATTCCTTTGATTACCACTGAAACAATTATTTCTAGCCAATTAGATAATATAGAGCGTTTATATGGTGTTGCACATTTATTAGATGTTGATGAACAAGTTGGCGCGTATGTTTTTATTGGTTTGCCAACATCTACTTTTTTAGCTGAGTTAAACACGCAATTGTTATTTAGTTTGTTACTCATCGCACTCATGGCTGCGACGGTTGCGCTATTGACATGGTTATTAGGAAAGTGGTTGTTATTACAGCCAGTTCGGCAGTTATTAGCGTTTACTGAGCAATTAACAGCGGGAAATTTACATGCACGTAGTTATATCAAAGATGATATTGGAGAGTTTAGCCAATTAGCACGAGCATTAAATAAAATGGCGAATGCGTTACAAGAACGGGATAAGGAGGTACGACAAAGTGAAGCCCGTTTGCGGCAGTTAATTCAAAATAGTCCCGTGGTCATTTATAGCAATGCGCCTGTTAAAGATTTTAATGCTTTATATATCAGCGAAAATATTATTGAACATTTAGGCTATACCCCAGAGGAAGCTATACAACCAAATTTTTGGTTCTCTCATGTTCATCCTGATGATTTGGCTAAAGTACATCATGCTTTAGAACAATTATTTATTGAAGGTCGCCAATGTTTTGAATATCGCTGTTTACATCATGATGGGCGTTATATTTGGTTACGAGAAGAAATAAAACTGACCTATGATGAAGCAGGACATCCGCATGATATTGTTGGACATCGCTATGATATTTCAAATGAAAAAAATGCAGTTTTAGAATTAGAACAGTTTTTTAATATGCCTTCAGAATTATTCCTTGTGAGTAATCAAGATGGGTATTTAATGCATTTAAACGAAGCATGGACAACAACCTTAGGGTATAGCCTTGAGGAATTGCGCTCGCATCATTTCAGCTATTTTATTCATCCTGACGATTTAACCGAAACGCAATCTACCGCAAATTTATTACATACAAATATTGTAAAAACGGTCAGTATAGAAAATCGTTACCGTTGTAAAGATGGAAGCTATAAGTGGTTATCATGGAATGCCGTTCCGTCTTCTAAAGAAGGTTATTTTTATGCCATTGCACGTGATGTAACGGCTCGTAAACAAGTAGAAGCCGAATTGCGTCAGCAAAAAGAGATGCTAGACGTTATTTTAGCGAATATCAGCGATTCACTCATTTTTACCTCACAACAAGGGCAAATTTTATTAACCAGTGCAGAAACGTTAAAAATCTTTGGCAATGCCCAAGATATATTCCAACTACTTCACAATACAGGAGAATATGGTTTATATCACACGGACAAAGAAACCCCATTAACAACAGATGAAATGCCATTATCACGGACGTTATGCGGCGAAACACTGGACAACTTAGAATTACTCGTTCGTAACCATCACGCACCTGATGGCATTTGGCTCATGATTAGCGGTCGCCCTGTCTATAACACAGCTGGGCAAATCAACGGCAGCGTTATCATTGCGCGTGATATCACTACCCGTAAACAAACTGAGCAAGCCTTGCGTGACAGCGAGGAACGGTTAAGAGCGATTTTAGAAAATAGCCTTGAAGTGGTGAGCCTTTCTGATGTTGATACCAATGTTGAATATATCAGCTCTGCAATTACCAATGTATTGGGTTATCTGCCTGAAGAATTTATCGGCAAAGCCTTTTTTGATTTAGTACATCCTGATGATACCGCCACCGCATTAAGTGATATGCGCCAACTGCTAGAAAATCCTAACAACATCATTACACAACAATTACGCTTTTTACACAAAGATGGGGGATGGCGATGGATAGAAGCGAATAATAGCAACCACTTGCAAAACCCTGCATTACGCAGTTTATTGACAAACTTTCATGATATTACTGAACGTAAAAATGCGGAGTTTGCCTTAAAACAAGAACGCGAACAATTAGCCAAGCGGGTTGCAGAACGCACAGAGGAATTGAGCACAGCCAATGCAGAACTAGCCCGCACAGCACGTTTAAAAGATGAATTCCTTGCCAATATGAGCCATGAATTACGCACCCCATTAAATAGCATTTTAGGCTTCTCAGAAATTTTGCGCGAACAAGCCATCGGTACATTAACTCCCCGTCAATTAAAATCAGTGACATTAATTGAAGACAGCGGACGGCATTTATTAGAACTGATTAACGATATTTTGGACGTGTCGAAAATCACCTCAGGGCACATGGAACTTGAATTAAGTTACGTCATTTTGCGCGATATTTGCCAAGCGAGCCTGAATTTTATCAATCAGCAAGCTACTAAAAAACAACAAAAAGTAAACTTTAATATTGATGACCCTAACATCAAAATTTTGGCAGATGGGCGACGCTTAAAACAAGTTCTGGTCAATTTGCTTAATAACGCAGTGAAATTTACACCGAATAAAGGAGAAGTTGGGCTGACTGTACGGGGAGATATAGAGCAACAATGCGTTTATCTCACCGTTTGGGATACGGGTATCGGGATTGCTGAACAAGATATGCCCAAACTCTTTAAACCATTCCAACAAATTGACAGCAGTTTAACCCGCAATTATGAAGGCACAGGATTAGGGCTGACCTTAGTACAAGGCATGGTAGAAATGCATGGCGGAAGTATTCACTTAGAAAGTAAATTAAATCAAGGCAGTCGCTTCACAATTCATCTACCATGGCGATTAAATGAATTTAGTTTAGGCACTGAACTGATGAATGCAGAAGCCAACAGTTATGAAGAAACACATGACCAAATTCAATTAAATTCCGTGCTGATTGTAGAAGACATCAACATCAATGCTGACCAGATAAAACGCTATGCTAATAGCTTAGGCATTGCTTCAGCACATATTTTATCGTTTGGCTCAGGCGTAGTAGAAGCAGCACGTCACCTAAAACCCGATGTTATTCTATTAGACTTAATTCTGCCTGACATGTCAGGCTTAGACGTATTACGCCAATTAAAGAACACGCCACAAACAACAAAAATCCCAGTTATTATCATAAGCATCATGGATGAATACGAGCACGCAATCAAACTCGGCGCAAGTGCTTATTTACAAAAACCCTTAACCCGCCAACGGCTACTTGAAACCCTACAATCCATTTTCACCCAAGCCGATTTTCAAGGAAGCATTCCACGCCAAATACCTCCCAACAATACGCTAGAACACGATATCAGTGCACGTATTAAAGAACAGCAATACCAAATTTTACTGGCAGAGGATAACGAATCAAACATTGACTACTTATTAGAATATTTAAACCCTAAAGGCTTTCAAATTACCGTTACACGTAATGGAAAAGAAGCAATAGAAAGAGCGAAAGAAATCCATCCCGACATCATTCTAATGGATATTCAAATGCCTGTAATGGATGGTTTAGAAGCGATTCAACAGTTACGTGCGGATTCTGAATTTGCAAATACGCCAATTATCGCCTTGACCGCCCTTGCAATGCCTGGTGATAAACAACGCTGTTTAGCCACAGGTGCAACCGAATATCTCAGTAAACCTGTAGGGCTTAAAACGCTGATGACCATCATAATGAGATTTTTAAATCTTTAAACAACCCAAGTTACCTGAGTTATTCAAAATTTTATAGATTAAACAGGGTTTTAATAAGTAAAATCGCTAAAGCGATTTTAACCTGAGTTCTACGAGTTTCTTTTAAAAAGATAAGTGTTTGTCTGAATCAGGATTCACCAGATTAGCAGGATTAAAAAGCGTGATTCGCCTTTTAAATCCTGAAAATCCTGATTTAGCCTTATCTGCTAATAAATCTTGATGAAAAATATAGCAAACGCACTATAAAACGATGCGAAAGACTGCCAATCCTAAATTTAAATAATTTTATGATACGTTTACTATATCTTTCCAAGCATGAGGACGCATCAACATGACCGACAAATCCCTAGGTACATTCATCAACCCCTTCACCGATTTTGGCTTTAAAAAAATCTTCGGCAGTGAAGAAAGTAAACCCCTACTCATCAGCTTCCTCAATGATTTATTACCGATAAAACATAAAATTGTCAGCTTAGAATTTAAAAATATCGAAAAGCTCGGCATGTTAGAAGAAGACCGCCGTGCCATCTTTGATATTTATTGCCGTGATGAAAAAAATCAGGAATTCATTGTTGAATTACAACGTGCGAAACAAGAACACTTTCAAGACCGCGCCACTTACTACGCCAGTTTCTTAATTCAAGACCAAGCCAAAAAAGGCAAATGGGACTTTGAATTAACCCCAATTTATTTCATTGGGATTTTAGACTTCTCCTTAGCCAGCTTTCCCGATGAGCGTTACTTACATTTCGGACAAATTACCGATATTTACAGCAAAGAAGTGATGTTTAAGAAATTGAACTTCATTTACATAGAAATGGCGAAATTCAAAAAGCAAGAATCCGAATTAGCGAATCATCTGGAATGGTGGTTATATTTTCTCCGTGAATTAGTGACATTTGACGATATGCCGAGAGAATTTCAAGGCGATATTATCGAAGACGCTTTTGCCTTAGCGAAATTAGCGAACATGAGTTATGAAGACCGCCATGCGTATGAATTAAGTTTGAAATACTACCGCGATTTCATCAATGTGCTTGATACGGCTAAACAGGAAGGGATTGAGATAGGGATGGAGAAAGGTATTGAGATTGGAATTGAACAAGGTGTTAAAAAAGGGATTGAGCAAGGGGTTAAGCAAGGTATCGAACAAGGCGTTAAACAAGGGATTGAACAAGAAAGAATGAAAGTCGCACAAGAAAGAATAAAAGTCGCAATCGCATTGAAGAAAAACAATGTACCTCTTGAGCTTATTATGGTTGCGACGGGCTTAACACGCGAAGAAATTGAACGATTATAGTAAAGGTCAAACCCTTTCGCGTGTTCCTACAGACCTGCTAGATTTTTAAACCCTAGCAGGTCTCTGTTTTATTTTATAAATCTCGCTGAATTCAAGTTTATTAAAAAAATAGCACTAAAAAAGTGCATTTTTAGCATTAAAAAACTAAAAAAGTGCGGTGTAAAACGGGGCGTTAGCAATACATTTTCTTAATAAGCTGATTTAAAAAATATATCGCACAGGTAAAAAAATGGTCTCTATTTTGCTTAAAACGAAAAACATGAAACACAACGATGTGTTTCCAACTCAAAAAGTGTATTTAGTTAATAAGCAACGTCGCTACATTAATTAAGTGCCAAATCAATTAACATGATGAAATTGCGCGTTGTGTTGATAGATGAAGACCGTGGACGAATTGCTTTATTAAAGCAAGCCTTAGATGACGCAGGTTATGAGGTCGTCGCCACGCTCGAAACAGGGGTAGAACTGTTAGCACAGTTAGAAAAAACACCCGCTGATATGATTATCATAGATTTAGAGTCGCCTGACCGTGATACCTTAGAGTATGTCAGCAGTCTTAATCGAGAACAGCCTAAGCCCGTCGTGATGTTCGCGGAAGATGGTAATAGCGATATGATTCACGCCGCGATTAAAGCAGGGGTTAGTGCTTACGTTGTGGACGGTTTAAGTGAAAAACGGGTTAAATCCGTTTTAGAAGTTGCCATTGCGCGTTTTCGTGAATATCAAGCGATGCGCAAAGAGTTAGAAGATACTAAAAGTAAATTAGCTGAACGTAAATCGATTGAAAAAGCTAAAGGTATCTTAATGCAACACAAAGGGTTAGATGAAGATTCTGCCTATCGTGCCTTGCGTAAAATGGCAATGGATAGAAATATCCGCCTTGCAGAAGTCGCAGAAGATATTATTGCTGTCTCCAAGTTATTGATATGACAGCTTATAACTCAGTAAACTTGAGTTAAGCAATGAACAATTTATAGCAAGCCAACGTTGGTTTGCGCATTGGACAACGGCGTCCGTTTTAACGAGTTAAATGCTCGTTAGACGGACGCTTTTTTTTTGGCTTTTTTTTACTGACATTTTGGGAGTTTTGCCATGCGTGATGCAATAAAATCAGGTTTTAATCGCCGCGATTTTCTGAAATTAACGGGTGCTACCGTTGGAGGAGCAACATTAATGGGCATGGATTCATTACGGAATATGGTTTACGCAGGAACAGCCGATAATCTGGAGAAAGTAAAACTCACTTTAGGGATTATTCCCTTAACCGATTGCGCTCCCTTAGTCATTGCGAAAGAAAAGGGTTATTTTAAAAAATATGGTTTAGATGTTGAAATTTCTAAAGAAGCCTCTTGGGCAAATATTCGCGATAAAGTCTCGATTGGTGCGTTAGACGGTGCACACATGTTGGCAGGTATGCCGATTGCCGCAACCTTAGGGATTGGCGCGTTACCTAAGCCAACGATAACGGCTTATAGCATGGATTTAAATGGTAATGCGATTACCGTCAGTAATGAGCTTTATGAGCGCATGGTACAAGCTGACCCCGAAGCGATGAAAGCCTCACCGACAACCGCACAAGCCCTGAAAAAGGTGATTGATGCTGATAAAGCCGCAGGAAAAGAGCCTTTAACCTTTGCCATGGTTTTCCCTGTTTCTACTCATAATTATCAATTGCGTTATTGGATGGCTTCCTCAGGGATTAATCCTGATAAAGATGTCCGCCTGATTGTTATTCCACCACCTCAAATGGTTGCTAACTTAAAAGCGGGCAATATCGTCGGCTATTGCGTGGGCGAGCCTTGGAATGAGCGGGCAGTAACCATGGATATTGGTCGCACCATTATCACCAGTTATGAAATTTGGCAAAACAATCCTGAAAAGGTTTTCGGAGTTAATTTAGCGTGGGCGGATAAAAATCCGAATACGCATAAAGCCTTAATCATGAGCTTATTAGAAGCCGCACAGTGGATGGATAAGCCTGAAAATCGCTTAGAAGTGGTCAAAATCATTTCTGATAAGTCTTATGTCAATGCGCCTGAAGATGTCGTCAAGATGTCTATGACAGGGACATTTAAATATAGTCAGAAAGAGGACCCACGCCCTTTACCTGATTTCAACGTGTTCTACCGTTATGCCGCAACCTTCCCTTGGCAATCTCATGCAGAGTGGTTTATCTCGCAAATGATACGCTGGGGACAAATCGATAAGCCTTTAAATATTAAGAAAACTGCCACAGAAATCTATCGCCCTGATATTTATCGGGAAGCGGCAAAAGCCTTAAATTTACCAGCCCCAACGATTGATTATAAAACAGAAGGTGCAAATACCAACGGGTGGGAGTTAAAAGAAGCAACTAATCCCATTGCCATGGGCGCAGACCGCTTTTTTGACGGAAAAATTTTCGACCCCGCCAAGATTGTGGAATATATCAGCAGTTTTGAAGTTCACAGCCTTGCCATGCAATTAGCGGATTTGGAGAAAGCAAATGTCTAATCATGCCGTTGTTATTCCGTTACCGCTGAACAATGCGGAAAAAACGACCGATTCTGTTAAACCCATTGCTTTACCTGTCACGATGACTGCTGAAACTGTTAGCGAATCCGCAAAAACACCTGAATTGCCAAAACAAGCCAGTTGGTTGGCAAATAATTGGCAGACTTATACCGCTGCAACCCTCTTACCCTTGGTGACATTCGCCATTGTCATCGGTTTATGGCTAATTGTACAAAAACATTTTGCAACGGATTTACCTACGCCTAGCGATGTATGGCAACGAGCGACAGAGGTTTTTGCCAGTCCTTTTTATGACAATGGACCGAATGATAAAGGCATTGGTTGGCAAGTCATGTATTCCTTAGGACGAGTCATGGCGGGCTTTTCCTTAGCCGTTATCATTGGTATTCCGCTTGGTTTTCTCATGGGCATGAGCATGAATTTTTCCCGTGCTTGCACGCCGTTAATTCAAATTCTGCGTCCTGTCAGTCCTTTAGCATGGTTGCCCATTGGGTTATTAATGTTTAAAGCCGTTGACCCTTCCGCGATTTTCGTGATTTTCATTACCAGTATTTGGCCCATCATCATCAATACTTCCGCAGGCGTGCGGGCAATTCCTAAAGATTACATGAATGTCGCTGCTGTCTTGCAATTAAATACCTTTGAAATTACACGAAAAATTCTTTTACCCGCGACCTTACCGCATATTCTGACAGGGATGCGCTTATCACTGAATATTGCGTGGATGGTGATTGTTGCTGCCGAGATGCTCACGGGTGGCATTGGGATTGGTTTCTACGTCTGGGACGAATGGAATAACTTAAATGTCAGTTCAATAGTCGTTGCCATCCTCCTCATAGGCGTGGTTGGTATCGTCTTGGAAATGCTCATGAACTTGATTCAATCCCGTTTTGACTACAATGCCCGTTAAGGATAAATATCATGAGTTACTTAAGTTTAGAACAGATAGAAATGGTCTTTAACACCAAAGCGGGCGTATTTCATGCCTTACATGATGTCTCTTTACGGGTAGAAAAAGGCGAGTTTGTCAGCCTTATCGGACACTCTGGCTGTGGTAAATCTACGGTTTTAAATATCGTCGCAGGCTTGTTAAAAGTCACTGCTGGCGGTGTGTTGCTAGAAAACAAAGAAGTCGATTCCCCAGCACCAGAACGTGCAGTTGTGTTTCAAAATCATTCTTTACTGCCTTGGCTTACGGTTTACGACAATGTTCGCTTAGCGGTCGACAAAGTTTTTGCCAATAAAAAAACCAAAGCCGAACGCCACGACTGGACATTGCACCAATTAGAACTGGTCAATATGTCCCATGCCTTAGAAAAACGCCCGAATGAAATTTCTGGCGGGATGAAACAACGGGTTGGTATTGCCCGCGCCCTTGCGATGCAACCCAAAGTGTTATTAATGGATGAACCTTTTGGCGCGTTGGATGCCTTAACCCGTGCACATTTACAAGATTCCGTGATGGAGATTCACGCGAATTTAGGCAACACCGTCATCATGATTACCCACGATGTCGATGAAGCCGTTCTACTCTCCGACAAAATTGTCATGATGACCAATGGTCCCGCCGCCACCGTTGGGGAAATTCTCAAGGTCAAATTACCGCGCCCGCGTAACCGTTTAGCCTTAGCGGATAACCCTGAATATAACCATTATCGTGCTGAAGTTTTACGCTTTTTATACGAAAGACAAAAACATAAAGCAGTGGCTTAATGAATACATAAACGTGATGACAGTCCCTGAATGAGAGCGGGGACTGTGATAAAAAAAACCGTCGCCTATTTTGTCGTTCTTGATTGTTGTGTTTGAGGTCTTTCCCATGAAAAAACGTAAATTGATTTGTGTTGGTAATGGCATGGCGGGAATGCGTACCGTTGAAGAACTGCTTGCCTTAAATCCTGATTTATATGAAATCACCGTCTTTGGTACAGAGCAATACGGCAATTACAACCGCATTTTATTGTCCCCCGTATTGTCTGGCGAAAAAGCCTTTGAAGACATTATGATACATAATGATGAATGGTATGCGAGCCGTGGGATTACTCTACACAAAGGGCACACGATTACCCAGATTGACCGCCAACAAAAAACCGTGACCAGTGATAACGGTATCACCCTAGATTATGACAAGTTATTGATTGCAACGGGTTCAAATCCCTTCATGCTCCCTGTCGCAGGTAGTCAATTAGCGGGTATCGTCGCCTATCGTGACATCCGCGACGTAGAAGCTATGCTCACTGTTGCACGTTCAGGCACGGGCAAACATGCCATTGTTATCGGTGGCGGTTTATTAGGCTTAGAAGCTGCCTATGGTTTACAAAAACAAGGCATGAATGTCACTGTCGTGCATTTACTCGACACCTTGATGGAACGGCAACTCGATAAGCCTGCCGCTGATTTATTAAAAACCCATTTAGAAAAACAAGGCTTAAATTTCCTCCTAGAAGCGCAAACGGATTGTTTTTTAGGGGAAAACCACGTGCAAGCGATTCGCTTTAAAGATGGGCGTGAATTACCTGCTGATTTAATCGTGATGGCAGTCGGGATTCGTCCTAATGTCAACCTTGCTAAAAGTGCGGGTTTAGAATGTGGGCGCGGTTTACTCGTCAATGACCATTTACAAACCAGCGACAGCGACGTTTTTGCCGTTGGTGAATGCGTCGAACATCGTCAACAAGTTTATGGCTTAGTCGCGCCCTTATATGAACAAGCCAAAGTCTGCGCTCATCACTTAGCCGATATCGGCGGTAAACACTATGCGGGGTCAGTCACCTCGACAAAGTTAAAAGTGACGGGGGTTGATGTCTTCTCAGCAGGGGATTTTCTCGGGAACGAAAAAACAGAAAGCATTGTTTTTCAAGACTTAAGCATGGGTATCTATAAAAAATTAGTCTTGGAAGACAACAAAGTAAAAGGCGCGGTCATGGTCGGCGATACCACAGACGGGGCTTGGTATTTCCAATTATTACGCGATAACGAAGACATCAGCACGATGCGGGAACGCATTCTCTTTGGGCAAGCCTTCGCTTTAAATACAGGGGATGCAGGCGGTGGCGCGAGCCTTATCGCTAGTATGGCGGATGATGCGCAAATTTGCGGTTGCAATGGGGTTTGCAAAGGGACGATTGTAAAAGCGATTCAAGAACAAGGCTTAACCACGATTGAACAAGTCAGAAAACAAACGGGCGCGTCTGCTTCTTGCGGTGGATGTTCCAATTTAGTCGAACAACTCTTAGTCCATGTCAATGGGGAAAACGCCGCGAAACCTGCGAAAAAAACCTTGTGTGGATGTACCGACTTAAGCCATGACGAAGTCCGCGAAGCCATCAGACACGGCGAAGTTTATACCGTTGCTGAGGTGATGAAATCCTTAAATTGGAAAACCCCCGACGGTTGCACTACCTGCCGTCCTGCCGTGAATTACTATTTACTCTCCACTCATCCCGATAAAGCCCAAGACGATTACCAATCGCGCTTTATCAATGAACGCGCCCACGCCAATATTCAAAAAGATGGCACTTATTCCGTTGTCCCCCGAATTTGGGGCGGATTAACCACTGCGGATGAATTACGCGCTATTGCCGATGTTGCCGATAAATACCAAGTGCCAACGGTAAAAATTACAGGCGGACAACGCATCGACCTCTTAGGCGTGAAAAAAGAAGACTTGCCCGCGATGTGGGCAGACCTCAACGCGGCGGGCATGGTTTCTGGTTATGCCTATGGCAAATCTTTACGCACCGTAAAAACTTGCGTCGGTTCAACATGGTGTCGTTTCGGCACACAGGACGCGATGGGCATGGGCATTAAACTGGAAAAAATGACATGGGGGTCATGGACTCCGCATAAAGTCAAACTAGCGGTTTCAGGCTGTCCGCGTAACTGCGCTGAGGCAACGATTAAAGATTTTGGAGTGATTTCAGTCGATTCAGGCTGGGAGTTGCATGTTGGGGGCAATGGCGGGATTAAAATCCGCGCAACCGATTTACTCTGCAAAGTCAATACAGAGGAAGAAGTAATGGAATACTGCGGGGCGTTTATGCAGATTTACCGCGAAGAAGCGCGTTATTTAGAACGGACAGCCCATTGGATTGAACGGGTTGGCGTGGAATACGTTAAACAACAAATTGTTGAAAATGTAGAAAATCGTAAACGTTACTACGAACGCTTTTTACAATCTCAAGTGCCCGCCCAAAAAGACCCATGGGCAGAACGTGCGCAAGAAGGTGTTCATGCACACGAATTTAAATCGTTGAAACACATTGATATTGTTAAGTTAGCAGATATTTCTTCTAAAGTCGCTTAAGTGTCTGTGTCAAGATTTAGCCGATTTTCAGGCGTAACCCAGCAATTTTGATACAGTTATGTCCTGAAAATCTTGAAACAGCATATATTTTTACAGGAAAACATCATGACCCATTGGATAGACATAGGACACTTAGACGATGTTCCCCGCTTAGGGGCGCGTATTGTAGAACTGGGCAAACAAAAAATTGCGATTTTTCGCACCAGTGACGATGCCATTTTTGCCGTGAATGACCGTTGTCCGCATAAAGGTGGGGTACTCTCGCAAGGCATCGTGACAGGGCATAGTGTGACCTGTCCGCTACATGGTTGGAATATTCAACTTGAAAGCGGTTGCGCGACTGAGCCGAATAAGGGTTGTGTGCGGAAATTTCCGATTAAAGTGGAAAATGGACAGCTATTTATCTCCTTAACCCCAGAAACGACCCCCGCTTAACGACAGATAACCGCACGACTGAGGTTTTATAGATGACACATACAACACAAACGACTTGCCCCTATTGCGGGGTTGGCTGTGGTGTCGTGGCAACCCGTGAAGGGGATAAAATCACCGTCAGCGGTGATAAAACCCATCCATCCAATTACGGACGTTTATGCTCCAAAGGTGCGGCACTGGCAGAAACCTTAAGCCTAGACGGTCGTTTATTACAGCCCGAAATTCGCGGACAACAGACCGATTGGGAAACTGCCCTTAATACTACCGCCAGCGCGTTAAACGACATCATTGAAAAATATGGGCGTTCTGCCATTGGCTTCTATGTTTCAGGTCAATTACTGACCGAAGATTATTATGTTGCCAATAAGCTCATGAAGGGCTACATCGGAACAGCGAATATCGACAGCAATTCCCGCTTATGTATGGCTTCTAGCGTGGCAGGACATAAACGCGCTTTTGGTAGTGATACTGTTCCCGTTGATTACAGCGACCTAGAACAAGCCGACCTCGTGGTTATCGTGGGTTCTAATATGGCTTGGTGTCATCCCGTTTTATTCCAACGCCTCAGTGCTGCCCGTCAACAACACAATGACAAATTAAAAATCGTCGTTATCGACCCGCGTCGTACTGCCACTTGCGATATTGCCGATTTACATTTACCAATTAAAACAGGGTCAGATGTCATTTTATTCAATGGATTACTGCACCATTTACGCGCCCATGACCATTTAGACTACCGCTTTATTGAACAATCAACCCAAGGGTTTGCCAGTGCCTTACAAATCGCGAAAGAAACCGCAGGGTCTATTCCAACTATTGCCCAAGCCTGCGATATTCCTGAAAATGACCTTATCGAATTTTATCGCCTGTTTGCCCGTACAGAAAAAGTTGTTACCCTTTATTCTCAAGGGGTTAATCAATCCAGTAGTGGCACGGACAAAGTCAACAGCATTATCAACTGTCATCTCGCAACGGGACGCATCGGACGGGTTGGGATGGGCCCTTTTTCCATCACAGGACAACCCAACGCCATGGGCGGGCGTGAAGTCGGCGCGTTAGCGAATCAGCTCGCGGCACATTTAGAATTTGAACCCGAATATCAAGCCATCGTCCAAAATTATTGGCAATCGCCTACCATTGCCCCACAAGCAGGCTTAAAAGCCGTTGATATGTTTGAGGCAATTCAACAAGGCGACATTAAAGCCATTTGGATTATGGCAACGAATCCCATTGTTAGCTTACCCGATGCCAACAAAATAAAAACGGCTCTTGCAAACTGCGAGTTAGTCATCGTTTCCGACTGTGTGCGTAATAACGACACCGTTCCCTACGCCCATATTCTCTTACCCGCGCAAACATGGGGCGAAAAAGACGGCACTGTCACCAATTCAGAAAGACGGATTTCACGCCAACGCGCCTTTTTAACCGCACCTGTTGAAGCAAAACCTGACTGGTGGATAATCAGCCAAATTGCCCAACGCATGGGCTACCGCCACGGCTTTAACTATCAATCGCCTGCCGATATTTTCCGCGAATACGCAGGACTCTCAGGCGTAGAAAACAATGGTCGTCGAGACTTTGATATCAGCATTTTTAGTCAATTGACAGATGAAACCTATCAAACTTTTACCCCCTACCAATGGGCACCGCGTTCAACCCTGCAATTAGCGAGCGATACCCATCATCGCCCGCGTTTTTTTGCTGAAGGACGCTTTTACACCCCTTCAGGCAAAGCCAACTTTATCCCTGTTCGTCCCATTGCCCCCAAAAGCGATACCAGCACAAGCTATCCTTTTATCCTCAATACAGGACGAATTCGTGACCAATGGCACACCATGACGCGCACAGGCAAAACCCCGCGCCTACTTTCTCATTTAAGCGAACCCTTTGTTGAAATTCATCCCGATGATGCACAAGCATTTAATATTAAAGAGAATGAATTAGTCTGTCTTGATAGTGGCTTACAACAACAAATCATTGTCCGCGCTAAATTCAGTGAAGGACAAAAACGCGGTTATCTGTTCGCGCCGATGCACTGGAATGAACAATTTAGCGCACAAGCCCGCGTCGGCACACTGATTGCGCCCCATACTGACCCGTATTCAGGACAACCTGAATTTAAACATACCCCTGTTGCGCTTTATCCATACTCGGCAACATGGCACGGTTTTCTACTCTCAAAAAATTCCCTAGAACTGCCTAAAAATGCAGGGATAGGCTACTGGGCAAAAATCCCGCAACAAGGTTTTTGGCAATACGAATTTGCAGGCGATGAACTGCCATTAAATTGGGCAACATGGGCAAGTACCCACTTTCATGTGGATGCAACTTGGCTAGAATTTACCGACATTGCACATGGTCGCTATCGTTGTGCACAAGTACAACAAGACCTACTCGACACCTGCCTATTTATCAGCCGTGATGGACAACTCCCCAGCCGCACAGGCTTAAGCGATTTATTTAACCGTCCTTTAACGTTACAAGAACGGCTTGGACTACTAACAGGACAAGTCGGGAAAAGTACAGGTGAACGCGATACGGTTTGCGCTTGCTTTGGCGTTGGGCGTGCTACGATTATTAAAACCATTCAAGAACAGGGTGTTAATAGCGTTACACAATTAAGCGAGATTTTAAAAGCGGGGACTAATTGCGGGTCTTGTATTCCTGAGTTAAAACAGTTAGTAGCGCAACACGTGATTAAACAGGTGGCTTAAACTTATAAAAAAAGACAACAGCTTGTCTGAATCAGGATTCACAGAATTTTCAGAATTAGCAGGATTAAAAACAATTAAAAACATAATTTTTTATTCTTTTAATTTTCTTGTCTTTTTAATTCTGAAAATTCTGTTAATTCTGAAAATTCTGATTCAGACAAGCTGTTGTCTTTTTAAAAGAAACTCGCCGAACTCAGGTTAATTCAGACAATATTTTAATACAGAATTTATTATATTTTTGGATTTACAATAAACCCTGTTTTTTCTAATTCGGATTCAGGTTCTACATGAATGGTGATAATCGCGTGGTGCAAGGCTTGTTTTAATGCTTGCTCAATCCGTTCACAGATAGAATGGGCTTCTTGTACCGGCATATTGGCAGCAACGACTAAATGAAATTCTACGAAAGATAAACGCCCCGCCCGTCGTGTGCGGATTTGATGCGCTTGTATCGCGCCCCGCATTTCAGTTCGGATAATGTCATAAACAGGTTGTAACTCATTGTCTGACATGCTTTCATCCATTAACCCACCAACAGAATGCTGTAATAAATGGCTACCCATCCAGATGATATTTAAGGCAACTAAAATAGCTAATAGTGGGTCTAACCACCACCAGCCCGTCAGCCATGCTAAACCAATTCCCAACAGTACCCCAACAGAGGTAATCACATCACTTAAAATATGTAAGCCATCCGCCCGTAATGCTGGAGAATAGTGTTGGCGACTTTGCCAAATCAGATAAGTGGCTAATAAGCCGTTAATAACAGAGGCGATTAAAGAAACACTTGCCCCAATGCCTACTTCGGTTAACGCTACTGGCGAGAAGAGACGCTCCCATGCTTCCATGATGATTAGAACAGCAGCAATTAAAATCAAAACGCCTTCGACGATGGCTGAAAAATATTCGGCTTTTGTGTGTCCATAAGGGTGATTTTTATCGGGTGGATTATAGGCAACCCTTAATGCCAGTAGGGCAACCAGTGCTGCTGCAATATTGACAAAGGATTCTAAGGCATCGGAGTAAAGCGCAACTGACCCTGTCAGCCAGTAAGCCAGCCATTTAAACCCTAAAACAAGGCAACCGATAATTAAGCTCAGGAGAGCTACGGAAGAAGGCGAAAGGGTGTTAGGTGTTTGATTGGTTGTCATGTGTAAACGGTTAAGTAGGGTAAAAGCCATTGAAACAGTTAATAATCGGGGACAGTAGCATAGCTGTTTAATCTTAAGGCATGATGAATGATTAAAAGATATATATCATCGTTTAATCTTATATTTCCATGTGTAAAACCCTGCGTTAAAATGCCTCCCCCTTTCTTCGTTTGAGATGTTATAGAAACATGGATATTTTAAATTGGTTATCGATGGTTGGGGCAACCCTTTTAGTGGTTGGGTTAGCTGAAATTGGTGATAAAACACAAATTATGTGTATGTTGTTGGCAGCAAAGCATAAACCGTTACCCGTTTTATTTGGGGCAACGGCTGCTTTTATGGTGTTAAATTTGTTAGCTGTTTTGTTTGGTTCTATTGTTACAAAATGGTTGCCTGAACAAGTTGTTGCGTTGATTGTTGCCATTTTGTTTATCTTCTTTGGGGTAAAGTCTTTGTTAGCAAAAGAAGAGGATGAAGAGGGTGAAGCATTAGAAGAAAAGGGACAACATACTGTTTTTGTGACGGCTTTTTTACTAATTTTTGTGGCTGAATTGGGCGATAAAACACAGCTTGCGGTAACGGGGATTAGTACAACGGTAGCACCTGTTGCGGTGTGGGTAGGGGCGACTATCGCGTTATTTTTAACCTCTGCTTTGGGCGTATGGGCAGGACAAACATTATTACAGCGTATTCCGCTGGTGTTATTGCATCGTATCAGTGGGGTCTTTTTCCTTCTCGTTGCGGTTTTTGCGTTGTATAAAGCGTTTAGTTAATTTGTCATATTTGCTCATCATTCCCCCTTTTTCTCAAGGGGGCATGATTTATCTGATTAACCTGAGTTCGGCGAGGTTTTTAAAAAGATAACAGCTTGTCTGAATCAGAATTCACAGAATTTTCAGAATTAACAGAATTTAAAACCCTTAAACCAAAAAATTAAGGTGAATCATGCTTTTTTATTCTGCTAATTCTGTGAATTCTGATTCAGACAAAAAAAGACCTGCTAGGTTTTTAAAACCTAGCAGGTCTCTGGTTTATTTTATAAATCTCGCCAAACTCGGGTTGATTAAGTCCCGCTTGTTTCAGCGACTTCTAACGTATTTTCTAATAAACTTGCAATTGTCATCGGTCCTACCCCACCCGGTACGGGGGTTATCCAGCTTGCACGCGCTTGACAGCTTGTAAATTCAACATCACCCACTAATTTACCTGTACTTAATCGGTTCATGCCGACATCAATCACGATTGCATTTGATTTTATCCAATCGCCTTTTACTAATTCCGCTTGTCCAACAGCTACAACAAGGATGTCTGCTTGACGGGTTTGTGCAATTAAATCACGGGTACGGCTGTGGCAAATTGTGACGGTGCAGCGTGCGGCGAGTAGTTCTAATGCCATCGGTCGACCAACAATATTCGATTGTCCAATCACAACGGCATTTTGACCAACGAGGTCTATGCCTGTTTTGGCTAACAGCGTCATCACGCCTTTAGGGGTGCAAGGGCGTAGTAGTGGCATTTTGAGCGCGAGTCGACCAATGTTATAGGGGTGAAAACCATCTACATCTTTATGCGGTACAATCCGCTCAATCACGGTATTGGGGTCTATATGGGCTGGGAGTGGGAGCTGTACTAAGATGCCGTCGACGCTGGGGTCTGTATTTAATTGGTCTAAAATGGCAAGCAGTTCTGCTTGCGTTGTTGTTGCGGGTAAGTCGTAATCTTTAGCGATAAAGCCAAGTTCTTCACAGGCTTTGCGTTTGTTGCGGACATAAACGAGGGAGGCGGGGTTTTCACCGACAAGTATTACCGCTAAACCAGGGGCACGTCGTCCTTGTGCTAAACGTTGTTGAACACGTTTAGCCATCTGTTGGCGTAACTCAGTAGCTACGGCTTTACCATCAAGAATTTTTGCAGTCATGTGTTTTGGCGCAAATTACAGGATTTTTAAAAGGAATATGAAATAAAGGTTATTTAGTGAGAGAGTGCTAATGGGTAGATTTTAGCATTGATTAGTGCGTTATATAATGTAAGCAGGTTTTATTAGCAGTTTTTTCACAAAAAGTATGCTATCAAACTATAATTGCTCATAATTAATAAGCTCACGAGTATTTAATAGGTATCACACAGCATGATCGGCACGAAACAGACTGAAAGTAAAGAACAAACAACTATTTTACTGGTTGATGATATTGCTGAGAATTTAGCATTATTGTCAGAGTGTTTCGAAGGTGCTGGAATGGAAATCATGGCAGCACTGACAGGGGAGGAGGCGTTAGAGTTAGTGCGTTATATGAGTAAGCCAGACATTATTATGTTGGATGTGATGATGCCTCATATGGATGGGTTTGAAACTTGTCGTCAGTTAAAAGCGCATCCTGATACTGCGGATATTCCGATTATTTTTATCACTGCGTTGACGGATACAGAAAGTAAGGTGAATAGTTTTGCTGTAGGCGCAGTTGATTATGTTTGTAAACCGATTCAGCGTGATGAAGTGCTTGCACGGGTGAATACGCATTTACGTATCAGTCGGCTACAAAAGCAGTTAGTTGAGAAGAATAAGCAGTTAAATCAACGTAATCAGTTATTACATTTGTTTCGCAATACAGCCGCAAATGAGTTATTTCCATACTTACAGCAAGTAAGTGATACAGCTAAATATTTAACGGGGCATAATCATGTTATTACGCCGTCAGAAATTTATGAAAATGCCTCGCAGATAGAAAATGCTAGCGCGAAAATGATACGGGTTATCTTAGATAATCTTCTCAATGAGGATTTATTTCATTAACTGTTCACCCCATTTGTATCCAATCAGCGATTTAATGGGGTTGTATATCACGCAAATGTCGCCCAACGGCTAACCACGCGCCCATCAGACCCAATAAGATACTAATCAAGAGTAATTTAAGCGTGGTTAGTATATCTAACGTAATCAGTTGAAATTCGCTGTGATAGAGCGCGATAAGTGAATTTACAGGGGATTGTAAAAAAACAAACGCGACTGTCACCAGTAACCACGCAATGATTCCACCCGCTAGACCATACCAAAAACCGCCATAAAGAAACGGACGACGGATAAAAGCATCTGTTGCACCGAATAGTTTATTAATCTCAATTTCGTCTCGACGATTATCGATAGATAAGCGAATCGTATTACCAATTACCAATAATACGGTCAGGGCTAATAATCCGCCAAGAATCCACACGCCTCGTTGTACCACTGCCATCATCGCAAACAGACGGTTTAACCATTGCATATCATATTGCGCTAATTCAACTTCTGGCAGAGCGCGTAATTCATTCAATAAGGTTTCATCCCCTGTTGGTAAACCCGCTTTATTGACAGCTTGCGACGTGGTTTGAATAACGATAACGGCAGGTAATGGATTTGAGTCTAATGCATTAATCGCATCGGCAAAGCCTGATAACTCCTTATATTCGTTTAACGCTTCTACACGACTGATAAAACGTAAATTCTGTACGCCTTCTTTTTGATAAATTTCTTCGGCTAAGGTTTGCGCCCGTGTGTCATCCACATCAGATTTTAAAAATAAAGAAATTTGTGCCGTCCCTCCCCATGCTTGGCTGATATGACGCGCATTCTCTAAGAGTAAATATAAACCCGTTGGTAATGCTAACGCGATGCCTAAAACGGCAGCCGTCATCAGGCTCGCAAACGGTGAGCGGGCGAGTTGTCCTAAACTCGAGAATAAGACATACAAATGATGGGCTAACCATGCATTATGAAATTCGGGTTCTGTGGGGCTGGCTTTTTTAGGACGTTGTGCCGTTGTTGTATTCGCGGGGGGCTGGCGATTTGTACGAGTTGCAGAATGAGGACGTTTCATGAAAATGTCGCGTGTAGGCAGGAGACAAACAGATGGGGCATGAGAATGAAAGAGGATACAAGACCAGCCTGTTATCCTCTGTACAGCTTACGGAAAACTAAAATACACTTTTAACTGATAAAAAAAGTCTTCTGCTGAAAAATCAGGTGGTTGACTGCCTTTTTTCAAAGGTTCAGAAAAGAAATCCGCTTCCCACGTTTCTGGCGTACCTTCGACTTTCTCCCAGCCAACAGAGACATTGTATGTTAAAACGCGGACAACATGCCCATCTTTCCAATGCTCATAGAATAACTGTTCTTTGTCTGGTTCTAAGCCAAAATAAAGCGCGTCGGTTTTTAATTCAGTTGACAATCTTTTTAAATTCGTTGGAATAACGTGTGCTTCTTTGCCCTTTGCAACCCGCGCATATTTATAATCGGTATCTGTTGGGATTTCCCCCCCAAATTCTTTTTGTAACCATACTAAATCCTGCTCTCCATTATTCAAGCGTACATACACGACACTGAATCCAGACATTACATTAATCCTCGTTCTGCGAGAGAGATACTATAACCATCACCAACAATAATGTGATCGAGTACCCTCACTTTAATCTTATCCAAAATGTCTTTTAAGACTTGCGTGATTGTAATATCCGCGTGGCTAGGGTCTGCAACCCCAGAGGGGTGATTATGCGCAAAGATAACAGCTGCTGCATTATGATCTAACACCTTCCTCATGACTTCGCGCGGATAAACGCTAGCACCATCCACTGTTCCAAAAAATAACTCTTCAAACTTAATCACGCGGTTTTTATTGTCCAGAAATAAACAAGCAAATACTTCATAAGGCTTTCCACCCAATGCGGTTAATAAATAATTACGGGTGACATCAGGACTAGACATCACATCACCCCGCTGTAAGCATTGGCTGAGATAACGTTTACTCAACTCTAAGCAAGCCTGCAACTGTATATATTTTACAGTCCCTAAACCATTTGCTTGGCAAAAACGCCCAATTTCTGCCCCTAATAAACTGCGTAAATCTCCAAATTCTTTCAATAAATCATGTGCTAAATCTAAAGCACTTTTACCTTTTACCCCTGTACGAAGAAAAATTGCTAATAACTCTGCATCGGTGAGTGCTTGCGCACCACGTTGCAAGAGTTTTTCCCGTGGGCGATTCTCCTCGTCCCAATCTTTAATGCTCATAATGGGATTCCTACCTTCAATAATAACGATTTTTATTCGCCTAACGACTGTTAAACAGTGCTTATTATCATGCCATTCTATTTACTTTTTATCTTTTTCGCACTGACAATATATAAGGCTTATCTAAAAATGCGTGAGATTTACTCCCCTGTATAAACACAACCACTTGTACAAGTTTCTTCAATCACAATTTTAGATAATGCGGGTAAAACAGGTTTTAAACGCTGCCAAATCCAGCGAGCAAGGTTTTCACTGGTAGGATTCTCTAACCCTGCTATCTCATTCAAATAATGATGATCTAACTGCGCATACAAAGGCTGAAACGCGCTTTTAATATCACCAAAATCCATAATCCACCCTGTGTGCACATCAACAGCCCCACTCACATACAGAGAGACTTGAAACGAATGCCCATGCAAACGTGCACATTTATGCCCTTCTGGCACATGCGGTAAACGATGTGCAGCTTCTATACTAAATCTTTTATAAATTTCCATACCCAAGCTATCTCAATAAAAAAACAGAGAAAACTAAACATTTTCCCTGTTTAATAACATCATCTTATAATGACCACGGATTAATACTGGCAACAAATTGCATCCGCCTATTTAACACACCAATCTATACGCCCGTTTTTAGTGCAAGATAATTGCCTACTAACTCTACCGCCACCTGCTCACCATTAAAAACTTGAACTTGTAATGTCCAACGCGCTTTTCCACGTTGAAAAAATTGGGCTAAAAATGGCTCAACTACTGCTTTGTCAGGTAATTGACACCATGCCCTAATGTCCGTCGTAACAGGCTGTAAATAAGCGATTTCCGTCTTATATACTAAAATATTCGCTGACGCGCTAACCCGTTGAAGTAACGCATGTGTTAATGCCCAACCTGTTACCGTCATAATCGACGCTAAACTTCCCCCAAAAGCGGTCTGCTTATCATTCAAATGCAACGCAAGTGGCGCAAACAGCTCTAAACCTGACTCATCTAAACGACTGACTTGAATCCCCATTGTTTGTGTAATGGGAATTGCACGGTGCAAGTGATATTGTAAATCGGTTAAAGTGGACATTATCTGTGGTCTAAAATATGCAAACACCGTTTAAACAAATGTTTTATGAAGATATTAACAGAGTTACTTTTAGAACATCATCAAAAACATTGTTATATTAAAGTAATATATTGTAAAGAATTATTAAACGCTATAATCACTCACAGAAAACTTTTCGTGCAAGTCACGTGAGAACGCTGTTTATCTCAGGTAAAATAAACAGGAAGTATATAAGGGAGATACGAACAGTGATACCGATTGATATTATCCGGTTAATTGTTGTAGAAGAATCAGCCAACGACGCTGAAATGATTTTAAATAGTTTACGTAAAGCCCGTTTTCCAATTCGTCCGCGTCATGTAGAAGATGATGAAGACTTACAAAATGCCCTCGCCGAACAAGAATGGGATTTACTAATCTCCGTTCCACAAGTCGGAGAGTTTACTGTTGCCCAAGTATGCGAAATGGTCAACTCGTCGCGCCAAGACATTCCCGTGATTGTCCTCATGGAAAAACTAGAAGGACAATTAATGGGCGCGCTCCTTAGCGCAGGTGCACGCCACGTCATTCCCCGAGATAATGAAAACTGCTTACAAATTATTGTCGGACGCGAACTACAAGAACTTGCAAGCCGTCGTCAACATAAACATTTAGACCAACTGTATCGAGAAAGTCAGCGACAAAATAAAATACTGCTTGAAACCTCACGCGATGCCATTGCTTACGTGCACGATGGAATGCACGTCCATGCAAATCCCAGCTATTTAGACATGTTTGGCTATAAAAGCATGGAAGTTTTAGAAGGTCTTCCCGTCATGGATTTAGTCAGCCTCGAAGACCAATCAAAATTTAAAGACTTTATGCGCGATTTTATGACCCATGAAGCCGAAGGCGATAGAAATATCGAATTGCGAGGCATTCGTGCTGATAAAAGAGCCTTTAAATTAGCCATGGAAGTCAGTCAGGCGATTTATGCCAGCGAACGCTGTATTCAAATCATCGTCCGCGACCAATCCCAAGATGAAGAAAAAGAAAAACTACAACGTCAATTAAAAGAAGCAAATATCCGTGACCACGTCACAGGCTTATACAATCGGACTCACTTTATTGCGTTACTTGAAAAAGCCCTTGCCAAAGCGATGGAAAACGGCGTGCGTAGCGTCGTCCTATACATTGCCCTAGACAACGTAAGCGTTGGTAGCATCGACTCCGTTATTAAAAACATTGGGAAAGTCATTAACGACCTTACGGAAACAGGCGTATTAGCCCGCTTCGGCGACAACGTCTTTACCATCCTCATGCTTGATAAAGATGTCACTTTTGCCAGTGAATTAGCCACCAAAATCTGCAAAGCCGTTGAAGCAACTGTCACCGACTTAGGCACGGGTGAATCCATTATCACCACTTGCAGTATCGGGATTGCCCTCGTTCTTGCCTCTGCGGCAACCCCACAAAACGTCCTGAGCGACGCGCATACAGCCTGCTTAGAAGCCAGTAAACGTGGTGGTAACACCTTTGACATTTACAAAGCCGTCCTAAAAGCAACAGAACAAGGTGGCTTAAAAATCAGCGATATTGCCAAAATGATAGAAACGGCAATTGAAGAATCTCGCCTCTCCCTCCGCTATCAACCCATCGTCAGCCTGCACGGCGAATCACAAGAAATTTATGAAATTTTCCTCCGCATGGTTGATTCCGAAGGTAAACCCATTCCCTCAGGCAGTTTATTCAGTGCCGCAGAACAAGCCAATTTAAGCATAAAACTAGACAAATGGGTGCTACAAGAAGCATTCAAAGTCTTGATGAAGCAAGAAAAATCAGGGCATCAAACCTACTTATTTATCAAACTATCTGACCAAGCAATTAAAGATGAAAATATCCCCCTATTCATTCGCAAATTGCTTAAAACAACCTCCTTACCAGGAGAACGCCTGATTTTCGAAATTAACGAAACCATTGCAATTACTCAAGTCAATCTAGCCAAAGCCTTTATTAGCACCCTCAATAAAATGGGCTGTCGCACTGCATTAGAACACTTTGGCACAGGCTTAAACTCTGCGACGACCTTAAAACATATCCCTGTGGACTACGTCAAAATCCACTACTCCTATGCTAAGGGTTTATCCACCAATACCGACAATCAAAAAGCGGTACAAGACATTGTCAAACTTGCCCACGAACAAGACAAAATTACCATTGCCGAAGCCGTAGAAGATGCCAACAGCCTCACAGTTTTATGGCAATGCGAAGTAGATTTCGCCCAAGGACACTACATCCAAGAACCCAGCGACGAAATGTCCTACGAATTCACCGAAGAGGAATCATAAGCACAACAACTAAAAAAACCAAAAAATAAATTAAAAAACAAAGGCGTATAACACATTAATCCCAAATTTTTAAGTGTTATACGCCTTTCTCTTGAGGAAGTTTTACCGCAAAACTTGTTTTCAATAAATTAGTAAATAATAATATTTTAATAGTAGCGTTTTATCATCCCACTCAATAATGATAATAACACCACTAAATCACAACGCTTAAAAATGTGAGGAGAACGCATGAAATTTGCCATCATGGTCAATGAATCACCCTATCAACATCAAGCCTCTGATTCCGCCTACCAATTTGCACAAGCAGTGCTTGCCAAAGGACACAGTATTTTCCGCATCTTTTTCTACCACGACGGCGTAAACAACGCTACCCGTCTCACTGTCCCCCCCCAAGATGACCGCCACATTGTCAACCGCTGGTCAGCTCTCGCCAAACAACACCAAATAGACCTAGTCGTCTGCGTTGCTGCCGCACAACGGCGTGGCATTCTTGACGAATCCGAAGCCAAACGCAATGGCAAAGATGCCAACAACATCGCCGAAGGCTTCCGCATTTCAGGACTTGGGCAACTGATAGAAGCCAGTATTCAAGCTGACAGATTTATTGTATTTGGCGACTAAGCGGAGAATAAAAACCATGACAACCGACACAGAAGACGCAGGCATGATTAAGAAATTCTTATACATCAACCGTCGCGCACCTTACGGCACAATCTACGCCCTAGAATCTTTAGAAGTTGTTTTAATCGGCGCAGCTTTTGAACAAGATGTGAGCCTTGCCTTTATAGATGACGGCGTTTATCAACTGAAAAAAAACCAAAATACGCAAGAAATCGGCGTTAAAAACTTCTCCCCCGCCTATCGCGCCCTAGACGACTACGATGTCAATAAACTCTATGTTGACAAAGCCTCTCTACTTGCTCGCGGCTTAAGCGAAGATGATTTAATCGTACCCGTCACCATCCTAGAAACGGCAGAAATAGCCGCTTTAATGGATGCACACGATGTCATTTTCAGCTTCTAAGGAATTAACGCCATGTTATTACACACCGTCAACAAATCCCCATTTGAAAAAACCAGCTTAGAAAGTTGCCTACGCTTTGCCCAAACTGACAGCAGTATTTTACTCTATGAAGATGCCGTGTACGCAGCACTGCAAGGCACACAATGCGAATCACTGATAACCCAAGCCTTAAAAACCCATCCGATTTACGTATTAACACCAGATTTACATGCACGCGGACTGAACGATAAACCCCTGATTACAGGCATACAGGCAGTTGATTATGTCGGATTTGTTGATTTAGTCGTGGCACATCACGCCGTGCAAGCGTGGGTATAAAACTTTTCACATAACAAGAGGATGACATTATGACAATTGAAGTCAACGGCAAACTATTAGAAACTGACGAAGACGGCTACTTAACCAATTTATCCGACTGGTCGACCGATGTTGCGACCGAAATGGCAAAACAAGATGGGATAACACTGACCGACAACCATTGGGAAGTCGTTAATTTCTTAAAAGAATATTACAGTGAATATCAAATTGCCCCTGCTGTGCGCGTTTTAACCAAAGCCATCGGCAAAAAACTCGGCGCAGAAAAAGGTAACAGCAAATACCTATATGACCTTTTCCCCTTGGGTCCCGCAAAACAAGCATGTCGTTACGCAGGATTGCCAAAACCGACAGGATGCGTATAGGGTGATAAAATCATCCCAATTTTAAAGTAAGCGCGTTATCATGCAGGGGTTTCATTATCAACACGATAATCAGGCGACCCCCGCATGACTGAACTACTCACTGCATTTTATGCACTCAGCTTTTACCTTGCGACAAGCGTTTTTTTCATTGGTACAGCGGTTAAAATTTACCAATACGCCACCACGCCCGCCCCGCTAAAAATCCCGCTAACGCCCGCGCCTTTAACGCTAATCGGTGTCATTTGGCGACAATTAAAAGAAATCCTTTTTTTTCGCAGTTTATTCTATGCTAATTCGTGGATTTGGTTATTTAGCTGGTCGTTTCACATTGCTTTGATTTTTATATTTTTACGTCATTTACGCTATATTTTAGACCCCATTCCCCCATTTATTTTTACTATTCAACCGCTGGGTATTTATGCAGGGTTTATTTTTATTTTTGGGTTGATTGGCTTACTGCTACGACGTTTATGCCTTGAACGCATACGTTATATTAGTAGCCCTTCTGATTACTTAATGTTGCTTTTACTGCTTTTAATTGCGGGTTCAGGATTATTAATGCGCTTTATACTGCATACAGATATTGTGCAATTTAAAATATTTATGCGTAGCTTATTCTCTTTTCAGTGGCAAGCTATCCCCACCGACCCTGTATTACTCCTACATCTTGGCAGTGCTTTATTACTGCTCTTACTTTTTCCATTTAGTAAACTTCTTCATGCAACAGGGGTTTTCTTCAGTCCTAGCCGTTATCAAGTGGATAATAGTCGAACCTGAGTTAGAGAAATTTCTTTTTAAAAGACAAGCGTTTGTCTGAATCAAAATTCACAGAATTTTCAGAATTAGCAGAATTAAAAAGCGTGATTCGCCTTAATTTTTTGGTTTAAGGGTTTTAAATCCTGTTAATCCTGAAAATCCTGATTCAGACAAGGTTTTAATCCTATCTGATGAATCTTGATGAAAAACAAGAGAGTAATCTCTACCAGTCCTTCAAACCTTTTCGCGTGTTCCAACAGACCTGTTAAGTTTTGAAAACCTAACAGGTCTTTTTTTGTCTGAATCAGAATTCACAGAATTTTCAGAATTAGCAGAATTAAAAACATAATTTTTTATTCTTTTAATTTTCTTGTCTTTTTAATTCTGAAAATTCTGATTCAGACAATCTTTTAATCCTGAAAATCCTGATTCAGACAAGCTGTTGTCTTTTTAAAAGAAACTCGCCGAACTTAGGTTAAAATCAGGATTGTTTAGCTTTTCCCAAACACCTAAAAACTCAACGGTGTCCTTGTTACGAAGCCATGCCTCAATAAGTGCTGAACCACCTTCAAAACTACTTACCATATCAGTTAAACTTATATAATCCTCATCATTGTGAGTTATGATATGTATTTCAGTACCTTTAAACTATTACGCTTTGATTTTTGCCAGTCATACTTAATTTCTCATATTGATTGGATGATTCAAGTCTATCATAACGTGAATTTGGTACAAATGTTTAAATAATATCAATATCAAAAGTTTATAAAGGGTAATGGGCATGTCCCTCAATGGGCAAACCTAATAAAAAAGGGTGCGTTAGGCTTCGCTAACGCACCCTTTTTTACTCAACTATAGTTTATTGGTAAAAACAAGCTTTAAGGACGGAAATATTGCACTGCTTTTCGTAGGTCTAGTAAATGATGGGCTTGGCTACGATAGCGTATGGCAATATAAATACTTGTAATTTTCTCTATTGTAGGGGCTAAATCAGGGCGTAGTTGCATCGCTCGTTGTGCAAACTTTAACGGGGGTTCATTCTGTTCTTGAATAACGCCAACTTGTTTGAGTTTATGACAAAAACGTTGGTAAAGTTGTTGAACAGGGTCTTGATAACGTTTTGCTCGTTTAAAGAGCCATAATGCAACACCTAAAAGTATTAATGTCGCTAAGATAACCAGTGCAATAATCATGTTTTGCCATGACATGTCTTTAATACCAAAGTTTTCAAAAAAACTTTTTTGTTGGGTGTTGTCGTAGCCTAAAACCCATTGGTTCCATTCATTATTCAGTGCATCCCAATTATCTTTTATCTGTTGCCAGAGTGCGCCTAAGCCTGATTCTTGGTTCAGTTCAAATCCTGCAAAAGTGTCGAAATTGCTGGCAAAACTGGCGGTTGCGCCGCGTTCTATGCGCTCAGGGGCGACCGCGCCTGTGGGTTCTACCCGTACCCAACCCGCGCCTTCAATCCAGACTTCACTCCATGCATGGGCATCACGTTGGCGTATAACGACGTAATTACCCACAGTATTAAATTCTCCGCCTTGATAACCTGTGACGATACGCGCAGGAATGCCCGCCGCACGCATGAGTACGGTAAAAGATGCGGCATAGTGTTCACAAAAGCCTTCTCGTGTATCAAAGAGAAATTCATCAATGGGGTCTTGTTCTACGGTTAATGGGGTTAAGGTGTAGTAGAAAGGTTCTTGATTAAAATAGCGAAGTGCACGTTGTACGATGGCTAATGGGTCTGAATTTTCTTGTTGCCATTGTTTGGCTAATGCTCGAGTACGTGGGTGCATGTTCTCAGGCAAATTAAGGTTGAGTTGTAACATTTCTTTATCGGCAAATTCTGCGCGATAGTGGGTATAGGAGGTGACATCGTAACGCATTCGTTGTCGAATTGGATAGGGCGTGAGCAACTCATACTTTTGGTTAATCATGGTGTTATCTGGCACATCCGCAGGCATATCTAGGGCGAAAACCCAGCGTTGATTGTGGGGTTCTAAGGTGACGCTGTATTTATAGGGGTTGTCGATAAGTGCGACTTGCCGATTGCGGGGGATAATGTTGCGTTCTGCGTTACTTTTCCATTCTTTACCGTCGGTATAGGAAAAGACTGGCCCTCGCCAATAAAGGTTTTGGCGTTCGGGAATTTTGTTATTTTCAAATTTTACTCGAAATGCAATTTCATCAGAGACGGTTAACTCACTGATATTGCCCAGTATCATGTTGTTGGTTAGCCCTGTTACACCACTAAAGGCATCTTTAGGCATTCCCCATAAAGGGCCCGCCATGCGGGGAAAAAAGATGAAGAGGACTAGCATTAAGGGGATGGCTTGTAACAGTAGTAATCCGCCTAGTCGTAAGCGTTTCCAACGGCTTAAACCGCCCTGATAGTCATTTAAGCCGATTAAGGTGGCTGTCATGATTAAGACGACGATAAACATGTATATCGCGGTTGGAATGGTTTGCGAGTAGAGAAAATTGGTAATAATGAGAAAGTAGCCTAAAAAGCAAATCAGTAAGGCATCGCGCTGATTGTGCATTTCAATAATTTTTAAACTACAGAGTGCAACCAGTAGCGCGACACCTGCATCACGTCCGAATAGGGTGCGGTAGCTGAGAACAATACCGACCATGACTAACAGCGCGAAGGTGATTTTTAGCCAGTGGCTAGGCAGGCGGAATTGTTTGGCTGTGCCTAAAAAACGCCAGCCGAGAAAAACGGCAAAAAATGCCATTGTCCAAAGGGGTAGGCGTTCTATGTGTGGTAGCGTGACCATGACAAGAGAAAGCAGTAACCAATTTAAACTTTGGGGGCTAGGAAATACGGGGGTTGGGGATAAAAAGCGCGTCATGATTCGGGAAGTCCAAACAAGGCTAATACTTGTAAACAGTGCTCGCGGTGTTGTTCGCCATGATTCGGTTGAATTTGTATGTTTGGCATGTCTAGCCCATAATTCGCGCCTTCATTGTCTGCAATCAGCACCCAGAGACAGAGCTGTGATAGTTTTGCTTCTAAATTATTTAATTGTGCAACATCGCTCCAGCGTAGCCAGTGATGGGTGTATCCTGTGCCACCATATTGCTTGATAAACCAACCTTTTTCTCGCGCTACGGCTTTCCAGTCAATATGACGTGGAGAATCACCAATTCGATAGTCGCGGTAGCCAATAAAGTCTTCACCATGTCCGACCACAAGCCCCGCCTCGCCTTTTTGGTTAGTCGCGCCGCCTAATGGAAGCAGGCGTTGCCCTGAGGGTAAAGGATAGACAAGGGTAGATACGTCTAAATAAACATAGGACCATGCTCGAAATAAACCCAGTGGAAAGGTTGTTGAGACGGTAACGCGGTCTAAAAATAAACGTCCACG
The DNA here is from genome assembly GCF_000245015.1 of Beggiatoa alba B18LD. NCBI lineage: Bacteria > Pseudomonadati > Pseudomonadota > Gammaproteobacteria > Thiotrichales > Thiotrichaceae > Beggiatoa > Beggiatoa alba. Next base: position 1,674,741 of record NZ_JH600070.1, on the reverse strand, counting down.
CCGTTGTGCTACGACGGGTATTGTTAAAGATTGACGTTGGTTCGCAGGAATATCTATCAGTATCGGCTCTCCTGCACTTTCTCCTGCTTGTAACGGTGTACGTTGCCAGAAAAGGGCATAACGTTCAATTCCTTGACGATTATCAATCCAGAGATGAAATTGTACTGTTTCTCCGACAAAAACAGGTTCTACTTTTCCCGCTTCTATACTGAGTTTTAGCAGGTTATGTACGGTATAAAAGGTGGAGATTAAAGCCATACTGAACAAGAGAAAGGTCAGTAAATATCCCATGCTGTTACTGTAGTTGATTGAGCCAATGAGCATAATCAATAAAACGAGGGCAAACATCAGTCCTGAATGATTAGGCACAATGTAAATGCGATGTCTGCGAAAAATAACAGGTGAGGTTTGAAAACGTGCGGGCGCGAAACCTCTGAACCAATCAGTTATTATTGACATAGGGCTTTATCATCATTTTTTAGTAGAATTAGGGATTTTCTAAGGCGAGGCTTTTACGACGGGCTTCGTCCGCTTCTGCTTTTTTACCCTGCATTTCATAGAGTCCACTGATACGGCGATATTGGGCGGCTGTATGGGCTTTGTCTGCTAAAGTTTGATAAATCTCTATACTTTTCAAAAACTGTGATTCTGCGGTGAAAAAATCCTCTAAATGGAGGTAAGCCATGGCTAAATCGCTGTATTGTTCCGCTAATTCGCGCTGTGCGTCAGTGCTTCTGTAATGTTCAATTAATTTTTCATACAAGGGAATTGCTTTGCGCCATTCTTTGGTTTTTGCATACAAGGTGCTGAGATTTTTATATTGCAACAAAATACCCGCTTGACGATTAAGGGTTTCATTGATTTCTAAACTGCGTAAAAACTGGGGTTCAGCGCGTTTAAAATCCCCTTGTTGCCAATATAAATGTCCTAAACTGCCAGTTGCGACCGCTAAAGCATTGTTGTCCACGCTACCATTAGGTAGGGCTAACACTTGATTAAATGCTTGTTCTGCTTTATCTAGCTGTGCATTTGCCATGTATAAACTGCCTAACTCATTCCACCAACGGGCATTATTGCTTAATTTTGCCGCTTGTTCATACGTTGCCAAGCCTTGATTAAGGTCAGTAAGTAATTGAAAACTTGCCAAATGCTTCGCCATCATCGCCGCTTCATCTTGGCTTTTCCCCCCTTCAGTCTGACGTTGGTCAAATAACCGCTGATAAATGGCAATTGCGGCACTACTATCACCTTGTTGCAACTGATTAATCGCTTGTAAACGTTGATTTTCATCAGGAAATGGTAAGTTGCTTAATTCTTCAATGGCTTGTGCAATCGCATTGAATGCTAAGGCGTGAATCGTGGGATTTTGTAGTAAAGGGCTGGGATTTTGAATTAACAGATTTTGGGTAATCGTTTGGCGTGTTTGGTCATCTATGGCATAGGTATTGACCGCTAAAAAACCCGTTAAACAGAAAGCAGATAATAAGACAATTTGCTTTTTTAACATCATTATTTCACTCGCATGATTAAAGGCTATTATCTTCAAAGGATTGTCACTATAGACTGGTCAAGAATCAGTGTACTTACGCTCATAAATTGCACCGTTTACGTATTTATCAATGGTCTTGTTGATAAACCAGCGAAAGGATTTATAAATTTACTGATTCATTCGCTTTATCCTATCTTTACACTAGATATATTGTGATTTTTCTTGCTCTAATGCTTGAATGACGCGCTGACTTTCATAATGCATGGCTTGTAAACATTCCCCTGCTCGTTCAGGATTGCGACTTTTTCCATAGCCTTCCATCAGTTTGCATAAATTGACTAAGGGATACGCGCCCATATTGGCACTCGCCCCTTTGAGTTTGTGCGCAATTAAAAAAATATTGTCGCAATCGCCAATGATAACTGCTTGTTCTAACTCGTTGAGATATCGCGGTAGTTCATTCATAAATAAATCTAATAACCAGTTGATATTCCGTTGTGAATGCTCACGCATGTAGCTAATTAAAGTATTATCGATGGGTTGGAGGTGTGTTTCTGACTTTGTCTGTTGTTGAAGATGAGCATGTGGAGACATTATCGGTATTTTCTCGATGAAAGGAGGGAGCGACATACTCTCCATGGTTGTATGGGTTTTTAACCATACTTTAAGCATGTCTTGTAATTGTTCAAAAATGACGGGCTTACTCAGATAATCATTCATACCCGCACTGAGACAACGTTCACGGTCGCCTTGCATGGCATTTGCCGTTAACGCAATGATGGGAACAGGTGGCAGGCTCAAACAACGTTCACGTTCACGAATGCGTAAACTGGCTTCAAAACCATCCATATAGGGCATATAGCAATCCATCAGAATCAGGTCGAAACTTTCTTGTTCTAAACGTTGTAGGGCTTCACGTCCATTGTGTGCAATCGTTACATAACAGCCTAATTGTTGTAGCATATCTTTAGCTACTTCTTGATTAATAATATTATCTTCTGCCAATAATAAACGACAAGTATGTTGTGGCAAGGGTTGTGTTTGTAACGGGGATAACGTGTGAATGGGGGAGTAGTGAGGCGTGGCAATACTGAGTAACGCATTTAATAAATCTTGTTGACGAATTGGCTTTGTCAGTGGTGTTGCAAGATGTTCAGGGAGGCTGGATTGTAGCTCATATTGTACGGTGGTCATTAAAATAATCGGGATTTGTTTGAAACGGTAATCATTTTTTACAGATTTGATAAACGTCAAACTTTCCCCGCTTTGCATTAAGGTTTCATCCAATAAAATCAGATGATATGGCTTATGCAACTCGTTGTATTGAATTAAAGATTCTAATGCAAGCACCGCGTTTTCGACACAATAAGATTGTACTTGCCAATGATTTAATTCTGTTTGTAATATTTGTTGATGAACAAGATTATCCTCTACAATCAACACTCGTAAGCCGTTTAAAACCGCCATGTTTTCAAATAAAACGGGGGGCACTGTCTCTGCTTTTTCTAAAGGCAGGTTGACCCAAAAATGACTGCCGCGAGTGGTTTGTGTATCACAAATCCCCATCATCCCCTGCATCATTTCTACTAAACGACGAGTAATGACTAAACCTAAACCCGTTCCGCCATAACGGCGACTGGTTGACGAGTCTGCTTGTGTAAAGGGCTTAAACAAGTTATCGCGCACTAATGGACTGATACCAATCCCTGTATCGATAACATCAACTTGTAATTGAACTTGTTCACACGTTAATTCATCACATTGAATTTTCAGCAGGACATAGCCTTCTTCTGTAAATTTAATGGCATTACCAACCAGATTATTAAGAATTTGACGCAAGCGTAGCGGGTCACAGCGAAGATAATTAGGAAATTCAGCAGGTAATTCATAGAGTAGTTCTATTCCTTTATGTTGTGCAGGGGCAGCAAATAACTTCATCATGTCATCGACCAGTTGCCGAATATCCCCATCAATCACATCTAATACCAGTTTACCCGCTTCAATTTTAGAAAAATCTAAAATATCGTTAATAACGGTCAGTAAACTATCTCCAGAACTCCTAATAATTTCAATATAATGACGTTGTTGTGAAGTCAGTTTCGTATTTAATAATAATTGCGTCATACCGATAACCCCATTCATGGGGGTACGAATTTCATGACTCATGGTTGCGAGAAAATCACTTTTTGACCGATTTGCTGATTCAGCATTTTCTTTCGCTTCTCGTAACGCTTTTTCAACTTGTTTCAAGCTAGTAATATCGGTTGCAACGCCTAAAATACCTTGTTGTCTGCCAACACTATCAAATTGTGGACTGTAACGGACTTCAAAAACGCGCCCGCGCAATTGAATTTCGCCACACACTTCATGACCGCTTAAGGCTTGACGCACGTCTTGAATAAGATTCGGTAAATGTTTGAGGTTATCAAAACAAGAAACACCCAGTAATGCATCATCTTTTAACCCTAAGGTTTTTAAGCCTTTCCCGCGTAGAAGGGTATAGCGTCCATGCATATCCGTTGCGAACAAAATAACGGGTAAATGATTAATAACGGTAGTTAGTCTGGTTTCTCCTTCTAAAATTCGACGTTCTGCCAGTTTGCGCTCTGTCAAATCGCGCAAGGTCAACATCACGCCTTGCTCACCTTCCCACTCAATTGAAACGCTAATTAACTCAACAATATGATAATTCTCTTCATAATCGAGCAAAACCAAATCCAGACTTAAATCGGGGGCAGTCGGGAGTCCTAATTGTTTGCCTAATAAGTGCCCTTCAGGAACTTTATATAAACGTTCTGCGGCGGGATTGACAAAATGGGTTAACCCTTGTTTATCAATGATAAAAATTGAATCTTGATTATATTCAAATAAAGAACGGAATTTTTTCTCGCTGATTTGTAACGATTGTTTAATTTGATAACGGGCAATCGTGCTGCGAATGCTATTTCCGACTGCTTGTAAGAAAAAGTTTTCATAATCAGACCATTCACGATGTGGCTCTCGACTGTCAACGCCAATAAATCCCCATAAACGCCCTTCAAAATGTAAAGGCACAATAAATATGGTTTGAATCTGACTGACATTAAAAAGTGTTTGTAAAAAAGGAGATAAAGCACGCACGCTACTTTTAATCGGCTGACTTTTTAACAGCAGTTCATACCACCCCATTAAATCTTGTGTATAAGAAAAGCAACGCCGTTGCGGTACATAACAAGCTCTTTTGAAATCATCATGTAACCAAACAAAACGTTGACGGGTTAAAATTTCGCTAGCATCTTCATTGGTAAAGTTTTCAAAGACATAAGCACGGTCAACATTCATGACCTGCCCTAAAATATCTAATGCGGTTTTAACCCCTTCATAAAAATCAGGAATCGTTAATAAAAAATGGCTGACCATCGCCAACCCATTTAATAAGCGTGTTTGTTCTTGCGCCCTTTCTTCCGCTAGCTTGCGCTCAGTAATATCCGTACTTGTGCCTATCATGCGCTTATGTTGACCTTGTTCGACGATTGTTCCCCGTGTCAACATCCAGCGATATGTTCCATTTTTATGGCGCATTCGATGTTCAAATTCGTAATGTTCGCGTAAGCCTTGCAAATATTCCTTAGAAATATTAATCACGCCTTGCACATCGTCGGGATGGTCTAAGGCTGTCCACGTATCGATACGGCTAGGTAATTCTTCAGGGGCAAAACCTAACAAGGCTTTTAGATTATCGTCCAAATACAAGTTGTTATTATCAATATTCCAATCCCAAACCCCTGTTTTTCCCGCATTAACAGCAAGGCTATAGCGTTCTTGACTGATACGCAAAGCAGTTTCTGTTTGTTTTTGTGCAGTAATGTTATAGGCGATAACGAGGCGAACGGTACGACCGTCGACCCATTCGATACTGCGATTATTCACGGAATACCATTGTTTATGGGTTGTGTCGTAATGTTCCCAAAAATACATATCTTCCATAATAGGGTCATTATGGCGTATAGATTGACGACAAAGATAACAAGGGGCTTTTTCTGGGCGTTGTTGGCAAAGCACTTGCCAGCAAATTTTGCCTGCAACATCGCCAAAAACTTCTTGACCAAATTGATTAATATATAGAATTTTGTAATTTTCTAAATCAGCAACATACACTAATGCCATCAATCCATTTAATACTTGCAAAAGCATGTGATAAGAACGTAATGCTTCTTGTTCTGCCAATTTACGCGCCGTAATATCTCGTGAAACAGAAACGACTTCCTTGACTAATCCTGTTGGAAAACGGAGTAAGCGGTTATTACTTTCAAACCAAATATACGCCCCCGATTTTTGCCGAACACGAAAAGTAACGGTTTGTTGATTATTTTCTAGGGATTGATTAGCGCGACGAAATAAACGGGCGTGGCTTTGCTGAACTTGTTTTTTATCATCGGGATGGATGTAGTCATACGCATTCTGTCCCAATAGTTCTGTTTCGCTATAGCCTAAAAGTGGAACGCACGCGGGGGAAACATATAAAAATACGCCAGCAGGAGAATGCTTAGAGATTAAATCCGTTGCATGTTCCGCTAATAATTGGTAGCGGTTTTCACTGTCTGCTAATTGGATAGCAACTTGTTTTCGCTTAGAAATATCTTCAATAAAGCCTTCTAAATAACGCGCTGTTCCGTGCTGGTCACGCACGACACCTAAATATAAATTAACGGTTAATTCGGTACGGTCACGGCGCAATAAATGAATTTCTAAGCAATGCAAACGTTGTGCGGTATTACTAGAGGCTTCTTCTAAAAAATCAGTAATCTGTTGTTGTTGTGCAGGATAAATTGCCAGTTGTTTACCAATATGATGGATATTGGCTTTCATGCTATGCGTGGAGTCATAGCCGAAAATTTGCGCAAGCGCGGGATTTGCATCCAGCAATTTTCCATCGGGTGTGCTGTGAAAAATACCAAATAACGATTGTTCAAATAAAATACGATATTTTTTCTCACTCGCGCTTAAAATGGCGAGGTTAATTTGTTGATATTCTGTAATATCCGTCGCAACAATTAAAATACCAATGACTTGATGGTGTTGGTCAAAATAAGGAATTTTATCGGTATGTAACCAGCATAGTTGCCCTTTGATGGTAAAGGATTCAATGACCCCTAATTTTGCTCGTTGTGTCCTAATAACTTCTAAATCATCGGCATATGCTCGCTTTGCCTCCTGCTCTGGTACAAGGCTGTCATAATAACGCCCTTGTATCGCATGGAGAGGCAATTGCAGTAAATTAGCCAGTGCATTGTTAGTACAGATAATTTTATTATTAACATCTTTGTAACAGATAATGGTGGAAACACTGTCGAAAATACTGGCAATATTGGGAAAATCAGGCGGAATATCCGCATTATCTAAGTGAAGTTGTCGAGGTGAATCAGTCAATACCGTTATAGATTGTTGAACAATCTTGTTTTTATATTCTGTAATATCAGTTAGTTGTGCAAAAAAACCAAGCTCTTTAAGATTTGGCTGTGCTTGCCATAATAACCACCGCCAATGTCCCGTTATATCTAAACAGCGTGTTTCAAAATTGACTGCTTGATTGTTTTTTAGTTGTTGTAAGGCTAGGCGGACATTGGCTTGATCTGCTTTGTGAATAAATGTCCAACAAGAAACATTGAGTAATGATTTTTTGTGTTGCAATGGCACAAATTGCCGCAATTGTTGGGTACAGCAGGGAGATACTTGTTTTAAATGACCATTAAAGTCAACAAAACATAAAAACCCCCAAGATAAATGCGATAATTGTGCGTGTATATTCATAGTTGCATAAAAAGAAATTGCACCCATACTGTCATCCTCGTGGGTGAATAGTTTGTCTTGTTGGTGGTGTTTTTATTATGCTTATACTTGTATCTATATGATACAAAATTATTATTTTATATAGATAAATACTAACTGTTGATAAGGCGACAATTAGTCAGTTGACAGTCGTTTGTAACGACTTTCGCGGAACACAAATAAATTAGGCGTGAGTGACGGAGCACTTTGCGCTAATGGTATTGCGCGTTGTTTACGGTTGATGTCTTAACTAAATACATCTGAATAAGCTGAACTATGTCAACAAAAAATATTGTGTTAGAAAAGTAACAACCTGTCAGTTAAATAGGATAAAAAATCATTTTTAGCTGTTTATAACCCATCATTCTCACCTACTTTTGACAGAGTGCAACACGCTTATGTCTTCTGACACGACGACACTACATCTCGTTATCGCTGATTTATTTGCGTATGCAGTACGCAGTAGCACGCCATTGCCTTTACATACCCTAGCAACATGGTTGCCAAAATCCCACATACAATTATTAGATTATAGTACGGGTAGCACGCCAACTCTTTGGCGACTCTTTGATTTACCGTTACAAACGCAGTTACCTATTGCGCCCATTACCTACTTGCATGATTTTGGAGCGATTGAGGGAAATCAAAGCTATTTGCGTATAGACCCTGTTTATTTACAAGCAGATAGAGATAAATTAATTTTATTCGATGTGTTCCAACAGCATCCCCCTGATAGGGCAGATGTTGACGCTATTTTGCAGAGTTTAAACGCATTTTATCAAGCAGATGGCTTACATTTTTGCGCTGCAACACCTGAACGTTGGTATTTACGTTTGCCTGATTTGCCAGACTTAGAAACCACGCCGTTATTAGACGTTATCGGACGAGATATTCAAGCCTTTATGCCGCGTGGCGCGGATAAACGTCGCTGGTGTGCATTAATGAATGAAATTCAAATGTTGTTACATGCACATCCGAGCAATCAACGTCGCAGTGAACAACGATTGCCCCCTTTAAATAGCCTTTGGTTTTGGGGGTTAGGTCATTTACCAACACCGCCAACCGTCCGCTGGCAACAGGTTTGGAGCGATGACCCGCTCGCGCGTGGGTTAGCACAATTAAGCAATGTGCCCCATCAAGCGATGCCAAACAATGCACAAACTTGGTTGCAACAGTTATCACAAGCTGGGGAATATCTACTGACAGTCAGCCCCACACAAGGGACAGCATGGGAAACATGGTTACATCAACTCGATACAATATGGTTTGAACCATTATATAAAGCCTTAAAAACAGGACAATTACAACAAATTTATCTTTATCCCTGTGATGGGCGCGTGTTTTCCATTACGCAACGTCAAGCACGGCAGTGGTGGCGATGGCGTAAACCTTGGCAAACTTATGCAAAAAGTCATTTTGCGCAATTACCCGTTTCACGCTTAGACCTATAGTAAACGTACTATAAAACGATGCCGATGACTGGCAGTCCTCACAGGACTACCAGTCCTAAATTTAAGTCACTTTATGATACGTTTACTATATCTTAAAAAGATTAAGCCGTTTTATCACTTTCATAACAAGCGAGTTTCATATTGTGTCATTCCGTTGGCATTTAACCCAAGCTGTCCGCTGTCTTGAACGCGGCGGTATTATTGCGTATCCCACTGAAGCCGTTTATGGTTTAGGTTGTGACCCTTTAAATTCTGGAGCGGTTGAACGACTGTTACAACTGAAACAACGTGATTGGCGTAAAGGATTGATTCTGATTGCATCAGATTTTTCTCAATTGCAACCTTATCTTCTTCCGCTCTCTCCTGAGATAGAAAAAACGGTTTTTTCTGCATGGCAAACAAATACAGCAATAACATGGCTATTACCCGTACAGCCTGATGTTCCCCTACAGTTACGCGGACTATCCGATAAATTAGCCGTCCGAGTCACACGGCATCCACTCGCACGCACACTCTGCCAAGTGTGGGGCGGGGCATTAGTTTCTACCAGTGCTAATCGTAGCCAACACCCCGCAGCACGCACGGCTTTACGCACCAGAATGTTATTGCACACAGAGATAGATTACTTACTCAGTGGTGCAACAGGGGGACAAGCACGCCCTAGCGAAATCCGCGACGCAAGTACATTGCAAATTATTCGTTATTAACCCAGTTAGCCAATATCATGAATGCAACAGTCAACTCAGAACAAATCAAGGCTTATTTACTAGATTTACAAGATAAAATTAGTTCCACATTAAGTGCGATAGATGGGAAAAAAACTTTTTTAGAAGAGACGTGGCAACGTCCTGAAGGCGGTGGCGGACGTTCACGGGTATTAAGCGATGGGGGGATTCTTGAACAAGCGGGGATTAACTTCTCTCATGTTTATGGGGCTAAATTACCTGCATCAGCGACGGCACACCGACCCGAATTAGCGGGCTGTCATTTTCAAGCGATGGGCGTGTCATTAGTCGTTCACCCTCATAATCCCCATATTCCCACTTCACATGCTAATGTCCGCTTTTTTATCGCAGAAAAAACAGGACAAGCTCCGATTTGGTGGTTTGGTGGTGGTTTTGATTTAACGCCTTACTATCCCGTTTTAAGCGATGTGATTCATTGGCATCAAACTGCAAAAGCGGCTTGTGACCCATTTGGTGCAAACGTCTATCCACGGTTTAAAAAATGGTGTGACGACTATTTTTTTATCAAACATCGCAACGAAGCGCGGGGCGTGGGCGGATTATTCTTTGATGACCTCAATGAATGGTGTTTTACGGATTGCTTCGCCTTTATGCAAAGTGTAGGCAATCACTACTTACCCGCTTATCTCCCTATTGTTAAAGCCAGACGAGAAACCCCTTACACACAACAACAACGCGATTTTCAACTCTATCGACGCGGTCGCTATGTAGAATTCAATCTCGTTTATGATCGTGGCACTTTATTTGGGCTACAAACAGGCGGACGCACTGAATCGATCCTAATGTCTCTCCCACCACTGGTTAAATGGCAATACAATTGGCAACCAGCACCGAACTCCCCAGAAGCAGAACTTTATGAAAAGTATCTTCCAGCGCGTGATTGGATTAATTTTTCTTCATAAAGAATTTAACCTAAGTTAATAATTTAATTTATAAAAATCTGTTGCATTCTCAACAAAAAAGTATTGTTTCATACAAATTGTTTGTATTCACACCAAGCACGCAAAAATTAGCAATTTGATTCCTCTCACAAACCCCTGTTTCTGTCCTATTGGTACTATTGATGCACTGCATTAAAGATATCTAATAGGTCTTGTCATGGTGCTATCGTGTGGAATTACCAACCACCACACTAGCGAACACCAATTTTTGTCATACATACAGGGGTTATAACATGAAGTTATTTCGTTTTAGTGGGGGAATCCATCCCGAAGGGCACAAACACACAACGACCAACAAGCCCATTTTAAAAATGCCCATGCCACAATACCTGTATGTTCCGCTACAACAACATGTTGGTGCACCCGCAGAACCTAAAGTTGCTATTGGTGAACGTGTCTTAAAAGGGCAACTACTGGCAAACAGTCAAGGCATGATTTCTGCGCCCGTACACGCTCCAACTTCAGGCTTTATCAAAGACATTACCGATTTTACTGCCCCTCATCCATCAGGATTACCCGTTCGCACCATCATCATTGAATCCGACGGGCAAGAAGAATGGTTAAGCGATATACACCCGAGCCAAGACCCTTTAAGAATGCCACCTGATGAAGTTGCCGCTCGTGTTGGCTCTGCGGGTATCGTTGGCATGGGCGGGGCGACATTTCCATCAGCCGTTAAACTCAAACAAAGCCTAAAAAGCAAAGTTCATACTTTTATCGTCAATGGCAGTGAATGTGAACCTTATCTCACTTGTGATGACCGCTTAATGCAAGAACGTGCCGAACAAATCGTCGACGGCACGCGCATCGTGCTACATGCGGCCCAAATTGAACACGCCTATATCGCTGTGGAAGACAATAAACCCACCGCTATTGAAGCCCTTAGAACCGCATGTAAACACATTGCTAATGTAAAAGTTGTTGCCGTTCCTTCCCTCTATCCCATGGGTTCAGCGCAACACCTGATTAAAACGGTCACAGGCTTAGAAGTCCCCGCAGATGGTCGTAGCTCAGACATAGGCTTATTGGTTCACAACGTAGGCACAGTTTACGCGGTTCACCGTGCGTTAAGGTTTGGAGAGCCACTCATTTCTCGAGTGATTACCGTCGGTGGGGGCGCAATTGAAGCTCCTACGAATATAGAAGTTCCCATCGGCGCACTTGTCTCCGATGTCCTTGCCTTCTGCGGTGGACTCAAACGAACCCCTGCCCGCTTATTAGTGGGAGGGCCAATGATGGGACAAATTCTGCCCACGACCTTAACCCCGATTGTTAAAGGCACAAATGGTATTGTTGCCCTGACAGAGGCTGAAATCCCACAAGAGCAAAGTATGCCTTGCATCCGCTGTGGCAGTTGCGTCACTGCTTGTCCATGTGGACTGTTGCCGTTACAAATGGCAGCATTTGCCAAAGTGGGTAATTTTGACAAAGTAGAAGAATTAGGATTAGTCGACTGCATAACTTGTGGTAGTTGCTCTTATGTTTGCCCCTCACACATCCCCCTTGTGCATTACTTCAACTATGCGAAAGGCGAACTATTAGCGCGTCAACAACAAAAACACAAAGCTCAAGAACATCGTCGTCTGATTGATTTACGTAAAGATCGGATAGACAGAGAGGTCGCCGCCAAAGCTGCCGCAGCCGCTAAACGCAAAGCAGAATCTGCAAAGAAAAAGCAACAAACCGTTGAAGAAGACGCTTAGTTGACTTATTTAATCTGATTTCGGCAAGTTTTATAAAACAAAACAGAGACCTGCTAGGTTTTGAAAACTTAGCAGGTCTTTTTTTGTCTGAATCAGAATTCACAGAATTTTCAGAATTAGCAGAATTAAAAACAATTAAAAACAATTAAAAACAATTAAAAACATAATTTTTATTCTTTTAATTTTCTTGTCTTTTTAATTCTGAAAATTCTGTTAATTCTGAAAATTCTGATTCAGACAAATACTTGTCTTTTTAAAGAAACTTGCAGAACTCAGGTTAGGCTTAGGCTATCCAATCTCCATCTAAAAATCTTCCCAATCATCATCATGGGTTTTTAACGTGACTTGTGTCTGTCGTTGTGTTGTCTTTGATTTTTGCCGTTCTTGCATTTTTTCTAAATGTTTATAGTTTTCATGCTTAAACACAGGCAAGGTTACTTTTGAAGGAGATTGTGGCAACTGTTTAACCGTTTTTTGTGTATTACTGGTTAGGTTGGGAACAACTTTTGTAGTGTTCTTCAATTGAAAAAAAGCAACTTGTTGAGTGAGTTGACTGGCTTGTTCGCGCATGGTTTCGTTGGCTTCCATCGCTTGAGTTACCATCGTGTTATTTTGTTGGGTCATCTCATCCATTTGGCTAATTGCTTTATTAACTTGATGAATACCTAGTGTTTGTTCCTGACTTGCGTCGGTGATATCGGCAATAATATCGCTGACTTTTTTAACGGCAGTGAAAATTCGTTGTAATGCTTCGCCTGATTGGTTGACAAGGATAGAACCTTCGTTAATTTTATTGACACTATCTTGAATTAATAGGCGAATTTCTTTTGCTGCTTCCGCGCTACGTTGGGCTAAATTACGCACTTCTCCTGCAACAACCGCAAAACCGCGTCCTTGTTCTCCTGCTCGTGCAGCTTCTACCGCAGCATTCAGGGCTAATAAGTTGGTTTGAAAAGCAATATCGTTGATAACACCAATAATATCGGCAACGCGCTTGCTACTTTGGTTAATGTTAGTCATCGCTTGAATGGTTGCCGCGACTATTTCTCCACCTGCTTGGGCATCTTTACGGGCATTGATAGCTAAGTCATTCGCTTGTTTTGCATTATTCGCATTTTGTTGAATGGTACTAGTCATTTCTTCAATGCTCGCGGCTGTTTCTTCTAGCGCGGCGGCTTGTGATTCGGTGCGTTGGTTGAGGCTTAAATTGTTTTGTAGCAGGGTTTCGGCTGTTTCATCAATGGTTTGTGCAGAGGCTTGGATAAGTTCCATGACACTGGTGAGTTTCATCACCGTTGTATTTGCATCAGTTTTTAGTTGTGCGAAATCTCCAATGTAATTATGTGTAATGGCTTGGGTTAAATCTCCTTTTGCCAGTGCCGCAAACATACGCATGGTGTCTTGTAGCACTTGCTGATTTAAATCCATGATATGGTTTATATTTTCACTAACTGCTTTAAAGAATCCGACTTTTTGTGTGAGTTGTATGCGTTGTTTAAAATCGCCTTGAGAAGCGGCATGGATGACTTGTTTAATTTCTTGTTCTGTCGCAACTTCTTGGGTGCGGTTGTTGAATTCTTTTACAAAGCCTATGCGTTCACCTTGTTCGTTAATCACGGGGGTTAGCATGTATTCAATGGTGAGTCCTTCGAGGTCTAGCTTAGATTTTTCTGTTGTTTGTAGGCGTGCGAGGAGTTCTCGATGTGCACTTGCATCTTTGTGAAGGACATCAATGGAGTTGTTGAGCAGTTGGGCTGGGTCAAATTGGGGAAGTTCTCGGCGGAAATTGTCTGCTTCTTGTTGGAAGAAGTTTTTTAACGCCTTATTCATGTAGATAATTTTGTAGTTATTATCGGTGATGAGTACTTGTGTTGTAACACTGTCTAGGGCTTGGTTGATGCGCATGGCTTCGTCTGCAATGCGTTTTTCTTCGGCAATTTGTTCCCTCAGTTGGTTTTGCATTTGTGCTAAAGATTGGAGTAGTTGCCCGCTTTCATCGCGTGTTATATCCGTTATCTGGTTTTGCAAATTGCCGTTGGCAATGGCGTTTGCAATGGCAACGGCTTTGTTAATGGGTTTAACAATGAGTTGTGCTGTGTAGAAGTTGAAGAAGGATACAAGCAGGATAAAAAGACTAAAGCTGATGATTATAACAATGAGTGTTAATTGATAAGTCTTTGTTGCATCTACTTGGATTTGTTTTGCATTTTTGATGTGTTCCGTCATCCATTGATGAAAGGCGAAAAGTAGGACATCAAATTGTTGTTGTTCTGCACCGCTTGCGTTGATAAATGCAGCTTCACGATAGCCTTCAAGTAGGGTTTGAATGGTGTAGGATGACAGGGTTTTGTATTGTGTCCATGCTTGTTGGAATTGGTTAAAACTGGTTTGATATTTCACAATATCATCGCGGGCTTGCCATTTAGCAATTATCTCATCAAGATTTTTTATAATCGCTTGTTGTTCAATATTTAAGTTAAACTGCTCTTTTTGTTGGGGAATTGTGACGATAAGAAGTGAGAGTTGATGAACTTTATTCAAGGGTTCACCAATATCTAGGGCAATATCTTGTACATCTTGTGCGGTGTTATAAACGTCGTCTACCCATGCAAAGGTTGTAGCGGTGTTGTATAAGCTGTAGAGTCCAACGCCGATGATTGTGGCAATGGAGAAAATGGCGAGAATCAGGAATTTTTTGCCTATGCTCAGGTGTTTCATAAAGTGACCTTCATTATTTATAAATCTCTCACGATTTGAACTTTCAAATAAATCAACAGTATTTCGACCCACAACAGTAGAAAAAACGTTAATACACTGATATGACGGTCAATGATAACGCGGGGCATGAGTAAGCGTATTAGTTTCGTTGCGGGTGAGGTGATGATTTGTAACAACACATAAAAGGGATTGTGTTGACGGGCTTGACCTGCCAAAACATAGAGAATGCCTTGTCCAATGAGGGCAAAGAGTGCAATTTCTACGATTGCTTTTAGAATAATAATGAGTTGTAGCATGTGATGTGTCCATCCTTTGAGTGATTAACTGATTAATTCACTCCATTGTTGTGCCAGCCAATCACGTTTTTCTGTTTGTAGTTTGTAGTTTGGCATTCCAAAACGGGGCGGTATCACTGATGAGTCCACAGGTATTCCTAACAAGCGTTGTTCCACAAGGGGAATGATGTGTAAATGTTGGGTTAATTTGGCTTGTATGGCAGGTTGACAGAGATAATCGATAAATATTTCTGCTTCTGTTTGTTGGGGAGAGCCTGCGGTAATTGCCCAGTATTCTGTATCAACAATTGTGCCTTCTTGTGGAAATTCGCTGTTAAGTTTAATCCCTGCCTCTTTTGCCAGTAATGCAGTATCTTGATAGCACTGTCCTAACGTAATTTCTTTTTCTTTTAAAGCCACTGGAAATTGAATCGCATCTCGATACCATAATGTAACTTGTTCTTTTAATTCACGGAGTTGATTAAATACCTTTTGCACGCCTTCATCTGTATTTAAAATATCCAGCCCATTAAAGAAGGTTAACGCTGTAATTTCTAATAAAAATCCGTTGTTGACTAAAGACATTAAGCCTAATTTATTATTTTTATCTTTTGCCCATAAGTTTGCCCAACGGTTGGGTGCTGTAGGGTACAGTGTTGCATCGCTGACTAAGGCTAAAGCCCGCGACATTGCACCAATACCATACACTTGTTTTGCATTCAAATTTTGATAGAGGTAAGGCGCGATATGAGTAATATTGCTCAGTTTATTGACATCCAGCGTTGCCCAAACCTTTAACATTTCGCCACTTGTCATGCCCAATTGAGACACTAAGGAAACATCCGCAGGAATAAAACGATTGCGCAAGGCAACTTCTAATTGTCCAATCCATGCATCGCTACTAGGTATTCCAATGGAGTTAATAACAATACCAGTTGCTTGGGTGAATTCGGGATAAATTGCTTTTTCAAAAACTTGCCGAAATGCACCTTCATAAACGCCCACAGTGAGCGGAGCGCGGGCATATGCGCGTATTGGAAAATTTACCGCACTGCTAAGACTAACCGCGAGGGTTTGCTTGAGAAAATGACGACGTTTGATAAACGCAGATTGAGAAGTTGCTGACATGATGAGATAGCTCTGCAAATAATGAAATTTTGCCAAATTATAAAGCAATTCCTATGATTTGACAGAAAGCTATCTTGACATGTCGCGCTTTTATTGAAGAGATGAAATTGTCTTGAAAGTATTGATGGTATTCAGAGAAACCCGCTCGTTTTTCTCAACCGTTAGCGGGTCTTTTAAGATTATCCAATCTTTGCTTTGACTAATGTCGAGAATAAACGCTCGAAAATTTGATAGGGGTCTGCTTCACCGCCTGCATTGATTAAGACAACAATCGTAATATCAGCTTCAGGAATGTAGCGCATTTCTGTTAAAAAACCGGTGTTACGTCCGCTATGTCCTAAGACGTGATAGCCATCAACAAAGAAGGATTCTAGTCCTAAACCATATTCTTCATCGACTTCGCTGTCTTCAACCAAACTGGTCATTTCACGAAGCATATCAACCGATAATAACCTTTTCTTTGCTAATAAAGCCTGAATAAACGTTGTAAGGTCTTCTGCTGAAGACACAAGTCCACCGTCAGCAAATCCATAGCCACCATCGACAGGCGGTGTTGTCACATTATCCAGATGTCCATCTCCATCCCAATCTTCATAACCTTGTACAAATTCAACGGCTTCCTGCCCTTCAAAAAAAGTATTTTGTAAATTTAGCGGGGTGGAGATAAAACGACGAATCAGGCTGGCTAAGGATTCATCAGTAATTTGCTTTAAAATCAGCTCTATTAATAAATAGTTAGTATTTGAATAATATGAAACAACACCAATTCTATCGGTATAAGGTGGGAGCTGATAAACATATTCTAAGATTTCCTCGATACTCCACTGCCGATAGGGGTCGTCTTGCATAATGCCGACGAGTTTTTCACTTTCTAAATAGTCAGGAATACCACTTGTATGGTTTAACAATTGGCGGAGCGTTATTTCTTCACTATGCAATAAACGTCGACTTACTCGTGGCGGTAGCCAACGTTGAATAGGCTCATCGAGCTGTAAAAGTCCTTGTTCTACAAACTTTAAAACAACAACCGCAACAAAGGTTTTTGTCACACTGGCAACACGGAAATGGTCAGTTGCTTGCATTGCAAGACGACGTTCTTTATCTGCAAAACCGACTGCTTCTATCCAGTCACCTTTTGGGGTAGAGATGGCGACAACAGCCCCTGGAATGTTTTGCTGTTTAATTTCTTCTTTTACAATTTGTTGTAATTGACGGGTAATATTTTTATCTAGGGTAGGATACGCATGAACATTGGTTGTTATGATTAACAAACACCATAAAAACAATAAATGAATACGGTAGTTAGCGTGACTTAATGACATGAAACATTCTCCAACCAATGAGAGAAGGCGTGTTCAGTGATAATTAAATGGGATATAGGAAAATAACAGACAGTGTGGGCAACCTTTGCGCGCATGATGGATGTCGAAGAAAATAGGGAGAATAAAAGGCAAGTCCATTTCTATGTTTAATGGGGGCAGAGGGATTAAACACAAATGCCTTATTATAAGGATTTTTTATGCAAAAAAAGTGCGTTGGTTAAAGAAAAAATCGCAATGGATAAGACCACATAAACACGACTAAAATTTGTAACGCACTTCTAAAAAATAATTGCGCCCTTCTAAAGGTAAATCATTATAAAGTGGCAAAATTCCATCTGCATTGACCCCTAAACTCGGTTCAGTCGCATATTCATCGAAAACATTATGAATACCTGCGGTTAATCCCCATGCTGCATTGCTAGGCTGATAGTTTAAGGTTAAATGCGTGAGGACATAATCATCTAAGGCTGAACGAGTATCTGCTTTTACCCGTTGGCGTGCGCCAACCCATTGCACTTGTGTAGTGAGTTGCCAACGTGGCGCGAATAGCCATGTTGCACGGGCATAAATAGCATGGTTAGGATGTGGGACATTCCCCTCATCAGAGGTTGCATCAGACTGTTGACTGTCTTGATAAGCGTAATAACCACTTAACAGCAAATTATTCAATGCCTGCCATTTAACTTGCCACTCAACCCCGTGCCCTGTTTGTGTGGTTGCATTAATCGCGGCAAAAGCCTGCGGATAATTTTCAGGTGGCGGAATAACAGGAACGTAACCGACACCATCTTCAAATTGATAGTAGAAAAAATTAAGGTCAGTTTGGAACGTCGTTAGAGGATGATAATTAAACCCTAACTCCCACGACTGAATTGTTTCTGCTTTTAACTTACGATTGCCAAACGAAACAGGATTATTTCGCCCATATAATTCAAAAAAAGAAGGAGCGCGAAACGCACGACCATAAAGCAATTTACTGGTTAAAACAGGATGAGTTTGCCAAACAAGGGCAATACGCGGATTAATGGTTGAGCCAAAATCTGAATAATAATCATACCGTAAACCCGTTGTTAGCTCCCAATCAGGCGCAAAGTTATAGACATCTTGCAAAAATGCGTGCCAGTTTTGCCGATAACCTGTTTCTAAAAAACCGTCTTCACTGTCAGAACGATCTAATAAATAAGCTTGTGCAGGCGGTAATGGGTATTCTGTACGTATATCAGTAATGTCATACAAATTACCGTATAGATAACCAAATCCAAACCGCAATAAATGCTTTTCCCAACCTTTATAAAAAGCCTCTACATTCAAACGGCTTTGCATCTCACTCGTGCCAATATTGGCATGTGTTCCCTCATAATACTCACCAAATGCACCAACAGGCGCAACCAGCAACATTTTTTCTAAGTTCCAACGTTGCATATGGTAACTACCTTGCACATTCACCGCCCAATCTTGCGCGTCGATAGGCAAATGATAAATAAAATCGGTATAAACTTGGTCACTTTGATAACGTCCTTCAGGGTCAACACTTTGCAACAAGCCCACCCCATTTCCTAAATTACGTCGAATTTTCGCCCCTGCGTGCCACTGCCACTGAGTCGTTGATAAACCCAGAGACATATCTAAACCCCGCTCGCTACGGCTCACACTATTAGGGGCTAAAGACGTTTGAGTCCCATACATCCTGTCGATAGTGGTATATAAATCTTCACTAATTAAACTTTTATCGCCGTCTGTAGTCTGGTATTGCAAAGAAACCATCGTATCAATGCCATTCCAATCACTTCCCTGCAATAACCACGTCTCTTGTGTATCAAAACTGCCGATTCTAACCCCGACCTCTGTACCATCAATATCTTTTGCCGTTTTCGTGATTAAATTAATCACTGCTGAAAAAGCATCCGCGCCATATACCGCAGACCCCGGCCCGCGAATAATTTCAATCCGCTCAATATCCCGTAATGATGTCGTCCCCTCCAATAACAAACGCCCACCACTGTATAAAGAAGAAACGGGCATACCATTTCGTAACACTAAAACATGGGGGTTATAAGGCGAACTACGCACACCACGGACTGAATAATTAGAAAAATAAGCAAAATAATTCCGTGAAACCTGCACACCAGGCACAGTTGCTAATACCTCATCTAAACTCTGCGCACCGAGGGCTTTAATCTCATCTGATGTAATAACGGTTGTTGTTGCGGGGGCTTTTGTCTGCGCTTGAGATGTGCCTGTTGCAATGCTGACAATTTCCACATCCATCAGCTCTTCTAAAGACATATATTTAACTGCTGTTGCATCCTCTTCGGTCGCGTGCACAGCTTGAACACCCAACAAGGAGGACGTAATAACCCCTATCAACAACAGTAGATAAATCCGCTTAATTAGTGAACCCATCTTTAATTCTCTATTTAATTCAATACAATAATGAAACACTGTATTTATAACTCTTTTATGTTTAATTAACATGAAAATAGTTAAAAAATTAACCCATTAAATTCAATTAATGTGTACTGGCTGACAGTTAACTAGAATTGTCTTATATAGCATAGGCAGAAATAGGTAAAAAACTGAGCGTTATGATTATTTTTTAATAAAAATCAATTTATTAAATAAATAATGATTTTACAGCCTCACATCACCTAAGCTAGGATAAGCCCTAAAACCACATCATGCTGGATGAACAGAATTTAAAACAAGGAGATGAAATTATGAGTAAAAACGTTCCAATTCCCACAGAAATTAAGTTACATCAACAATCGAAATACTTGGAAATCACCTTTGAATCAGGTGAACACTTTGATTTTACCTGTGAATTTTTAAGGGTTTTCTCGCCGTCGGCTGAAGTGCGTGGACACACAGAAGCGCAAGCCGTTCTACAAGAAGGTAAAGCGGCAGTAAATATTGAAAAAATTGAACCAGTTGGCACTTATGCCGTTATCCTCTATTTTGACGATGGACACAATACAGGCATTTACTCATGGGACTGGTTTTATCATTTAGGAAAAAATCAAGACCAACTTTGGACGGATTATTTAAACGCCCTAGAAAAAGCGGGGAAAAATCGTTTTATAACAAGTAAGTAGCTTACACTAAACTTCTGAGCCTCATCATGCCAACAGTTCCCCATCTCGCTGCTGTTTACCTTGCTATCGTACAATTCTGTTTTGCCAGCATGTGGACAATTTATGTCATTTACCTGCCCCAACTCCTAGTAAAAGCAGGGATAGACATACAATGGTTACGTTGGATACTGCTTGCTGACCAACTCGTTTTTATTTTAATGGATATAAGCCTAGGATTTGCAACGGATAAAGTACAGCGTGCATTAGGTAAACTGGGTGGCATGATTTTGGGCGTTAGTGTACTGACCTGTTTAAGTTTTCTCGCATTACCCTTTATCGCCAGTTATCAGCAACCCAGTTTTTTACTGATCTTGATATTCCTTTGGGTAGTGACCTCTTCCGCATTGCGTGTACCGCCTCTTGTCCTATTGGGCAAGCACACAGCTAAACCGCAACTCCCTTTAGCGGTTGCTTTACAAACGGTTGGGCTTGCCCTTGCCAGTTCTATCGCGCCCTATTTAGGCACAACCTTAAGCAATGTTGCTCCAGAAATTCCTTTTTTTATCAGTAGCATCACCTTACTCATAACGGTTGCAGGCTTAATTTATGTAGAAAAACAATTACAGGACAACAGCCCTCAACCCGACCCCCCCGCCAACATCGAACTATCACCAACAATCCTCTTTATCCTTGCGTGCTTTTGCGCGGGTATTGCCTTCCAAGCCTATTCCAGCTTTCACAGCATTCCACAACTTTTAAAATTTGCAGAAAAAAGTGATTTGCCTTACCTCATCCCGATTTTTTGGATAGGTTTTAATCTAATCATGTTCCCCATGAATTTACTGATTGAACGTAAAGGCGCGTTTCCTGTACTTATCCTCAGTAGTGCATTAGCCGCAGTGATTGCGACAATAACGACTTTTGCTGACTCATTGCCACAACTATTAATTGCCCAATTTTTACTTGGTGGTTGTTGGGGGAGTATTTTTACAGCCAGCTTAACCGCTTCATTAAACTTAGGAAAAACAGGGAAAGAAGGATTAGTCGTGGGCTTATGGTCATCCATTTTTGCCTGTGCGGCATTTTTACGAATTGGTTTATTACTATCAGGGTGGCAAGAGACGGCAAGCGTTAAACAAGGATTAGCTATTTTTCCCAGCCTGTTTTGGATTTGCACAACAGGGTTACTGATTGTTGCCGTCTTAGAATATCGTCGATTTACTGAAAAACTGTGATGAACCCGTTTTTCAAAGCAGATAAAAAGGACTGCCAATCCTGAGATGATTAACAGTCCTAAAGCCAATACAATCAGGATTTAAACAGCCTGCGGTCTTTCCATCAATTCACGCTCCTCCTGCTCCGACACATGCACAATATCCTCATACAACTGCTGAATATCCTGTTCTTGTGCAATTGGTGGAAGCAACATATCACGGCTTAAGGCGCGTTTATTATCCAGCAAATTATGTAATCGCCAGTCGAAACTATGTTCTTTAAATTCAGGATGAATGGCGAGCGGGTAATAAACATGCACGGTTTTAGTTTGACCAATCCGATACGCGCGACAAGTGCATTGGTCTTCAACAGCAGGATTCCACCAGCGGGTTAAATGAATCACATGATTTGCAGCAGTCAACGTTAAACCCACGCCCCCCGCTAACGGGGAAATAATAAAAACGTCAAAGCCTTCCGCCTTTTGAAATTGATTCACCCGTTCTTGACGCTTTTGCCCATTGACTGAGCCATTGATTAACATCGGATTAATGCCATAACGGCGATAAATCAAGCCCATTAAATAACGTTGCATATATTGTGATTCTAAGAAAATTAAGACTTTCTCTTGTTTCGCTTGAATCTCATCTAATAAGGCAAATGTCGTCGATAAACGGGCTGATTGTTGAATATAAGCCGTATCTTGTTGCAATAAAGCGTCGGGACTGTCTGCAACCGTTGTTTCTGGGGGCGTTTCGATAACGGGCGGGGCTTCGGCTTTTTCCGCTTCTAACAAACTTTCCCACTCTATCGGCGAATACGGATGTAAGGAAATACTTCGCAACTGTTGCAAGGCTTCCAGCACCGCGCCCGCTTTTGCCTCGCCCTCTACCTGCTGGCGAATAATGCCCGCGTAACTCTCCGCTTGTAACGGGGGCATACTGCCTGTTTGCTGATTTTCTGGCAATAAATGTACGGCTAACTCTGGGAAGCCTGTTAAATGGTCTTCTTTCATCCGTCGCAACATAATGGGCGGGGTGTGTTCGTTTGGCGTTTGCGTTAAATAAGCTTTTAATTCATACATATTATCGCGGTCTTTCTCATAATACGCGCTGAATTGTTTTAAATCGCCAAGATAACCAGGGCAAACCGTGTCGATAATGCACCACAAATCCGATAAGCGATTTTCAATCGGTGTGCCTGTCATCGCTAAAATAAACTCCGTGTGCATCGCTTTAGCCGCTTCCGTCATCAACGTACCGGGTGTTTTAATCTTTTGCACTTCGTCGAAAATAATCGCGCTGAAATGTAAACCCGCAAAACTGTGTTGATAATCGCGCAAGGTCTCATAAGTCGTTAATAACCAATCCGCTTGTTGCAAGCGTTCTTTATCTAATAATGGCAAGCCTTTCGATAATTCACTGCCTTGTGTCGTGCGTAAATCGCGCAAATCCTGCCCATAAGCCCGCAATAACTGCCCTAAAGCAGGCATATTAAAATGAATCTGGTGTTCTTGTTCCCAATTTTTTAATAACCCTGTGGGCGCGACGATGAGAATCGGCAAATTTTCCGCCAAGCCCGCCCGCATGGACTCCTTGAGCCAAACCATAAACGTTAAAGACTGCAAGGTTTTCCCTAAGCCCATATCATCCGCGAGTAAACACCCTGAACTGCCACTATTCCAATGCTGTTGCATCCATTGTAAGCCTGATTCCTGATGCGGTTTTAACGTCGACTTTAATGCACTAGGAGCTTGTAACGGTAGCGCGGGTTCGCGGGGTTGCCAATCTTGTTTGACATAATTTAAAGCGTGTAAATTATCGTCGATTTTCAGAGTAATACGGCGATTCTTATCCTCTTCCTCTTCAGAGGTGGTGAGGGTTAACTCTTCCGTATCCTCTTCTTTAGGACGCGCACGGCGGGCGGGGTTTGCTTGTGGGGGCAACCATGTTTCAGAGGCTAATTGAGCCAACGGTAATACTTTTGCCTCCCATAACCCGATTTCTGTCACCCGTTGCGAATATTCACGGGTTTCCACGAATAAACTTTCTAGCACTTCCTCGTTTAAATTATCACCCAACACGCCACGCAGATAAGCACGCGGATTTTTAGCAAATTCTCGGCGGGTAGCGTGGTCAGTTTTCTGAAACCGATGCACGACTTCTAAAGCTTGGCGCAAAGGTTCATCAACAACCACATACCACCCTTCTTGCAACACATAACGCGAGCGAGCTTGTTGTGATTCTTTAAAGCGTTGTTTAAAGGTTTCTTTATATATATCAGTTAATAAAGCTTCAGGCTCAATGCTAAAGTCGGCAGTGTTCGGGTCGTGGTTGGGTTTGGTTTTAATGAAAACGGGGTCGAAAACAAATTCGCCATTTTCCTCTTGAATATCTAGGGTAAAACTACAGGCATGTGCAATTTTAGTTTTTTGTAAATAACCATGTGTTTGAATGGCTTGCACACTATCTTCTGGTAAAAACTCACTGAGTTTACCCCATGCTAAAAAGCGGTCATCCATGGCTTGCGGGGGTGTTGCGTTAAAGACTTCCATGCCTTGAATTAAAGAAAAATGCGGTTCTGCGAGTCGATAAACTTGTGAGCCAACTTGTAATAACGCGCCCACTTGTTTTGGCATAACCAGTGGTTGACCATTTTCACGTAACCACTGATATTGAAAACGAAATTTTTCTTGGTCTAATGTGCCCTCGTGGTCAATATCGAGGATAAATGGCACAGGTGCGGGCAAATTTAACCAAATTGCCTGATAAGGGGCTAACCGCGCAACCCAATCGGCTTTAGTTTTTAAGGTATTGTTATCTAAAACAAATAATGTCCGTTGTGCTTCATCCCAATCGGCTTGAATTTCCAATTCACCTAAGAGAAAAGAAACCCCTGCAAAACTCTGTTGTCCTGTCTTTTGCATCCATGAATCTAACGGGAGCAGGGTTTCGCCTTGCAACAGTTGCAAGCAGATTTCTGCATTATCTAAAACCCATTTAAATTGTGTCGGTGGTATTTTCTTTTTAGGTTTACGAAAAAACATTGATGTCGCTCGTTTGAAAAACTGGAGAGAGGGATATTATACTACTGTATAAAATTACAGTAAAGCGACTTTATCTAACTTGTTTTTTATTAGGATTCACCAGACAAGCCCTTGTCTTTTTAAAAGAAACTCGCCGAACTCAGGTTAAGGTGAATCACGCTTTTTAATTCTGCTAATTCTGGAAATTCTGTGAATTCTGATTCAGACAAAAAAACCTGTTAGGCTTTTAAAGCCTAGCAGGTCTCTGTTTTATTTTCAGAATCTCTCGATTTTGGATTATTTAGGCAGTGGCGCAATATTGGCGACGTGTACAGCAAATTTGCCTGTTTTACGTTCTTGAAAATAGCGGGTGAGCGTTTGGTGTACGATTGGAAAAGCAAGGTTGTCCCATGGGATTTCGCTTTCATCAAATAAACGGACTTCTAAACTTTCTGCTCCTGCTGAAAATGTAGGTTCAGCAAGGTGAGCACGAAACATAATATACACTTGGCTGATGTGCGATAGGCTAAAAACGGCGTAAAGTTCTGGTTCTGTTACTTTTGCGTGTGCTTCTTCCCACGTTTCGCGGATAGCCGCTTGTGGAACGGCTTCTTTATTTTCCATAAATCCTGCTGGAATTGTCCATAATCCGTATCGTGGTTCTATCGCACGTTTACAGAGTAGAATTTTATGGTCATGTTCTACTAAACACCCTGTGACAATTTTGGGGTTTTGGTAATGAATGGTGTGACATGTGTCACAGACAAAACGGGGGAAATTATCGCCTTCTGGGATTTTTAGCTCAACCGACGCGCCACACTCGCTACAATATTTCATGCGTTCACCTGCTTTATTTAATGCTGCTAAACTGCCAATGTGTTCTTTATCTGGTTCATTTTACAATAAACGGTTGTTTGTGTGTTGTGAGTAATCGTTTTGATTGAATATTAGATGGCTTTTATTCGTGATGTTTCGATAGTTGTTCATATCACAAAATTGCGCATATTGGGGTCTAGGGTTGCTTCTGCCCAGATGGTATCAAAGAGGGGGGCAAGTTGTTGAACAATGCTGACATCGTTGAAACTGATAAGGGTTTTGTGGCTGTCGGCATGTGGGCGATGGATAACGCCTATTTTATCGGCGATTAGGAAGTTTTCTGACCACGTGCGGTATTTTCCCGTTGGGCTACGAAATTCTATATAGCTGGCTAGTTGTTTTCCTAGATTTAATACTCGATGTTCTTTGTACAAGATTTTGCTGGTGTCTTGAATCAGAATGCGGATGCGTGAGTGGCGACTATTCAAGGCAAGTCTTTCAAAGGCTTCAACGCAGGCATCTGTGTCATAAATCGCTGGGTCAAAATAGCGGGTGAGTATATCGAGTTGTCTGTCTGTTTGGTTAATCATCGTGACGGTGGCTTGTGCAGTTTCTTCTTCGGTGTTGCAGATAAAAGTCCCTGTGGTTTTACCTAAGATACTTTGAGCCAGTTGGAGGGTGGTATCTGTATTTGTCATGATTTTTCGCTCAGTTTGCTGAGGTGTTACTCAGTTGAATTCGGTTATTTTTCTCTGTTTACAAACACAGTGTATATCGAGAGTGGGTTTTTAGCGTGGTGTTTGTTGCGTTGCTGTGGTGTCTGTTGGGGTATCTACGGCTTTTTTGGCTTGTTGCCAATAATTTTCTAGTTCTTCCAGTGTTAAGGTGTGCATGGCTTGTCCTGTTTGGCGGAGGGTGTTTTCCATCCATAGAAAGCGACGGGTAAATTTTTTATTGGTTTTTTCTAGCGCGTCTTCAGGGTTGATGCCGACGAATCGGGCGTAGTTGACGAGGGAAAAAAGGATGTCGCCGAATTCGTTTTCTGCTTCAGTTTGGTTGTGGGGTTTTTGGGTGATGGGGTCGATGTGTTCGACAAATTCTTGCAGTTCTTCGTTGACTTTGTGCCAAACGCTGGCGAGGTCGTCAGGTCGCCAATCAAAGCCGACACCACGTGCTTTTTCTTGAATACGAATTGCTTTGAGCAGTGCAGGCAGGCTTGATGGTACGCCTGATAACGCGCTGTGGTTGCCTTTTTCTTTTAATTTCAATTGCTCCCAATTTTGTTTAACGGCTGTTGCATCATCAGCGTGAGCAGTGCCATAAACGTGGGGATGACGGCGAATGAGTTTGTCGCAGAGGCTGTCGATAACATCTCTGATATCAAAGGCATTTTGTTCGGCGGTAATTTTGGTATAAAAGATAATATGTAGTAGTAGGTCGCCCAGTTCTTTTTTTATGGCATTTAAGTCATTTTCTAAGATTGCATCTGATAATTCATAGGTTTCTTCTATCGTGAGATAGCGTAAAGAGCTGAGGGTTTGTTCTTTATCCCATGGGCATTTGGCGCGTAATTCGTTCATTATTTTTAATAAACGTTGTAGAGATTCGCTGTGTTTGGGGTCGTTTGGGTTTACATTCATATTTTTATCTTTGCGTCAAAAATAATCGAGGTGAATAAATTAGTTAATGCGTTTAAACATGCTGTTCTAAAAGCAATGAGTAATGTTGCGGATTTATAAAAATTGTTTATTTTGCCAGAATAAAAGCTCTCGTGAAATTAAGGCAGAGTTATTGCAAGTTTTGTGAGCCATTTCAGGAGAAATAGCGTTATTATTTTTGGTTTTTTAAACGTTCTGTTAAGCCATGTATCAGTAAATTATAAATAATTAACTTGGTGTTAGCAGTGTAAAACAACATTTTTTCATGATTAGGGACAGATTTATGAAACGTAAGCTTTTACCCTTAAGTTTGTCAATTTGTTTGTTAGTGGCTTCTGCGTGGGGATATGCCAATGATTTACCCGCGTTAGGGCAGGGTAAAGCCACTCATCAAAGTGGTGTACATAGTGCGGTGAATAGTGTTTTTATGGGAGGTATTGCCGTTAATGGGGGAATACCATCGCAGTCTATCACGCAAAAACTAGCTGACCCTGTTGATATTCAAGGTAATATCATGGTTGACCCTGCGGATGTGGGAAAGACAGTAGATATTATCGTTTATGCCAAGTTTAAATTAGAGCCAACGGGTGATGCGTATTATTTCATGTTACGCAAATTACCCGAAGGTGGTTTTGATATTCCCTTATGGAATCATAAGGTAGAGAGTCTTGCCGCATTTGATACGGTGACATTAGGCGAAACGCAGACCGTTTCTTTATATAAAGGTAATTTTGTTGCAACAGGGTTGTTAGATGTTTATTTCGGTTATTTAACGACCGCAGAGGATGGGAGTAAGACATTAGTCACTAATCCAGAGCCGATTGCAATACGGATTAACGCAAATGAAGCACCACCAAGTCCCAGTGGGGATTTTTTAGCCAGTTATAATTTTCGTCCAAATCCCAATGGGTATGGATTTGAAAATTATGGGAATGATGATAAATCCGCCATGGATTTAACTGCTGAGGATATGATTGCATTATTTGGGCGCGATAAAGTTTGTCGTGCTACAACAGGCGATTGCGTTCTGAATGCGACTGCACAGGAATGGGTGGAGAAGCAAATTAAGGGCATGGATGGTGGTCATTGTGAAGGGATGGCTGTTACCAGTTTAAGAATATTGCAAGGATTAGATTTCAAAGGTAAAAAATTACCGACTGATTTTCAAGCGGGTGCAAATGCGACGTATGAGTTAAATAAAGAGAGTGTTCGTAATTACATTGCTTACTATTTTGTAACTCAATATTTTTCTGAAGTGACCGCCGCAACTATTCGCAATAAGCCGTCTGTGGTTTTAGATACCTTAATTGATGGCATGAGAAATAACATGTTGTATAGCGTTGGTTTTTATCAACCTGAGTATAAAGCAGGTCATGCGGTAACGCCTTACGCAGTTCAACAAAAGAGTGATAGTGAGTTTTGGATTTATGTCTATGACAATAATTATCCGAATGATAATAATCGGGTGATTAAAGTTGATAAGGTAGCGGATACATGGGTGTATGAAGGCGGGGCAACAATTCCCGGTGAGCCTGTTTCTGAATATCGGGGTAATGCCACAACGTTAACGCTAGAGCTGACACCACAATCGGCGCGTGAAGGCATGTTTAAATGCCCGTTTTGCGCAGACAGTGCCGATAGCAATGTACGCGCTGCCACTGACCCGAAAATGTTAGAAGTCGCAATGACTGGGGCAGGTTCGTTGATGGTGCAGTTAGCGGATAATCGTCGCGTGGGTTATGACCCTTTGTCAGGACAGTTTGTGAATGAAATTGAACAGGCACAAAAAGTGAATATAAAAGGGGGATTAGGCGAAAATATTCCACCACGGATTTCTATCCCATATCCGACAGATAATCAACCTATTCTTATCTTTATCACGGGCAAAGAAGCGCAAGAAGAATCTTTAACTGATGTTGTTGTGACTGCGCCGAGCTTTGTTGTTGGGTTTGAAGGTATTTACTTAGACCCTGATGAGGTCTTGATGATTAGTTTGCGCCCTGATGGCAAAGAATTAAGTTTCCTTGCCAGTGCAGACGGTGAAACGCCTGATATGTTCATGTCATTTGACCCTGAAAACACAGCGAATGCGGGTTATATGTTTGATGTAGGCGGTATTAGTTTGGATGCAGGAAAGACAGTGACATTTACCTTAGACAATGGCGCGTTATTAGTCCGTGATGATGATGGCAATACCGATGCTTACGATATTGATATTACTCGTATTGATAATAATGGCAAACAGACGTTTAAGAAAGAAGATGTTGCCGTGTCTGCTAATGCTGTCGCTCGTATTCGTTTTGAAGATTGGACAGGCGACAGTGGGAATATTACCTTGCAATTGGATGAAGAAGCTGATGGTTTTGAGGATGATACCGTCATACCGCTGAATTAACGTTTTATCCTATTTGTGATTCTTTTAAAACTCATAGCCTTTTTTATGCCATTGCGCACAGGCTATGAGTTTTTATCTTACATTTAAGGGGGTTAATCCACTTAAATGGAATAAGGCAAAAATAACATTATAAGATGAAATTAGTACCACTGATGAAAAACAAGGAGGAATTTTAAATGCGTTTTTTATATTTATGTTTACTTTTACTGACTTTACCTGTCAGTGCTGTAGAAATTACCTCAAATGATGTCTATGGTGAAATTTATAAAATTTCACAAGATATTCAATTGCTAAAATCACATTTTAACATCACGCAAACAACCAAAATGCCTGATGTGCAAGTCAGCTTATCTCCACGTCATGTTTGGCAAAAGACTTACCAAATCATGGTTAAAATTGATACCTTGAGAGAAATTAATGGCTTGCCACCGCTAAATGTCGCGTCACGAGAACCCGAAGAAAACACTTCCCCGCTGGTGGTTTATGCACAAACTAAACGCCTTGCAACAGAAATTGACTTATTAAAACGCTATTTTGGTGTTAAAGGTGTTTCCCCCTTGCCCCCTTCATTTGCGAACAAAACAACAACGGATAATTATAAGTTTTTAAACCAATTATCTTATGAAATGGATTTAATCACGGGAACATCTTTTAATACACAACAAGTCTTTGCTGAAGCGATGCGTATTCATGACGATATTAGTTTTATTCTCGAAAAATTTGAATTACAAGATAAAACCATGCCACCACTCTTAAACAGTGATGCCAGTATCCTGCAAACCTTTCGCGCTATACAAACGCTACTAAAAGAAATACAACGCATACAAACCCGTTTAGGCTTAGATAAAATACAAAATAGTGATTATATTTATGATGCAAAATCAGCTAGTCACATTACAGAGACTGAGCTTTTTGGTAGTCTAGGGATTATTTTGGCAGAACTACAACCAATCAAAGCCCGTTTAGGACTCACCCACTTAGTGACACCAGTGGCAAAACGTTATAAAGATAAAAATACCGCCGATATTTTAAAAATTGTACAATGGAATATTAATCGCTTGAAATCTGTCGCGTTTTAACAACTCTAAAAATAGACTTAACCCACATCAAAGGACATTAAAGATGATGAAATATATTCGTTATCTCACGCGATTGAGCATAGATCGCAAACTCGGCGCGTTACTACTGGTTATTACCATACTGCCATTTTTACTTATTGGTTCATATGGATATATCGTTTCTGCTAATGCGATTACTGATAAAATCGTCGCAGCCAGTGAACAAGATGTGAAAAACACAAGCGTCAGTCTAGTGAATTATTTAAATAACATTCCTAATGATATTCGTTTTTTATCAAATTCTTACGCGCTAGATCGTTATTTTCAATGGCGTAGTATCAATGAGCCTTACAAACAAGCCGAATGGGAAAAAAATATCCGTCACTTGTTATATTCTTTTTTAGAGAGTTCATCGTATTACACTCATGTACAACTGCTAGATGCAACTGGTTTTGAATTGATTAGTGTCGAAAAAAATCAAGAAACGGGAGAAACTCGTTTAGCGGTTAATAATGAGTTAAAAAGTCACAACGCAGAACCCTACTTTCAACGTGCGATTAAATTAAAAGCAAAAGAAATTTACCTGAATAAATTATCAATAGATGATTATGATAAAAAAGATGAATCACTTAGCTATGCTACCCCTGTGATAGATAATAATGGCATCTTACACGGGGTTGTCGTGTTGCAATTAAAAATGCAATTTCTAGCCAATGTCTTACAAGAAAACAATCCTGAGTATGATTATATCCTGCTGAATAAACGCGGAAATTATCTGTATCACTCTGGTGATAATGTCATTGATAATTATCAAATCTTTGCAAAAGACTATCCCCAATTGTTTCAACAAATGTTGGAAAAAAACGAAGGAAAATTAGTTGATGACCTATTCATCAGTAGTTTTACCAATGTCGCCCCCTTGCCTGATCAGCGTGATGATTATTGGTTTTTAGTGAAAAAAATGGATAAAGGCATGGTTTTAGAAGACCTGACCACCTTTAAAAAATTAGTATTTGGTGCGGCAACTCTGATTTTAATCATTGTTATTATCATTGCGAATTTTGTCACCCGTCGCCCGCTCAATGCCTTGCTACAAGTTAATCAACAGATGAAATTATTGGCGATAGGACAAATTCCCACCAAAAATATCGACTATCAATCAGCTGATGAATTAGGCGAGTTAGTAGAATCTGCACAACAGTTGAAAAACAGTATTAAAACGGTGATTACTCGCACAAAAGCTATTGCCAGCGGGGATTATTCCGTAGAAATTGAGTTGTTATCTGAGCAAGACCAATTAGGAAGTGCTTTAAGAGAAATGACGACGTATTTACGTAGCGCGAAGCAACAAGACGAGGCGCAAAACTGGCTGAAATCTGGGCAAATGTCTTTAAGCCAAGCGGTCAGTGGCGAACAGGATATTTTAAAACTCTCTGAAAATATTATTAATTTCCTAACGCCTTATGTTAATGCACAAGTTGGCGCGATTTACATTTATGAAGAGAGTACACAAACACTGAAATTATTAGCAAGTCATGCCTTCGTTTGGCGTAAAAACGCGGATAACGTCTTTAAATTGGGCGAGGGAATTGTTGGACAAGCTGCCCTTGAGCGGAAATCCTTCGTTATTACTAACGCGCCGAATGATTACGTTGTGATACAAAGCGGTTTAGGGGGGGGAATACCACAACATTTATTAGTGTGTCCTTTCATCTACGAAACAGAATTGTTAGGTGTAATTGAATTGGCTTCTTTTGGTGAATTTACACCGTTGCATATTGAATTTATTAATCAAATTATGCCAAATATTGCCGTTGCAACCACAACAGCAGAATCACGGACAAAGATGCAACAATTGCTATTGCAAAGTCGTACACAAGAGGAACAGTTAAAGACCCAAAATGAAGAATTACAAAGCCAATCAGAAGAGTTGCAAACGCAACAGGAAGAATTGCGTCAAACCAATGAAGAGCTGGAAATTCGAGCACGTGAATTAGAAGTTCAAAAAGAAGAAATTCGTAAGAAAAATCTTGCAATGGAGAAAGCCCAAGCCGCGATTGAAGCGAAAGCACAAGAGTTAGAACTGGCTAGTAAATACAAGTCTGAATTCCTAGCGAATATGTCGCATGAATTACGTACCCCATTAAATAGCTTGCTGATTCTTTCTAATCTACTCATTGAAAATCCACAAGGCAATTTAACCCAGCAACAAGTTGATTATGCGAAGACCATCAATAGTGCAGGGGCTGATTTGTTGAATTTAATCAATGAAATTTTGGACTTATCCAAAGTGGAAGCGGGCAAGATTGAAGCCCATCCTGAAGAAATCGCATTGCGTGAGTTGATAGAATCAAATCGCTTGAAATTCCAGCATATTGCTGAACAAAAAGGCTTAGTATTCAATATTGATTTGATTGAACCTTTACCCGATACAATCGTTACAGATACTCACCGTTTAAAACAGATTATCAATAACTTACTGGCAAATGCTTTTAAATTTACCTTAGAAGGCGGTGTCACCTTATCTGTGAGTCGTCCAGCCGCTTCAGAAATTTTAGAACGCTTAAATCTAACGGCGAGTAAAGCCATTGCCATCAGCGTGACCGATACAGGTATCGGTATTCCTAAAGATAAACAAGCAATTGTCTTTGAAGCCTTTCAACAAGCAGATGGAACAACAAGCCGTCGTTTTGGCGGAACAGGATTAGGGCTTTCCATTTCTCGGCAATTATCTCGTTTATTAGGGGGAGAAATCAGCCTACGCAGTGAAGAAGGGAAAGGCAGTTGCTTTATGCTGTATTTGCCCGAACGTTTAGACATTAAATCTAATAATTCACCCACTTCTTCGACAACTGCAATGCTTTCGTCTCCGCCAGTATTGACCTTAGCGCATAGTAAAACAGGTAATTTATCAGGCGATAATGGCTCAGGCATTCATAGTATGGATAAGTTATTATCTTCAACGAAATCAACAGATACAAGTGAATCGTCCAAACTATCGCCAAAATTAGATAGTAATGTGTTGGTTGATGACCGTAACGATTTAAAACCCAATGATAAATTTATTCTTATCATTGAAGATGACCAAAAATTCTTAAAAATTCTCATGGACTTAGCCCGCGAGAAAGATTTTAAATGTTTGATTGCAGAAGATGGGAAAGATGGTTTAGAACTGGCACAAACTTACAAGCCCAATGCAATTATTTTGGATGTGGGTTTACCGAAAGTGGATGGCTGGACAGTGATGGAACGCTTGAAAGAAAATCCTGATACTCGTCATATTCCTGTGCATTTCATGTCAGGTGCAGACCAAGAACGCGAAGCCAAGAAAATGGGCGCAATTGGGTATTTATTAAAACCCATCAGCTTGAGCGAATTAGGCGAAGCTTTTAAGAAAATCGAACGGTTTATTGATAAAACCTTAAAGAATCTGCTTGTTGTGGTCGATAGTCAAAATCGTCAACATGAAATTCAGCAATTGGTTAGCGGTAGCGACGTACAATCTTTGTTTATCAGTGGCTTATCTGATGCACAAGAAACTTTATTAAACAGTCGTTTTGATTGTTTGATTTTAGATATTGATGTTGAACGTGGGCAAGGTATGCAATTATTGGAGTTTTTGCATAATACTGAACGACTTTCACAAATTCCCGTGATTTTGTACACCACTCGTGAATTGACTGCTAATGAAGAAGTCGCATTGCGTCGTTATGAGGATAATTTAACGGTGAAAACCGTCAGTTCTCCTGAACGGTTATTAGACGAAACCACCTTATTCTTGCATCAAATCGAGGCGAAATTGCCTGATGAAAAGCGGAAAATGTTGCGATTAGTTCATGATAAAGAGGCTATTTTAGCCAACAAAAAAGTGCTGATTGTTGATGATGATGTGCGCAATACCTTTGCGTTGACAACTGTGTTAGAAAACAAAAATATGCAGGTGTTAGTCAGTGAAAACGGTAAGGAGGCATTGAATTTATTGAATGAAAATCCTGATATTTCTATGATTTTAATGGATGTCATGATGCCTGAAATGGATGGTTATGAAGCGATGCGTGCCATTCGTTCACAATTGCGTTTCCGTAAATTACCGATTATTGCGTTAACCGCAAAAGCCATGAAGGGCGATAAAGCCAAGTGTATCGAAGCAGGGGCGAATGATTATTTAACCAAGCCTGTTGATACAGATAAGTTGTTGTCTTTAATGCGAGTTTGGTTGTATCGTTAATTGTTTGAATGGCATCAAAAAACAATAAAAAAGGGTTAGTAAGCTGTAGATAGCTACTAGCCCTTTATGTTTGGTGTGTTTGTTTGAGACGTATAGTAAACGTATCATAAAGTAATTTAAATTTAACCTGAGTTCGGCGAGTTTCTTTTAAAAAGACAACAGTTTGTCTGAATCAGGATTTTCAGGATTAAAAGATTGTCTGAATCAGAATTTTCAGAATTAACAGAATTAAAAAGACAAGAAAATTAAAAGAATAAAAAATTATGTTTTTAATTGTTTTTAATTCTGCTAATTCTGAAAATTCTGATTCAGACAAAAAAAGACCTGCGAGATTTTCAAAACCTAGCAGGTCTCTGTTTTATTTTATAAATATCGCCGAACTCAAGTTAATTTAAATTTAGGACTGCCAGTCCTTCGTACCGTTTTATAGTGCGTTTACTATATCTATGGCAAAATGCGATTTGTTTTTATTTTGTAGGGGTATTTTGGGTATGAAAATTGGGGTTTTTGGGTTGTTTTTACTTCTTTTTTTTACGCCTGTGGGTTTCGCTAATCCTGTGCAGGGTGCGCATATTGAAGTGGCGTTAATCTCAGAAGTAACGACTGTTAAAGCGGGCGAGCCGTTTACCGTTGCATTGCGTTTACAGCCTGAGACTCATTGGCATACCTATTGGCGTAATGCTGGCGATTCAGGGATGCCGCCCCGTGTCCAATGGCAAACGCCAGAGGGTGTGAAAATAGGGGAGTTTCAATGGGCATATCCTGAGCGTGTGCCTTTTGCGCATTTGATGAATTTTGGGTATAGCGGGGAGAGTTTTTTATTAGCGCAGGTGACTACGCCCGCAGATTACGCTTTGTCTGAATTGCATTTACAAGCGAATGCGCGTTGGTTAGTGTGTGAAAAGGTGTGCATTCCTGGTGAGGCGGTCTTAAATTTAACGTTACCCGTCACGCATGAACCCGCTGTGATTGATAAAAAATGGCAGTCTGCATTTGCAAAAACACGGGCGCAATTGCCCATAGTGGTTGATTGGCAAGCACAATTTCAGTTTGTCGATAATCATTTAGTCTTAAAAATTCAAAATGATAGTTTAAATCCTACTATCCAATCATTGGCTTTTTTTCCCATTGAAAAAGATTTAATCCATAATGCCGCCCCGCAAGCTTTTGTGCAGGAGGCGAATATTTTATTTTTACGAATTCCACAACATGCTTTTTTTAAAACAGCTCCTGCCGTTTTAACAGGGGTGTTAGTTATTACGCGAGCTGGAAAAACAGATAGTTACGAAATAACTGCAAAACCTGATTCAGTATTATTACCCGCAACATTTTTACAAGCGCAGCGTATTGGACAAGTTGCCGATAATTCCGCGACAATAAACGTAACAACAGAAGTTACTTCTTTTTTCAATCTGTTATTAATGTTAGGGTTTGCCATATTAGGCGGTATTATTTTGAATTTAATGCCTTGCGTTTTCCCTATTTTGGCTTTAAAAGCGGTCAGTCTTGCAGAATCACAGGGCTTATCTGTTGAGCGACAACGCTGGCATGGGGTGATTTATACGGTTGGGGTGGGCTGTAGTTTTTTACTGATTGCGGGCTTGTTATTAGGCTTACGCATGGGGGGGGCAAGTATCGGCTGGGGATTTCAATTGCAGTCGCCGTTATTTGTGGCGATATTGACTTATCTTTTTTTTGCAATGGCATTGAGTTTGTCGGGCGTGGTTAGCTTTGGCACGCGCTTGATGGGGATTGGTGACTCTCTCGCAACACAGCAAGGATATCGTGGGTCATTCTTTACGGGAATGTTAGCCGTTATTGTTGCAAGTCCTTGTTCTGCACCGTTTATGGGAACTGCGATTGGGTTTGCCTTGTTGCAACCGACAGGGATAGCTTTGTTGGTCTTTTTGGCATTAGGCATGGGAATGGCACTGCCTTTTTTACTCTTAACGCTATTTCCACAATGGGCGCGTTTTTTACCCCGTGCGGGCGCGTGGATGAATACGTTTAAGCAGTTTATGGCGTTTCCCTTGTATTTAACGGTTGTTTGGTTGTTGTGGATTTTAGGACGACAAACCAATGTAAACGGCATGGCAATTGTATTAATCGGGCTGGTTTTGTTGGCATTTGCCTTATGGGTTTGGGGACATAATCCACATGTTCGCCCTTATTGGCAGTGGTTGCATCGCAGTTTAAGCCTGTGTGCAATGGGGTTGGCAATTGCTTTATTAAATAGTTCGTTATTAACACCGATGACGACAGCAACGGCTATCCGCGTAGATAGTGCGGAGCAACGTTTAATATCAGCATATAGTGCGGAAAAGTTGGCGCAATTACGCACAGAAGGCAAAGCTGTTTTTGTGAATTTAACCGCAGATTGGTGTATCACTTGTTTGGTGAATGAACAGGTTGCTTTAGAAACACCTGTTGTACAACAAGCCTTTATTGATAAAAAAATTCATTATTTAAAAGGTGATTGGACAAATGTAAATCCTGAAATTACTGCGTTGCTCACCCAATTTAAGCGTAGCGGTGTCCCGTTATACTTATATTATGCAGTTAATGCCTCAGAGCCTGTTGTATTACCTCAGTTATTAACACCAACCCTGATTTTAGATGTGCTTAATACGCCCTAAGGAGCTGATTTTATGAATCATAAAATGCGTGCTATTACGATTGATAATTTTGGTGGACGAGAACAGTTAAAACTCATTGATTTACCAAAGCCTGAAGCAGGTGATGGCGAGGTTTTAATTCAAGTAAAAGCTGCCGGTGTGAATCCTGTTGATTGGAAAATTCGGGAAGGTTGGTTAAAGGAGTTTATTCCGCATCACTTTCCACTGATTTTAGGCTGGGAAATGGCAGGCGTAGTGGTGGAACAAGGTTATAGTGCGCGACGGTTTCAAGTGGGTGATGAAGTGTATGCGTATTGTCGCCGTCCTGTTGTTTATCGTGGGACTTATGCAGAATATGTCAGCTTGCCTGAAAGTTATTTAAGTTATCGTCCTCAGTGCCTGAGTTTTGAAGAGTCTGCGGGCGTGCCATTAGCGGCGTTAACCGCTTATCAAGCAATTTATAGTACTGCCCATTTACAGGCAGGACAAATATTATTAGTGCTGGGGGCTTCTGGTGGCGTGGGCTCTTTTGCAGTGCAATATGGCAAATTAGCAGGGGCGCAAGTGATTGGTGTTGCCAGTGGCAGACATCGTGCTTATTTAAAGCAGTTAGGTATTGAACAGGTCATTGATTATACAGAAACACCTGATTTTCAAGCTGAATTACGAAAATTAGCCCCACATGGCGCGGATGTTGTCTTTGATTGCGTTGGTAAAGATGCCTTATATAAAGGGCAGGCTTGCGTTAAAGCAGGTGGAAAATTGATTTCTATTGTAGAACAACTGGCGGAAGAACAAGATTATCCGTTTAGTTTTCATTATGTCTTTGTTGAACCAAATGTGTTACAACTAGACCATATTTGCCAATTATTTGAAAATGGGATATTGCAAATACATATCGATGCGGTTTATCCCTTTGCAGATGTTGCAAAAGCGCATGAAATCTCTGAATTATTGCATACACGCGGAAAAATTATTCTTAAGCCGTAATTAGGTATAATCTTTGCGGGTTATCGTGAAATTGGCAAAAATACGCAAAAGTTGACCGATTTTGTCGTTTTTTAGCCATGTATGACAGTTAATTGTCATATATGAAAGCTATGCTTTACAAAAGTTTATTATTGTTATCTAATCTTTTTTGTAAAGAAAATAAAAGATAGAAAATTAGGTGCTGTGCTATGAAAAAACGACATCATGCAACATATGCAACCAGTTTAATCTCTGTCATGGTATTACTAGGCGTATCATTGACAACAAGCTGTTTAGCAAAAGAAATTTATCGCTATACAGATTCAAAAGGGTTGGTACATTTCACCGATGTCCCACCAAAACGCAATGCGTCACAAACCGCAAAAATGAAAGCCACAAAGACAAGCGCGAGTGGTAAATCATTTCGTATTTATAAGTATGTTGATTCTACAGGAATCGTACATTTAACCGACGCGCCTAAAAATGATAATTATGAGCTGATTTATGAAGGACCTAACAATATTCAGTCTTTATATTACAATCAATTAGGAGTTTCTTATACGCCTCAAACAGTTATTGCGCGTTATCAGAATTATAAAGACCTTGTGAACCAAATCGCAGCACAAACACAGTTAGAACCTGAGTTATTACATGCGGTCATTCATGCCGAATCGGCTTATAACCCGAAGGCAGTTTCCCCAAAAGGAGCTGTAGGGTTAATGCAGTTAATGCCTGCAACAGCCGCCCGTTATGGGGTAACAGACCGTACTGACCCTGCTGATAATATGGCAGGCGGTGCGCGGTATTTAAAAGATTTGTTAGAAATGTTTCAGTATAACAAACGATTAGCCATTGCTGCCTATAATGCAGGAGAGGGCGCGGTGATGAAATATGGTAATCAAATTCCGCCTTATAAAGAGACACAAGGCTATGTCGTGCGTGTGTTAGAGTTGTATAACGCTTATCGAAATATGTAGTTTTTCTCTCTGTTCATCATAAAAAAACGCATAATACTTGAAATATCAGGGTTATGTGTTTTTTTATCGTCTGCTGTTTTTCCTGTTTTGTTTTTCTCCCTTTTATCCATTTACAACCTGAGTTTTGCAAGATTTATAAAATAAAACAGAGACCTGCTAGGTTTTGAAAATCTAGCAGGTCTTTTTTTGTCTGAATCAGAATTCACAGAATTCACAGAATTTTCAGAATTAGCAGAATTAAAAAGCGTGATTCGCATTAATTTCTTGGTTTAAGGGTTTTAAATCCTGTTAATCCTGAAAATCCTGATTCAGACAAATGCTGGTCTTTTTAAAAAATCTCGCCGAACTCAGGTTACTTATTCAGTTTTTTTCTGTTCGTTGTGCTCATGTATCACGGGCTTTTTATCGCCGTCATGCTTGGGCTTGTCTTCTTTCTTCTCGCCGTCGTGTTTATGCACGTCTTTCTTTTCAGCATCATGTATCATGGGCTTTTTATCGCCGTCATGCTTGGGCTTGTCTTCTTTCTTCTCGCCGTCGTGTTTATGCATGTCCTTCTTTTCACTATCATGCATCATGGGCTTTTTATCGCCGTCATGTTTGGGCTTGTCTTCTTTCTTCTCGCTGTCGTGTTTATGCATGTCCTTCTTTTCACTATCATGCATCATGGGCTTTTTATCGCCGTCATGCTTATGCATTTCTTCCATAGGCTTTTTATCGCCCTCTGGTTTTGTTGTCTCTTCTGCAAGCACGCTCATGCCATATCCTAAACCAATCATTAACGCCATTGCTAAGTGTGTTCTTTTCATCTAAGTTGCTCACTGTATAAATTGCTTGTGGGTTATAAAACACTTGAATGTTTTCAAGCTGTTTTTATATATCACGTGTGCTATTGACAGAGTCCGCGTGCTAAATCAGCTTGTATATCCGTTACTTCTTCTAAACCGACGGAAATTCTCAATAATCCTTCTGTAATATTGGCAGCCTCACGTTGTTCTGGGCTAATTCGTCCATGTGTTGTACTGGCTGGATGTGTGATAGTGGTTTTTGTATCGCCAAGATTTGCCGTAATAGAAATTAAACGGGTATTATCAATCACTCTCCACGCGACTTCTCGCCCGCCATGAACTTCAAAAGAAACTAAGCCTCCAAACGCACTTTGTTGACGTTTTGCTAATTCGTGTTGTGGATGGGACGGTAATCCAGGGTAATAAACTTTTTTTACCTGTGGTTGTGCTTCTAACCATTGCGCAAGTGCCAACCCATTTGCACTATGGGCTTTCATCCGTAAATTAAGTGTTTCTAAACCTTTTAAAAATACCCATGCATTAAAAGGACTTAAGCTAGTTCCACCTGAGCGAAGCACGCCGTAAACATCACCACCGAGCAAGGCTTCCGAGCCAACAATCGCGCCACCAATACAA
>NZ_JH600070.1:1444436-1633615 GCF_000245015.1 Beggiatoa alba B18LD | reverse complement strand
TTACAGGCAGGACAAATATTATTAGTGCTGGGGGCTTCTGGTGGCGTGGGCTCTTTTGCAGTGCAATATGGCAAATTAGCAGGGGCGCAAGTGATTGGTGTTGCCAGTGGCAGACATCGTGCTTATTTAAAGCAGTTAGGTATTGAACAGGTCATTGATTATACAGAAACACCTGATTTTCAAGCTGAATTACGAAAATTAGCCCCACATGGCGCGGATGTTGTCTTTGATTGCGTTGGTAAAGATGCCTTATATAAAGGGCAGGCTTGCGTTAAAGCAGGTGGAAAATTGATTTCTATTGTAGAACAACTGGCGGAAGAACAAGATTATCCGTTTAGTTTTCATTATGTCTTTGTTGAACCAAATGTGTTACAACTAGACCATATTTGCCAATTATTTGAAAATGGGATATTGCAAATACATATCGATGCGGTTTATCCCTTTGCAGATGTTGCAAAAGCGCATGAAATCTCTGAATTATTGCATACACGCGGAAAAATTATTCTTAAGCCGTAATTAGGTATAATCTTTGCGGGTTATCGTGAAATTGGCAAAAATACGCAAAAGTTGACCGATTTTGTCGTTTTTTAGCCATGTATGACAGTTAATTGTCATATATGAAAGCTATGCTTTACAAAAGTTTATTATTGTTATCTAATCTTTTTTGTAAAGAAAATAAAAGATAGAAAATTAGGTGCTGTGCTATGAAAAAACGACATCATGCAACATATGCAACCAGTTTAATCTCTGTCATGGTATTACTAGGCGTATCATTGACAACAAGCTGTTTAGCAAAAGAAATTTATCGCTATACAGATTCAAAAGGGTTGGTACATTTCACCGATGTCCCACCAAAACGCAATGCGTCACAAACCGCAAAAATGAAAGCCACAAAGACAAGCGCGAGTGGTAAATCATTTCGTATTTATAAGTATGTTGATTCTACAGGAATCGTACATTTAACCGACGCGCCTAAAAATGATAATTATGAGCTGATTTATGAAGGACCTAACAATATTCAGTCTTTATATTACAATCAATTAGGAGTTTCTTATACGCCTCAAACAGTTATTGCGCGTTATCAGAATTATAAAGACCTTGTGAACCAAATCGCAGCACAAACACAGTTAGAACCTGAGTTATTACATGCGGTCATTCATGCCGAATCGGCTTATAACCCGAAGGCAGTTTCCCCAAAAGGAGCTGTAGGGTTAATGCAGTTAATGCCTGCAACAGCCGCCCGTTATGGGGTAACAGACCGTACTGACCCTGCTGATAATATGGCAGGCGGTGCGCGGTATTTAAAAGATTTGTTAGAAATGTTTCAGTATAACAAACGATTAGCCATTGCTGCCTATAATGCAGGAGAGGGCGCGGTGATGAAATATGGTAATCAAATTCCGCCTTATAAAGAGACACAAGGCTATGTCGTGCGTGTGTTAGAGTTGTATAACGCTTATCGAAATATGTAGTTTTTCTCTCTGTTCATCATAAAAAAACGCATAATACTTGAAATATCAGGGTTATGTGTTTTTTTATCGTCTGCTGTTTTTCCTGTTTTGTTTTTCTCCCTTTTATCCATTTACAACCTGAGTTTTGCAAGATTTATAAAATAAAACAGAGACCTGCTAGGTTTTGAAAATCTAGCAGGTCTTTTTTTGTCTGAATCAGAATTCACAGAATTCACAGAATTTTCAGAATTAGCAGAATTAAAAAGCGTGATTCGCATTAATTTCTTGGTTTAAGGGTTTTAAATCCTGTTAATCCTGAAAATCCTGATTCAGACAAATGCTGGTCTTTTTAAAAAATCTCGCCGAACTCAGGTTACTTATTCAGTTTTTTTCTGTTCGTTGTGCTCATGTATCATGGGCTTTTTATCGCCGTCATGTTTGGGCTTGTCTTCTTTCTTCTCGCTGTCGTGTTTATGCATGTCCTTCTTTTCACTATCATGCATCATG
This sequence comes from Beggiatoa alba B18LD, assembly GCF_000245015.1. Classification (NCBI taxonomy): domain Bacteria; kingdom Pseudomonadati; phylum Pseudomonadota; class Gammaproteobacteria; order Thiotrichales; family Thiotrichaceae; genus Beggiatoa; species Beggiatoa alba. The sequence continues at coordinate 1,631,657 of NZ_JH600070.1, read as the reverse complement.
GGCTTTTTATCGCCGTCATGCTTATGCATTTCTTCCATAGGCTTTTTATCGCCCTCTGGTTTTGTTGTCTCTTCTGCAAGCACGCTCATGCCATATCCTAAACCAATCATTAACGCCATTGCTAAGTGTGTTCTTTTCATCTAAGTTGCTCACTGTATAAATTGCTTGTGGGTTATAAAACACTTGAATGTTTTCAAGCTGTTTTTATATATCACGTGTGCTATTGACAGAGTCCGCGTGCTAAATCAGCTTGTATATCCGTTACTTCTTCTAAACCGACGGAAATTCTCAATAATCCTTCTGTAATATTGGCAGCCTCACGTTGTTCTGGGCTAATTCGTCCATGTGTTGTACTGGCTGGATGTGTGATAGTGGTTTTTGTATCGCCAAGATTTGCCGTAATAGAAATTAAACGGGTATTATCAATCACTCTCCACGCGACTTCTCGCCCGCCATGAACTTCAAAAGAAACTAAGCCTCCAAACGCACTTTGTTGACGTTTTGCTAATTCGTGTTGTGGATGGGACGGTAATCCAGGGTAATAAACTTTTTTTACCTGTGGTTGTGCTTCTAACCATTGCGCAAGTGCCAACCCATTTGCACTATGGGCTTTCATCCGTAAATTAAGTGTTTCTAAACCTTTTAAAAATACCCATGCATTAAAAGGACTTAAGCTAGTTCCACCTGAGCGAAGCACGCCGTAAACATCACCACCGAGCAAGGCTTCCGAGCCAACAATCGCGCCACCAATACAACGCCCTTGCCCATCTAAAAATTTTGTTGCGGAGTGAATCACAATATCAGCTCCCCACTTTAATGGTTGTTGCAACGCAGGACTGCAAAAGCAATTGTCAACGACTAATAAGGCATTATGCGCATGGGCAAGGTCTGCCATTTTGCGTAAATCAACGATTTCCGTTAATGGATTCGAGGGCGTTTCTAAGAAACATAAGCGCGTTTGTGGTGTAAAAGCATTTTCCCAAACTTGATAATCGTTTAATTCTATAAATTTTGTCTGAATCCCAAAGCGAGACAGAATTTTGTCAAATAGGGTGACTGATGAGCCAAAAATACTTTGAGAAGCAAGAATTTGGTCGCCTGTTTTTAGTAGTCCTAAACAGGTTGTTAAAATCGCCGCCATGCCTGAACTGGTTGCAATACAACGTTCTCCCCCTTCTAAAGCAGCAAGGCGTTTTTCAAACATGCGTACTGTCGGGTTGGTAAAACGAGAATAAACATTGCCTTCTGTTTTTCCTGAAAAACGGGCAGCGGCTTCGGCAGCACTGTTGAATACAAAGCTAGAGGTTAAAAATAAAGCCTCGCTGTGCTCCCCTTCTTCTGTCCGTGTCTGTCCTGCACGGATTGCGCGAGTTTCTAAACCAAATTCAGACCAGTCATCAATCATGTCAAAATGTCTCAAGGAAAATATTTAAAAAATAAATTTACTTTTTTATGTTAAATACGCTTTGTTTTGTATTTTTATGTCATTTGCTTTTTTAGGCAATTGTGATGGGGTTGTAGGTAAAGATTGTGTTGCTGAATCTTATTTACAAGATATATTTTTGATGAATACGATGAAGTTGCAATTTAAATTTTTTTAATCCATTGTCAATAGTTGCAATTTAGTCCATTTTTTGAGTGAAAATATAAAGTATTTATCTGTCTTTATTTAATAATTTTTTAATCGGTTTATGAAAAAATATTTTTTGACATTTTTATTGCTATAACTTCAATAAGTAGCATGGATAATACGTATATCATTTTCCTTTTATCTCAACCGTTTTATAGCATTGTGAAGTAAAAAACGTGGATAAGCGATTTTTTATTTTTGCGGAAGGAGGGGAAATGTTAATAAAGTAAAGTGTATAAAGGTTTTTATACACTTTTAAGATGTTTAAACGAAATTTAATGAAAGTATCAATTATCAGAGCGTTTAAACAGAATGGAAATTTAAAACTATTATTTTTCAAAAAAATAGAATTATGTCAGACGTTCGAGAACAACAACAGCGGTGGCAATGTTGGCAGAGTGGGATAAGCTGACATGACTATGTGTAACGCCTCGCTGTTCAGCAATTTGTTTTGCTATACCATACAAGGTGATATAAGGTGCGCCGCTCTCTGCGTTTAAAACTTCAATATCACGAAATGTAACATGCTGTCTTAAGCCTGCACCAATTGCTTTCATGAGTGCTTCTTTAACGGCAAATTTTCCTGCGTAGTGTTCAGTTGGGTCACGGTATTTTTGACAACTGGCAATTTCTTCAGGGGTAAAAATACGTTGTAAAAAGCGAGTTGAAAATTTTGTAATACCGTGACGGATTCGGGTTTGATCAGCAATGTCGATGCCTATGCCTATTATCATAATGTTTTATATTGATTTTTTGTAAACATCCACGGTGATGGCATGATTGGGTAAATTAGGAGTTTATATCCGTATTTAACAGCATTTCCGCTTGGCGTGCACATCCTTTTTGTTGCATCCATTTTGCTTGTTCAGTAGCACTGGCGTTGTTAAGTTGTTCGGGTAGGCGGTGAATGTTAATTAAACGACCAATATCATTTACTTGGATGATATACGCAAGATTGTCTTCGCTTAAAGGAAATTGTGTGTTTGGCCAAGTTAGTGTGGTTTGATGTGTTGGCCAGCGTAATATGACTTCTTGCTGTGGGTTGTTTTGTGATTGGATAGTGATTTTAACAGGTTCGCTCGTATCTGCCCGCCAAAGGTTTACATATTCCGTCTTGTTATAACAAAAGTCGCCTGCTTCGTACACGTTAATAGACCACAGGCTTGGCGGTAAACTGGTGTTGCTACGTTTTCGTGGACGTAAGGATTGTTGACCAACATCTGAGGATATTGCATTTTCTGCTTGTGAACTATTGCCGTTTATTTCCGCGCTATAACTAACGAAGGGAATAAGGGTTATCGCTGTACTTAATAACACTATCTTTATATTAAACATGGTTTTTTACCTCTTTGTATAGAAAATGATCGTCAGATGACTAACATGCAACTAACTCATATTGTTAATTATATATCTAACATATCATTTTTTATAAGGAAAAAATATTTTTCATGTCAATATTAATACAGACATTCTGTTATAAATGTTAAATCGTGAAAAATTGACAGTATTTTTTTAGACCATCATTTTAGTATTTGTCTATGGGGAATATGCTTTATAGTCTTTTATAATAGGCTTATTTATGCTGAGAATTGTAAATTATCTAAAATCAGATATTTTATTAAAAGTATTAATATTTTTTCGTCAATCCATTACGTTTTTTTGTAAAAAATACATATTACATCCTGATGTTCTAAATTTTAGGGTCATGCTCATTTTTTTGAGTCATTGAATCATGCCTGAGTAAACTGGATTATAAGCATATCAATGTAATTAATAAGTATGGATAATTATTTTTATCTTTTTGAGCTGGGTATAAAAGATTAAAATTTAAGAAAATGATTAAGTGTTTTAAATAAAACGATATGTTGATTGCCTTAATACGAAAATATCATTGGTGGTGGATTATTTGTGGGTGTTTGTATCTGTCTGTGGCTAATGCAGAGTTAACATCAATAAAATTCAAAAGTTTATCACCGAAAGAAGGTTTATCACAAAATAGGGTTTCTACTATTTTGCAAGATAAGCAGGGTTTTCTATGGTTAGGCACACAAGATGGTTTAAATCGTTATGATGGTTATCATTTTACAACGTATCGTAATGATCCTGTCTCTAGCAATTCTCTCAGTAATAATGAAATTAATACATTATTTGAGGATAAACAACATAATATTTGGATAGGAACGGAAAATGGCTTAAATCGGTTTGACCGTCAGCAAGAGGGCTTTATCCGTTACCTTCATGATTCAAATAATCCTAATAGTTTGAGTGATAATAGTGTTTGGTCGGTAATTGAAGATTATGAGGGTTGGATATGGGTTAGTACTCAGCAGGGTGGTTTAAATCGTCTTAACCCTAAAACCAATGAGTTTACACACTATTTTTATGATTCTAAAAATCCCAAAAGTCTTAGTAGTAATACAACATGGCAATTACTGGAAGATAGTCGTCAACGCTTGTGGATAGGCACAGATGGGGGGGGGTTAAACCGTTTTAACCGTCAAACAGGTGATTTTGAACATTATTTAACGGATTCTACCTCGCTCTATAGCACGATTATCAGTTTGTTTGAAGATAGTAAACAGCGTTTATGGGTTGGGACAGCAAACGGTTTATTGTTATATAACGAAACGACTGACCGTTTTGAGCCTTATTTTTTAAAAACATTGAGTACAACACTAAATAGCAATGATGCGGGTAATTTGCAAATTTGGGCGATTGGGGAAGATCGGCAACATCATTTGTGGATTGGTACTGATGGTAATGGTTTAATACAGTTAAATGTGCAAACGCGGGTAGAGAATCATTACGTAAATCAATCAGGTAATGGCTTAACCAGTGATAGAATTCTGGCAATTCATTTGGATCAGGCGGGTACTTTATGGATAGGTACTGATGGGGGCGGGTTGAATTATTATGATGAGCATAATGATATTACCTTTTCACATTACTTAGTGGAGACTACTAAGCAGGAAAATACTTTAAGTAATAGTAATGTATTAGCTATTTTTGAAGATAAAAATGGCGAGCTATGGGTTGGCACTGATGGCGGGGGGCTTAATCGTTATGATCGTGAGCGGAAGACGATTAAACATTATTATTATGAAGCTAATAATCCTAATAGCCTTGTTGATGATACGGTTAGAAGTATTTATGAAGACCGTACTGGCACTTTATGGGTCGGGACAGATGCGGGCGGTTTACAGTATTTAGATCGGGATAATGATCAATTTGTGCGTATTCAACATACTGTGCTGAAAAGTAAGCGATTAAATAATGATATGGTACGTGCACTTTATGAAGATAGTCGTGGCATTTTTTGGGTGGGCACAAAACAAGGCTTATTTATTTTTAATCGCCAGCTCAAGACATTTGCCGAAGCCTCTTATGATAATCGTTATGATGTTACCAATACGGTACTGACTATTTATGAAGATCACTTAGGTGATTTATGGGTAGGTACACAAGGGCAAGGAGTTAAACGTTATTTACGTAGTACAACGGGTGAATGGGTTACTTATACTCAGCAAAACGCCAATTTAACCAATGATATCATTTCACATATTGTAGAAAGTAGTACAGGGAATGAAATATGGATTTCTACCTTAGGTGGTGGAATCAATCAATTTAATCGTCAAACAGGCAAATTTACACAAATTAGCAAGCAACAAGGGCTACCGAATAATACAATTTATTGTGTTTTAGAGGATAAACGGCATGACTTATGGATTGCGAGCAATCGTGGATTGACACAATTTATATACCCATCACAACTTGCTATTAATTACGACAGTGTTGATGGATTACAAAGTAATCAATTTAACAGTGCTTGTTTTAAAAGTGAACATGAAATGTTTTTTGGCGGGATTAATGGATTTAACGTTTTTTCTCCTGATAGTTTTAAAGATGATTCTCCGCCCCCTCCGATAGTGATTACAGGATTTAAACTCTTTAACAAACCCATGTCGGAATTAGACAAACCCCCAATTAAGCAATCTATTTTAGAAACTAAATTTATTTCTTTAGATTATACACAGAGCTTTTTCTCCTTTGAATTTACGGCATTGAACTTTATTCAGCCTGAAAAAAATATCTATAAATATCGTTTAGATGGTTTTGACCATGATTGGAATGAAATCGGCAATAAACGGACGGCACACTATACCAATGTTCCCGCAGGGACTTATACATTTCGAGTGACTGCGGCAAATCATGAGAAAAATTGGAATCCACAAGAAGCTAAAATTATCATACAAATTTTACCCGCACCGTGGCGTACTGTGTGGGCTTATTTACTCTATGCACTTATTGTTATCGGCATTATAGGCTACTACTTACGCCAACAACGTCGCGCATTGCACGAGAAACAAGCCGCATTAGATAGAATTACTCAATTTTTAAAAGTCATGCCGATAGGCGTGAGTATGTACGACCAGCAGGGTAAACCTTTGTATCATAACCAATGTGCACAACAAATCCTGTCCCGCTTATCCATAAATCCCGCCCATGCAGTCACCAACCTTGAAAATTATCAAGCCTTTTATATCGCAGGAACACAAATACCCTACCCATATGAAAAACTCCCTATTATTAAGGCATTAAAAGGGGAGGCAAATAGCAAAGATGATATTGAAGTGCATCTTGATGAAGAAAAAACAATTGCTTACTATGAATTTTGGGGCAATCCCATTTTTGATCAACAAGGGCATTTACTCTATGTGTTAAATACGTTTCAAGATATCAGTGACCGTAAGCAAGCAGAGTTTTTTCTAAAACACCATAGCGAAATATTAAAACAACAAGTTGACGAACAAACACAAGCATTAAGGGAAAGTGAACGACAACTGCGTCAAGCAAAAGACATTGCTGAATCAGCTAATCAAGCTAAAAGTCTGTTTTTAGCCACGATGAGCCATGAATTACGTACACCACTCAATGGGATTTTAGGATTTGCACAAATTTTAGAACTTGACGACAGTTTACAAACTGAGCAGTTAAATCATGTACAAACGATTTATCGTAATGGCGAATATTTATTAACCCTGATAGAGGACATTTTAGACCTCGCAAAAATTGAGGCAGGAAAATTAGATATTACCTGTCGTGAATTTGATGTTATCAGCTTGTTAGATGACATTGTCAATCTGTCAAAAATGCGAGCGGCTGCAAAAAATATTCAATTTTGCTATACCCCTTGCCTCACGTTACCCCGTACCGTGTTTGGTGATCAAAAACGTATCCGTCAGATTTTAATTAATTTATTAAACAACGCGATTAAATTTACTGAGCATGGCAAAGTCGATTTTTACGTCGAATATCGTGATAACAATCAAGCTATTTTCACGATTATGGATACAGGTGTGGGTATCGAAAAAATTAATTTACCCCTTATTTTTAAAGCCTTTGAACAAGTTGGCGACCAACGGAAGAAAAAAGAAGGAACAGGCTTAGGGCTAACCATTAGTAAACATCTAGCTGAAATGATGAACGGTACATTACTGGTGGAAAGTGAATTAGGAAAAGGAAGCACGTTCAATTTTATTATTGATATACCCGCCGTTCTATCCCCAACTGAAAACCATGAAATGCCACCAATACAAGCTATTAAAGGTATTGCCCCGCTTATTTTAGTGGTGGACGATATGCAAGAAAATCGTCAAGTAGTGAGCCAATTACTCAAACGTGTTGGATGTATGGTGTTAGAAGCAGGTGGCGGTGTGCAAGGTCTGATGTTGGCTAAAAACTACCATCCTGCTGTGATTATTACTGACTTACACATGCCTGATATAGACGGATTTACCTTAGTACAACAAGTAAAGCATGATCCTGATTTAGCAAATATAAAGATTATTGCCAGCTCTGCCAGCGTATTTGAAATCCGTCAGCAACAAAGCTTATTACATGGTTGTAGCGCGTTTTTACCTAAACCCATTCGTGCAGAACAACTCTTTGCAACATTACAAAAACTATTAGCATTAGAATGGATTTATAGCAATCCGATTGCTCTTCCTGTTGAACCTCACAAAAAAACGACGGAGATATTACAAGCTCCACCCTTAAATGACTTGGAAAAATTGCTAGATTTAGCATTTTCTGGGGATATTATGGGGATTATCGATTATGCGACTATGTTGCAACAGACACATATTCACTTAAATGCTTTTATTGAACATGTCCAATATTTAGCAGATAGGTTAGATATTAATGAGTTAAAAACTTTTCTTAAAAAACAAATAGAAATTTGTCAAAATACATCACAAAATACGGATTTTTAACCCCTTCTTACACATGCTAATTTAATGTTTATCCCTTCCTATCAGTACTCAATCAATAGAATAAATACAATAAATTGATTTTTATCAATTTAAATTTATTTAATGACTAATAAAACTTTAATAAGGTTTTATGGTTAGATAGGCGTGATTATTGATAAACTATTTTAAGCGGTTAGAGCTAAAAAAGCTGATGTACTAAATTTTTTTAAAAGGATTACACCAATGCCCATCCATTTTTTTTACCGACTATTGCTAGCCAGTATCTTTATTGGTCAGGTTGGTATTAGCTACGCTGACGAGAGTAAAGACGAATATACTGTAAAAACAGCCTTTATTTACAATATTGTACGGATGGTAGAGTGGCCTGATGATAAACAGGAAACCCAAAACCCTATTTATATTTGCTTGTTGGGCGAAGATTATTTTGGCGAATCAATCAATGCATTACAGCGTAAGATGGTTCGTAATCGTCCACTAATGATTAAAAAAGATATCACGTTTAACATGGTAAAAACTTGTCATGTTTTATTTATTTCTGCGTCAGAAAAACAAAATTTAGCAACTATCTTCAATATGGTAGGCTCATTACCTATTTTAACGATGAGTGACGTTAACGCTTTTGCCGAATCGGGGGGGATTGTCAATTTGTGGCGTGATGAAGAACGGATTAAAGTGGAAGTGAATCTCAGTATTGCAGAAAAAGTTAATTTAAAGATTAGTGCTCGTTTATTACAACTCGCTAGAGTCATTCAATAACTTTACATATTTATTGTCATGAGTGTCATTTAGCTGACATATTGTTATGCTAATTAAATACGTCCTATTCATGAACAATTTATCTCATAAAACCCTATGCGTTGTCCTAACTGTAATCATTCCCAACGTTTTAAAGATGGCTTAACTTGCCAAAAATGCGCTTATCAATTCGCATTATCCCCAAAAACAGATGGCATTTCTGACTATGTGATGCGTCAGCTCATTCAACATCTATCGGGCAATGGTCAATTTGTCTTTACAAAAAATCAATTATCTGCGGGGTTAGCGCAGTTTTTGCGTAGAAGATATCCAAATTTAGTGGGATGCGGCGGTTGTCTTTTGATGTTGCTCTTTCTTTTCTCTTTTGCCATTCCCGCTTTTTTAAGACCTTATTTACCTGCACAGTTTCTTGTTCCTCCACTTCAATACCTTTTAATCTTAATACCAATATCCTTTTTAGCTCCAATTATTCTTTATGCACGGCTCACAAAAGAGTCGCGTGAAAGATATACTAAAGTTCCAAATCAAAGGATTAACCAGATAATCGAAAAGTATAAGCATAAATATTCGTCTGAGTTGGATAAGTTGATAACAGATGGTAAGGCTTTCTTACTTCCTCAAGCGACTGAAAAAAATTTAAATTTAGATAAGAATACTTTAGTTGATGCGGTAGGATTACATTATGCACCAGAACGAATATTAGTCGTTGAGCGTGATGATATTGTTGATATGTTAATTCGTAATCGTTTCCATCTACAAAGTAAAACAGCGGTTGTCAGTCAATCAGGATATCCTACGCATGTTTTTGCGGCGTGTAAGCATTTTGTCCGTAAACAGGCAAATTTACCAGTTTATGTCGCGCATGATGCCTCTTTATTCAGTTTTCAACTCGTTGAACGATTAAGAAAAGACCCACGCTGGCAATTTGCAAAAGAACGGTTGCAAGATATTGGCTTTAGTCGTGAACTTGTCAATAACCCTTCATGCAAACTAGGTTGGACATCCCCTCTTGCTAATAAAGAAACGATATTTACTAAAGAAGGTGAAGAAATGTTGCGCCAAGGAATGCGAATTTATTTAGATGCCGTGCCACCCAATGCGTTAAATAATATTTTGGGAACAGCGGTTTTAACAGGCGCAATGCTGTTATTGCCTGCTATTTGGAGTGAAGGACACGCAGGAAGTGATGATACAGGCGGGGATGATTTTGGCTAGTTTAAAGGCTGACGAGATAAAAAAGTGACCTACCTCACTCTTTTATCTCGTATGCATTGACGACAAACATTATATTAAGCGTTAAGCCTTAAATAAATTAACGATTGGTTTTTAATAAACTATTATTAATTGCATAGGTAGGTACTAGAATATAATGCCAACCTAATGTTAGCCCTGTATTTTGAAATTGTACGCAATCAATAATCATATAACCCGCCCCAAATGCTTCTTCAAAAACAGCCCGCATAAATAAACGCCATTCCAGCATTAATGCAACACTTTGCTTACGAATTGCGTCAATGCTATCAGGAATCGGCACAGCGATTGGATTCCCTTCTAATTGTAAAACAGTGGGACGTACAGGTTGACGCAGTCCATCTCCCCATTCTTGCGTTTCTAAACGTTGCATTTTATCGGCATCGATTTCCCAAATATGATTATCTCGTTCTCCTGCTAAGATTTTTTCTACCCATTGGCTAGAAATTCGCCAATCAACTTGTAAACGGTCTGTTGGTAAACCGCGATTAATTGCGTCACGCATTTCCCCGTAAATATTTCGCATATAAATATTACTGGTCGCGCCTAAACGATGCAGATTAAACACCGCATTCACTTGTTGTAAAGGGTCAAATGTCCATGTCACCCAGCCTGTTACGCCTTGCGCAAGCACTTCTTTTCGTTGTGCTAATTTTAGTCGTAACCCAATATCTTGATTACGCCATTCAGGTAAAACCCCTGTCATATGACTAACATGCTTATACACCATAGACCCGTCAGCCATTCGCAATACCAAACCCGGCCAACCGATTACCATGCCCACCATTCTATCTAATTCTGGAGGACCATCAGGGGTTCTTGCGACTAACAGCAACCCCCCATTTTTTGCGATGGTTACTAATACATGGAAAGGAATCAAATCGATATCATCAGCTACCCAAACACGTTGTTGCACCATCTGAAAATGTCGACAATCGGTTACTGTACGTACAAGCCGAATATCTAATTCAGCCTGTGTTAGCGTATTGATAGTTTCTTGCATTGTCATTATTTCTCTGCACTAAGTGAGTTTATGATTAAATAATTATAGTTAATCATAATAACTTGATTTAAATAAAATTAAAAAGTAATTTACGTGATTCATGATAATAATTACTTAAAATGTATCATCTTACATGATTTAAGTATTTTTATACGGCATGATATCCTAAATTTATTCAGATAATACAGGGATGGATTGATTATTCTTAAATAAGAATATATTACGGTAAGCCTGATGGTATGGACATCTGCTGATAGAAATACCAGTTGAATACTTTTAAGAATAAGCAGATTATAAAGACGGTTTGTTTTTTGCATTTTTCACGAATATTACAAGTTTTCATAATTACTTTATTCAACAAGCTGAATTGACTGTTATTTATGCTACGTCCTTTTTTTCTCCATGCTGTTATCTTTTTTCTCCTTCTAAAAGCGTTTCCCACACAGGCGGCTGAGAATCAAGAAGTAAACGCTATCGTTTCTACCCCCATAGAAACATCTCAAACAGTCACAGCCGAAGAACCGCCACAACCAGCTATAACAGTTTCCGTGCCAGAACTCCTTGAAATCTGTCAAGGACATATGGAAGCAAAGCGTTTATTAACGGGAAAATCAGGCACTGCGTTAGCCTGTTATAAAGAAGTGTTACAGCTTGAACCGCGTAATCCACAAGCTCTTGCAGGAATAGAAAAAATTGCGCAACAGTATCAAGTCTGGACAGAACGTGCGTTAGAGAAAGAAGAATTAGAAAGAGCCCGCGTGTTTCTAAGTCGTCTAAAACAAGTTAATTCTAAACACCATGCAATTAAAGACTTAACAATTAAAATAAAAGCGTTACAAGAAAAACAAGCTACTGCCGTTGTACTTCCCCCCGTAGATACGCCTACATCTGCCTCTGCCGAAAAATCAACAGTTTCTACAACACCCGCAATAACAACCCCACAGCCTCCCCCGCTAACGCAATCACAACCTAATCGTGATAAAACAGAACCTGCTGTCAATAAACCAACAATTTCTAAACCACTCGGCAAAATCGATACTTCTATAGTTGTGCCTACACCTGCACCAACTCAAGCAGTAACCACAAATACAGAAAAAACGAATGATGTTGATATAGATAAAAAAAATATAGAACCAGCAAAAGAAACAATCGCAACGGTGAGCAAAGAACCTGCAAAAAAGTTTAAAACATGGCAAGAACCAAATACCAAGATGATTTTCGTCTGGATACCTGACGGTTGTTTTATGTTGGGAAGTCCTGATACAGAAAATCAGCGTTATCTTAATGAGTCTCCTCAGCAAAAAGTTTGCGTGTCAGGTTTTTGGATGGGACAAACAGAAGTGACTAATGGACAATATCGCTTATTTGATGCTCAACATCACAGTGGCATGTATAGCGAACAGTCCTTAGATAAGGATGAACAACCTGTGATTAAAGTGACATGGCAAAATGCGCAAGATTATGCAAAATGGCTCAGTCAATTAAGCGGTTATCAATTACAACTACCCAGCGAAATACAATGGGAATATGCCAACCGTGCAGGAACAAACAGCCCCTATTTTTGGGGAGATGATGCTAAACAGGCTTGTTTATATGCTAACGTACATGATGCACAATCTTTGCAATACAATCCTTTTAACTGGGCTGGTTTTGAGTGTAACGATACTTTTAGTGTTACTGCACCTGTCAAACAATTTCGAGCAAATCCATTCGGTCTTTATGATATAGCAGGCAATGTTTGGGAATGGACCTGTTCTGTTTATACCCCTAATTACACACCACTTGAAAAAAATTGCACGGCAACAGCCTCTAGCCCATTTGTCACCGTTCGCGGTGGTGCATGGAATTATCGTCCGACCTTTTTACGAGCAGCCGCACGTTTTGCAATGCCCCCGAATGATAATAGCCACAGTGGTGGATTTCGTTTAATTCGCTTAAAATAATAAAAGTACATATTAAAATTATAATAAAATTAGTTAATTAGCCTATACTATAAAAATAATTCTATTTCACTCATGTTGATCTAAATTTGTCTTATGCGCCTTAACCTTACCCTTAAAATTTCATTTACTATCATCCTGCTATTATCATTTGCGTTAGGCATGATTAGCTTGCTGAATTATTTCAAGTATGAAAAAACCTTTTCTAGCCTTGTACAATCCCGTTTTGTGGTGGTGGTATTAGATTTAAAAAATACGTTAGAAAATAGTATTAACTTAGGATTATCGCTGACTGAGTTGAATAATGCCCAGACGATTATTGAGCGGATTGCACGACAAGATGAACAAATTTTTTCTATTGATATTTTTGACCAAACAGGTAAACGCTTATTTAGCACAATGACGGTTAATAATACTGAGCTTGTGCCAGAAGATTGGCTTAAAGTTCAAAATCGCTTAACTGCAAAAGAAAATTTTTGGACATTAACAGATCAAGATGCCTTCGTGGTGGGTGTACCTTTAACGAATAACTTTGGTAAAAATGTCGGTGGCGTTACTTTGCGTTCTTCTAAAGCGTATCATCAAAGCAAAGTACATAGTATGTTTATAGAATTAACTAAGATTTTTTTAATTACGGTTGTTAGTTTTGGCATTTTAACTATTTTGATAGTTTTCTTATTTTTCCGTGAAATTACCCGTAGTTTTGCAAAAATGAGTGCTTCTTTACAAAAAGTGATAGATGAGCCAAATTTACCCAATGAAATGCTTGTTAATCCCCAACAACTCACAGAGCTAGAACAACATGTTTATGAGTTTAGAGATAAAAGCCAAGCAGCATTGACAACACTCAAACAAGCACAACAAGCCATTAAAACGGTTGAGGATGTCGTATGACGGAACAACCTTTAGTAGAAAGCACGGGATATGCGAAAAAAATACGTAATCGTTTATTCACATTCTCTATTATCTTATTAATTTTATCTTCAGCGGGCATTTCTTATTTTGCTTTGCAAGCCTTTGAAAATGAGTTAATGCCTGAAATTAATAAAAAATCAGTTGCTGTAGGTAATACCATTAATCAGGTGTTATTGCGTACTATTCATTATGGTGTGCCTTTTGAAAATTTAGAGGGCGTGAACGCGCTTTTTACAAAAGTAATTTCTGACCATCCTGATATTCAATATATTGCGTTGACTAATTCTACAGGGGAAACCTTGTATAGTGTGGGTACAGTAGATGATAAGTTACGTAATTATTTTCATCAGCTTGCCCCAAATTTATCTAAACGGCATGAAAGTAGCCAAATTTCTTTATTTGACAATTTTTATAATACAACCATGCCATTATGGGGAGATGAGCAGTTAATTGGTGTGCTACATCTAGGGGTTGACCAGAAATTAGTACAGCGGAGTTTAGAAGAAATTACTTACGATATACTCATTGTTTTATTAGTATCGCTGTTAATCACATTTGAATTACTTTTATTCTTGATTACATTAAATATTTCTACACCAATTCGTTTAATTAATAACGTCTTAGTTCGTGCTCGCTATGGTAATTTTAGCTATACCATTGCGAATCAGTCACAAGATGAAATTGGGCGTTTTGTTAGTGCATTCAATCAGTTAATCCAAAAAATTAATTTGCAATATCAAGCAGTTTCAACACAACTGGATAAATTAAAAGATAAAAGTATGGAGGCTTTACGCCTTGTTACTTTGTTTAGAGAACGTTACACCATAAGCGGTAATGAACCTTATAAAGTTTCAGAAAAAAATTTAATTAATATTCGTATTCCCGTGTTTTTATTTATGCTTGCGGAGGAGTTATCCCGCTCATTCTTTCCGATTTATGTTCGTGAATTATATGCACCAATTATTGGATTATCACAAGATATAGTGATTGGTTTACCAATTTCCCTCTTTATGCTCTTGGTTGCCGTTGCGATGCCCCTGTCTGGGCGTTGGTGTGATTATTACGGTAGTCGTCGTATTTTTCTCATTGGTTTGATTCCAAGTACTATCGGCTTTATTGGTACAAGTCTGGCATTTAATCTGTATGACCTCTTATTCTGGCGCAGTTTTTCTGCGTTTGGTTACGGCATGATGTTTATTGCCTGTCAGGGTTACATTGCTAATAACACGACATCGGTGAATCGCTCGCAAGGGGTAGCAATGTTTGTCGGGGCAGTAATGGCAGCATCCATGTGTGGCCCCCCTATTGGCGGGATTTTGGCTGATCAAATTGGCTTCCGCGCAGTATTTATCATGTCTGCTTTTCTATCTGTGCCTGCAGGCATCATGGTTTATCTATTCTTAAAAGATGAAGTGGGCAACAAAGAAACGAGTAAGCGGGCAAAGCCTGCAAGTATGTGGGAATTATTTATTCTCTTTAAAAATGTTCGTTTTGTGGTACTTTCATTTTTAAGTGCTTTTCCGACAAAATTTGCGTTAACAGGATTTATCTTCTTTTTAGTGCCGTTATATTTGCATTCCTTAGATAATAATCAGGCGACAATTGGGCGTGTGCTGATGTTATACGGCATTGCGGCGATTCTGATTTCTCCATTGTCTGCAACCTTAGCTGACCGTTGGAAGCAAAAACGCTTATTTGTCAGCATTGGCGGATTTATTGGTGCTATTGGGATTCTGCTCATTTTATATTGGCAAAGTACACTTGCGATTGTTATCAGCGTCACGCTTTTAGGCATTGCACACGCTATCAGCTTATCGCCACAATTGGCGTTAGTTCCCGATATTTGTCCCGCTGAAACACAACGTTTAGGACAAGCAACTGTCATTAGTTTTTTCCGTTTAATTGAACGCATGGGCGCAGTTGCAGGCTCATTAGTTGCAGCTATTTTTGTCGGCTTATATGGTTATACAGGGGCTATTGTTGGCATTGGTCTTTGGATTTTAGTCAGTTCCTGCTTATTTACCCTTGCTTTTTTAGTATTAGGAACAACCCCTAAAGCCACGAAAACAGATATCGATACGGTAGTAACACCATGAACAGCATAAAGAGCGTTGTTTGTATTTTATGTTTATGGATGAATTTGCCGTTATATGCGGCAGACACGCAATCCCCTTTTCATATTTATATGGTGGTGTGGCGTGGAGAAACAGAAGTCGATGTTGGCTTTCGAGAATATTTTAAAAATAACCGTATCCCAGTGACATTTACGCTGAAAGATATGGATAGAGATAGTAGTAAATTTCCTGAAGTGATTGCCGAAATCAAGCGTGTTAAACCTGACTTAGTTTATGCAGTCTCTACCCCTGTGACTTTAGGATTAGTGGGTAAAGAAAAAGACTTAAAAGCCAATCCTGAAAAATATATTACTGAAATTCCTGTTGTTTTCACCCTTGTCACTGATGCAGTGAGTTCAGGGATTGTGTCAAATAATGCTTCTTCTCAACGCAATGTGACAGGCACAAGCCATGTTGCCCCCTTAGAGACACAATTAAACGCGCTGTTGAGTTATAAACCGTTTAAACGATTAGGGGTTATTTATAACGAAAAAGAACAAAATTCAGTGATTATCACGCAAGAATTACAGACACAAGCGCAGAAACTAGGCTTTGAATTAGTGGCAATGACCGTACCTTTAGATGCAGCAGGGCAACCTATTCCTGAATTATTGCCTGATTTAGTGGAAAAAATAGCACGGGCTAACGTTGATTATTTATACATGGGACCAGATTCATTCGTTGCGGGTGCAAATGCAGATGTATTAACACGCACGGCTTTGTTGTATCAATTACCAACTTTTACAGCAACTGAAATTTCAATCCGCAAATCAGATGCAATGATAGGTTTAGTCA
Source organism: Beggiatoa alba B18LD (assembly GCF_000245015.1). Classification (NCBI taxonomy): domain Bacteria; kingdom Pseudomonadati; phylum Pseudomonadota; class Gammaproteobacteria; order Thiotrichales; family Thiotrichaceae; genus Beggiatoa; species Beggiatoa alba. The sequence continues at coordinate 1,614,981 of NZ_JH600070.1, read as the reverse complement.
GTGGATATTATAGTTTAGGACAGTTCACTGCTTATAAAGCAGAACAAATTTTAGTAGAAAAGAAAGCCCCGCAAGAAATTCCCATTGAAACGTTAAAACGGTTTTCATTCATTATTAATATGAAAGTTGCATTAGCATTAAAAGTTTACCCACCGTTACCCGTTGTGCAATTTGCCGAAGTGATTAATGTCCCTAATAAAATAGCACAACCCTAATGCTTAACTCAGGGGAAGCCCCCTGAGTCAATCATTAATTGCTATATTCAGACAGCCTTAAAATCGAGCTGACATATAATCACCCATTTTAATAATGGAATAACTACCATCTTGATTATGACGAGCCGTAAAAGTGCGACGGTCTATGCCCGTGTCTGTTCGTCCTTGTGGATTATTGGGAATAGGAATATAGCGATATTCCACATGAAAGACACTGTTATTATTGTTGCGTCTAGTATTACCTTGTTCTACACGCATCTGAAGAATATCACCCATATAAAAAACGCCTGCCCATTCTCCCTGTGTATCATAGAAATTCTTAATGGCAAGAGAGGCACTTTGTAAATCAATATCCTCTACCATAGGCGCAGGTTGGGTTTGTGTAGTATTTGTATTTTTTTCAACTAAAACCTCATACTCCTTAATTAATATCTCTTTCCCCCCCCAACCGATATGACACCCACCAAATTCAGCTCGAATCTTTCCGGGATGAATACCGTTTTCATAATGTGCACGACACACATATAAGTTCTCATTATTAGGAGAATGTTCACGTCCCCCTAAAACAGCGCCTTGTGGCAGCTTGCCATCTTTCATTGCAACCCATGTAAAATTATCATTGTGTAATAAAACTTCATAGTTGCTAACAGTATGCTCCGCATCTCCCCATCCAATATTACAACCATTAAATCCGACTCGAGCCTTTCCCGTATGCACACCTTGATGAAAAACAGCGCGACAGATAAATAAACTACTCGCCTCAGGCGGGGCTTCATTCCCCCCCACAAAAGCATTATTGGGAATATTATCACCCGATGCTGCCTGCCATTCAGCCTCTGCATAAACACGGGGCATATACATGATAATAAACATAAATAGAAAAAAGACTTTGCAATATAACATGCTATTTTTCATAATGTTACCTTCCTTATATTTAACAAGCTATCTATAGTGCATGTTAGCTCTTCGCTTGTAAAGCCAATATATTTCAACCGAACATCAGCTTTAACCGAGTACTTTGATTGGGACAATAAGACATCCAACCTGTTTTAATACACTATTTTTACTTTTCTCATGTATTCCAGAATTTTAAAAAAACCTGTTTTTCTACATCATCCGACTGCTTGGTTATTCCCCATTTTTTGCCTTTTCTGCCTACATTTAGCATATGCTTACCAGCAACCACGTTGGAGTCCTATCGATGAACAGGCGCATTACGACTATATCGATGTCCTCACACAAGGACGATTACCTGCACCCGATGCAGACATCACCGAATACACTCATTATTTAACAACAGAAATTTTTCACTTTGCACCTGCTGATAACTTAGGACTGGTTGGCAAATCTTACCAAGCACAACAACCTCCTGTTTACTATGCCTTATTAGCCATTCCAAATTGGGTTTTAAAAACATTAGCGGTTGACCCAACACAACAAATTCGTCTGCTACGTTTTATAACACAACTATTTATTTTGCTGGGTTGCTTACTCCTCATTCCTATTTTTAAAGAACTTCAACAACTATTTGGCATTCAGGCTAATTACGGTTATGTTTTTGCTTGTCTTTTACTTTGTTTACAACTAGATAGACGTTATGCATTAAGCAACGATAATCTTGCCTTATTTCTAAGTCATTTCAGCTTGTTATGCTTACTTCGCGCATGGCGATTGCAACAATTATCCTATGTTGGTTTGGCAAGCACAGGTGTGACACTGGCGTTTTTAACAAAATACAGTAACGGTTTATTATTAGTTCCACTGGGTGTTTTTCTTTGTTTATGGGGATGGTATGTACGTTACACTTTGCGGGCGATGCTATCGTTAATGCTTGTAAATATCCCTTTATTACTGATTCCTTGCTATTTATTAGTAAACAAACTGTTATATGGTGATGCGTTTAAAAATAATGTGACACAAAACTATTTTGCAAGTTTTGTCCAGCCGATTGGTAATCCACAAGATTTTATTCATCTTTTTTTAGAAAAACTCTGGAATATCAACCATTTTTTTAATACACCTTCTGTTGTAGCGAACATATCATTTATTTTATTTGTTTTAACATTGCTGGTTTGTTTACTCAGTGGGTGGCGTTATTTGCGTGCTACCATGTGGGTTGCATTTACTTGTGGAATGAGTTTACTGACATTATGGGTAGCATGGTGGTTAAATAATCATTATGTTGGTGTATATTGGTTTGAATTTAGACATTTTAATGCATATAATCTTTACTTTTTACTGGCTAATTTTGGATTTATCTTTTTTTTGCGAGAAATTTGGCAAAATAACATTGTACAGATAGCAGGTTTATTGTTTAGCACGCTGGGTGTATGGGCATGTGTGCAAGCAGGTTACTTATTAATAAGCTGAGTTCAGCGAGATTTTTAAAAAGACAAGCATTTATCTGAATCAGGATTTTCAGAATGAACAGGATTTAAACCCCTTAAACTAAAAAATTAATGCGAATCACGCTTTTTAATTCTGCTAATTCTGAAAATTCTGTGAATTCTGATTCAGACAAAAAAAGACCTGTTAGATTTTGAAAACCTAGCAGGTTTTTGTTTTATTTTATAAAACTTGCAAAGCTGAAGGGGTTATAATAATGGACTTAACAACTGTGTTGCGTTCTCCATAAATCGCCGTAAAGCTGGGCGTTTTTTCCAAGTTACAGGGTCAAAAAAATAAGCTTGTTTTAAATAGTCTAATTGCATGGTTTTCACTTGTTGAGTGAACTCTTCATCATAAACAAAAAGCGTAATTTCAAAATTTAGCCAAAAACTACGCATATCCATATTTACTGAACCAATTAAACTGAATTCACCATCAACGCTAATCGTTTTAGAATGTAATAAACCACCATAATAGCCTGCAATTTTAACCCCCGCCTCCATTAATTCGTCAAAATGTGCACGACTCGCAAAACGCACTAGCAAAGAATCCCCTTGTGAAGGAACAAGTATTGTTACTGCAACCCCGCGATGTGCTGCGGTACATAATGCTGTTTGCATCGCTTCATCGGGTACAAAGTAAGGCGTTGTAATAATAAGTTCTTTTCGTGCTGTATAAATCGTGGTTAATAACATGCCATGAATAATCGTCGGTGCAAGTCCAGGCCCTGAAGGAATCACTTGCACAATAGAACCCTGTTGATAATTTGCCTCTGTTTCAGTTGCTAGCGTAGTTTTAAGGCTAATATCGGTTTCCATTTCCCAATCACCTGCAAAAATGGCATTTAAGGCTTTAGCTGCCGCCCCTGTGACACGTACCATGGCATCCACCCATAATCCAATTGCATCATGTTGTTTAAAATAGCGCGGGTCGGTCAAGTTCATGCTGCCCGTATAAGCAATTTCATTGTCGATAACAATGATTTTTCGATGGTTACGTAAATCTAAACGGACGAAGAGTGAACGTACTACGTTAACAGGTAACGCAATTTCAACTGCAACACCAGCCTGACGTAATTGTAACAGCCACGCGCTATTGATAAATTCATGACTGCCTACAGCATCGACAAGCAGACGACATTCTACCCCACGCTGTACCGCTTTTATTAATGCATTTAGGATATTATCGACAAGTCCGCCTGTTTGACAAATGTAAAAAACTAAATGGCAAGTTTCTTTTGCCTGATTAATATCATTCAACATTTGTTGCAGCGTTTCTTCTGTTTTGTCTAATAAACGCAGTTGATTCCCTGCTAGTGCAGGCATCCCAATGGTGGCAATGGCTTGGCGGTGTAGGGCTTCGCAGGCGGGATTTAGTAAGGGAAAGTTTAAACTTTGTTGAACACCAAGCGATTTTAGCCATTCATGATAAGGCTTTTGTAATTGAACAGCGCGTTCGGCGCGTTTTGTGCCTAATCGATTTTCACCCACCAGAATGTAAATAATTGCGCCAAAGAAGGGAATTAATAAAATCACAGTGAGCCAAGAGAGTGATACACCCACCGCACGCCGTTGCATAATCACGCGCGTTGATAAGGTGAACACGATAAGCCAATGTAAAATTAATGCGGTAATCTCAAACCCGACGGTAAACATAAGGGTATATTTCGGTGTGATTGAGCGACAACACGCTATTTTTTAAGCGTGTGCAAGTTCAACAAAGAGCGGTTTATGGTCAGAAGAACGGATATTACCCAAAACATGGGTATTTTGTTGCTCGTTATCAAAGCCACGGTAAAAGATATGATCGAGTGGGGATAATAAAAAGTGTTTGATTTGTTTACGTGCATCTGGGGCAAAAGTCACAGGATTTAATTGTAAGCGACTGGCTAAGTGTTCAAGAGAAGATAAACGTTTTGGATTCCATGTGTTAAAGTCGCCCAGAAATAAAATAGCACCGTGATGATGGGTTAAAATATGTTCCAAGTCGTGCAACTGTGCGCAAAATTTTTGACTATTTACAAAGTTAATACCATGAATATTAATCGTTAATAAAGTTTCGTTGCGATTAGGTAATGGATATTCTGCGATTAATGAGACTTTTGGCGTATGACTCATAGGCTCATGGTTATCGCTAAAAATAGAACGAGTATGTAAAGGTTTTACTTTTGAAGCGGTTAATACTCCCGAATAACTATTGGTTTTTTTATCAATTAAATTCGGTGCAAATGTCCAACCTAAGGCAGCATGATTGAGTAAGTGACGAATGGTTTCATTCCAGCGAACTTCTTGTAAAAACAGCATATCAGGTTGATACTCATTTAAAATGCTTTTGAAATCATTGAACCAATGATAACGATGACTACGTTTCGCAATATTCCAGTTCAAAATGCGCAAAGAAGGACTATGTAATTTTGCCAATGGAAAATGATTATCCGTCAGGATAATTTGTGGTGCTGGCATAAAACGATAGTGACCTAATGGAATAAAATCGAGCATGGATAGTCCTACGGTATGAGCGACCTTTCACAAGGTCAGAAAGTAATAAATCCTACGACCTATTTTTTGAATCAGGATTTTTAGGATTAACCTGATTAACAAGATTATCTACAGTTTAGGTTTTTAATCCTGAAAATCCTGTGAATTCTGATTCAGACAATAAAAATCCTATCCCTTACGCACTATTAATTCCGTCAACGACATGATAAAGAGGGAAAAATGTTTAAACCAATTCTTTTACTCTCACCATTGGTGTTGAGTTTACTCATTGCTTGTCAGCCAAATACGTCCAGCCCAAACGGCAAGACAACAAGCGATTATGAGGCAAAACCAAGTCTTGAAACCAGCGCAGGCACAGCAAATTATGTCACACGTGGACAGCCCCAGTCCGTCGTCGCCCCATCACCCGAACAACGTCAATTACTAGAAAACCGCGAAAACTATGCCCATCTAGCAGAAAACTCACTGAAACTAACCAAAGAACAACCCATTTCAACCTTTAGCATCGACGTTGATACAGGTAGTTATAGCAATATTCGCCGTTTTCTCAATCAAGGCAGTTTGCCCAATCCTGATGCCGTTCGCGTTGAAGAAATGCTTAACTATTTCTCTTATCAATATCCTTATCCCAACAGCACAACCCCCCCGTTTAAAGTGACGACCGAACTTGCCCCCGCTGTATGGAATCCAAAAACGCTGGTTTTATCTATCGGCATTCAAGGCTACGACGTGCCACGTACGCAACTGCCCGCCAGCAATTTAGTTTTTCTCATTGACGTATCAGGCTCGATGAACAGCCCCGATAAACTCGGCTTACTCAAAACAGCCCTGCAAATGCTCAGTTCAAACTTAAGCGCGAAAGACCGCGTGTCGATAGTCGTTTATGCAGGGGCATCGGGCGTTGTTTTAGAACCCACCGCAGGCAACGAAACTGCCACCATTAACGCCGCCTTACAACGCCTGATTGCAGGCGGTTCAACCAACGGAGGCGAAGGCATACAACTCGCCTATGCCATGGCACAACAAGCTTATATTCCTAATGGTATCAATCGCATTCTACTCGCAACCGATGGCGACTTTAACGTCGGACTCACCGACTTCGAAGCCCTCAAATCCCTTGTTAGCGAAAAACGCAAAAGTGGCATTGCTCTAACAACTTTAGGCTTTGGAACAGGCAACTACAACGATGAACTCATGGAACAACTCGCCGATGCAGGCAATGGACACTACGCCTATATCGACACACTGAACGAAGCCCGCAAAGTTCTCGTTGATGAAATTTCTTCAACCCTACAAATCATCGCCAAAGACGTAAAAATACAAGTTGAATTTAACCCCACACAAGTTACCGAATACCGACTGATTGGCTACGAAAATCGCATATTAGCGCGTGAAGATTTTAATAACGACAAAGTCGACGCGGGCGAAATTGGCGCAGGACATCGCGTAACCGCCTTATACGAAATCACCTTACAAGGCAGTGGTGGAGAACGTTTAGAACCATTACGCTATGACGAACATAAAACCCAAGCGACCAGCACAAAAGACGAAATTGCATTTTTACGCCTGCGCTATAAAGCCCCAAATACTGATACAAGCGAACTCTTAGAATATCCAATTCTCCTATCATCACTGAATAAAAACCTTAACAATACCAGTGAAAACTTCCGTTTTGCCAGTGCTGTCGCCGCTTTTGGGCAACTTCTCCGTGGTGGTAAATACACCGAACGCTTTAACTATAACGACGTTATCAACCTAGCCCAACAAGCCAAAGGCGCGGACGAATTTGGCTACCGTAGCGAATTCATCAACCTTGTCAAACTTGCGCAATCCCTGACGACACAACGCCCTGAAAAACCATAAATCCAACTCAAAACAAAACGGATAACACAGCTTGAAGCCGTGCTATCCGTATCTTATAGTGCATTAAGTAACGCTTATATCAATGCCTGCTTAAACTTGCACCCTACCGAGAATCCCTCATGAGTAAAGAAATTGACCGCATTTCTAGCGACATCGCCTGTTTAAACACAAATACATTTCCCGCTACCCTTGTATCTACCACAGGTTCACATTGCGAAGTTTGGCAGTCATTCCGTACCTATATTGAAAACGGTGAAAAAATCACCCTGAACTTTGTTGTAAAACGCCATTATCAAGCCTGCGAATTTCACGAAGTTCGTAATTTATGCAGAGATTACCGAATATTAAAAGAAGAACTAACCGATATTATCCCCAGTGCGATGTTTATTCAGACACTGATAGACGGCAAAAGTAACTTAATCGTCATGGCAGAAACCAATACCCCATGGTTTAACCTTGCTAATCCCATTAACGAAACCGAAGCAATCCCAACTTTACGCCATAGTCCCAAAGCGTTAATGCAATTACAACGATTTTTAACCGCCGCGAAAAAATGGCATGAGGAAAAAGGCTGGGTGATTGATTTATATGGGCTAGACAATTTAATTTTGAATAGAAATAGTGAAGTACGCTATATCGACAGCTTTAGCGTATTTTTTTACGAAGACATGCTGAAATATATTAGTGGCGACGATTCACTAAAAGATAAAATTGATATTTCTTTAACTCGCCGTTCTTACTTAGAATATATTTATCGAGAAGCTACAAAATAACGCTGAAAAATAAAGACTTGCTAGGCTTCCAAAATCTAGCAAGTCTTTTTTTATCTGAATCAGAATTCACAGAATTTTCAGAATTAGCAGAATTAAAAAGCGTGATTCACCTGACTTTACTTTTTGGTTTAAGAGTTTTAAATCCTGTTAATCCTGAAAATCCTGATTCAGACAAACTGTTGTCTTTTTTAAAAGAAACTCGCCAAACTTGGGTTACTTTAGAAAAAACACGAACTAGGAATTGATTTAACAAGTTAAATGCTAAAAACTTATTCGCCAAACTTGGGTTAATAAAAACAAGTTTCAAGCATTTCAGTTAAAACAATGACTTTAACCTTCAAACACCGTCCGTTGCACAAAATCGCCGAAACTTTCTTTTGATTTCCGCTGTTTTGCATACTGTCCGAACAAAGTATCTAATTCGCCTAAAATTTCCGTTTCGTTCAAACTTTCTTTGTACAAACGGTTTAAGCGCGTGCCGTCAGGTTTCGCGCCTAACATCAGGTTATAACGCCCGTAATGTGTGCCGACAAAGCCAATTTCTGCCGCATAAGGACGAGCGCAACCATTGGGGCAGCCTGTCATACGGATAGAAATATCATCCTTTTGTAACTTATGTTTAACTAAAATCGGTTCAATTTTAGTAATTAAGTCAGGTAAATAACGTTGTCCTTCTGCTAAAGCCAACGGGCAAGTATTGAAAGATACACAGGCAATTGCAGATTTACGCACAACAGACGCATTTTCTGTTAATTGACTGATGCCGTGCTTGGCTAAAACCGCCTCAATCCACGCTTTATCTTCAGTTTTAATATCGCTTAAAATCAAGTTTTGATTGCAACTAAAACGAAAATTTGCTTTACGCGCTTGCGCAATGGCTAAAAATGCCGTTTTGAATTGCACATTTTCATCATCTAACACCCGACCATTTTCCACAAAAGCGGTGTAATACCAAAGCCCTGCATGATTTTGATGCCAACCATAATCATCTGTACGATGGGTTAAATTCACAGGTTTTGCAGGTTCTAATTTAAAACCAATACGTTTTTCTAATTCGGCTTTAAAACCCTCAACCCCTAATTTATCAACAGTATATTTTAACCGTGACAATTTGCGGTCAACTCGATTACCAAAATCGCGCTGTACTGTAAGCACTTCATAAACCGCTTTTAACAACGGATTTTTTTCTAAAACATCAGGAATTTCTGCATTTTGTAAAGCATTTTTTAAAGCTTTGTACGGCACATAACCAATCGTTGTCGCTAAACGCGGATAAGTTTCTGCGTTGCCGTGCGTTGTACCCATCCCGCCACCGATGGCTAAATTGAAGCCTTTAATTTTGCCTTTTTCAACAATCGCAACCAGTGCAATATCATTGGTATAGACATCTACATCATTAGAAGGCGGAATCGCAATGCCAATTTTGAATTTACGCGGTAAATAACGATTTTCATACAGCGGGTCAGGCTCAGGCTCGGCAGTCGTCAGCGGGGCTTCATCTAACCAAATTTCATAATACGCGCGGGTTTTAGGCAATAATAAGATACTAATATCATTGGCTAATTGAAACACTTCGCCATGAATCGGCGAGACTTGCGGGTGCGCGGTTGCAGTGACGTTACGATTCACATCGCCACAAGTACAAATCGAGTCTAATTTGTATTTATCAAAGGCTTGCAAAGTTGGCTTAATATGAGATTTTACAATGCCATGCAGTTGCACAGTTTGCCGTGTGGTAATCTTAATAATGCCTGTGGAATAGTCGCCCGCGATGTGGTGCAAGCCTTCCCATTGTTCAGCCGTTAAGAAACCACCCGCTAAACGTAAGCGAATCATGAAGGAATATAAACGTTCCAATTTTTTCGTGGCGCGTTCTTCTCGGCGGTCGCGGTCATCTTGGATATACATCCCATGGAATTTAATCAGATTTTGGTCGTCTTCACGAATTGCGCCTGTATGTTCATCGGCAAGACTTTCGACAATCGTACCGCGTAAGCCACGGCTGGATTTTTTAATTTTTTCAACAGCAGATTCTTGAGGAGTTTTTGACATAATGCGTATTAATTCAGTAGTTAAATAACAAAAGTAGCATTTTTCAGGCTTAATATACGTCTTTGTGATAACGCCCTTGTTCTTGCAAGTTATCTAAATAAGCCCGTGCTTGTTCTGGTGAACGTTGAGAGCGTTCGGCAATGATTTGAATTAAGGCGTTTTCTACGTCAACACTCATCGGGTCTTTAGCCCCGCAAATGTATAAAACTGCGCTAGCTTCTAACCAATTAAACACTTCCTCTGCTTGTTGTAACAATTTATGTTGTACATAAATTTTCTGGGCTTGGTCACGCGAGAAAGCAGTATTTAAACGGGTTAAAACCCCTGTTTCTAATAAAGTTTGCAATTCAGTTTGATATAAAAAATCTGAGGTGAAATGTTGTTCTCCAAAGAATAACCAATTGCGCCCAGAGTCGCCCCGCGCTTCTCGTTCAAACAGGAAGGAACGGAACGGCGCGATGCCTGTGCCAGGCCCTATCATGATGATGTCAGTTTCTGCATTGGGGAGCTTAAATTGATGATTAGCTTGGATATAAAAGTTTAAATTTGCCCCTTCTGGCAGTTGTGCCAAATAATTGGAACAAAAGCCGTATTTTTCGATGAATTCACCATTTTCAGCGGGTGTTTTGAATTGATGACGGCTAACGGTTAAATGAATTTCATTATTGCCATGTGCTAGCGGTGAGGAGGAAATCGAGTAAAGACGGGGCGGAATTGCTTCTAAACTAGCAATAATTTCAGCACGTTTGCTTGCAAAATCTGTCGGATAGCGGGTTAATAATGCCAGTAAATCCAAGCGTTCAGCGGGAATGGTTTGCGCAGTAATGCGGGCGTAGGCTTGTATCACGCGCTCAGGCAAATATTGCACGTTTAATTTTTCGGTGAATAATTGTTGCGCGCTGTAGTTTGTGCCTTTGTAATCAATGGATTCTTCTGCATTTAAACCGAGTTTAGCTAATAAAGCATCAACAGTTTCCGCAGGATTATGGGGGACTAAGCCTAAAGCATCACCCGCTTGATAAACGATTTCATCTTCTGATTCAATTTCAATATGATAAATCTCTTTATTTGAATCACGGTCGTTTAAATTGAGATTAGTTAAAATCGTACCTGTGTAGCTCTTTTTCCCTGTTTTCGCGCTGGTTTGTCCTGCGGGTAACGCGGCGGGGGCGGTGTTGCTATAGACAACAGTTTGCGTGAATTCGGCTAACCAGTTTTGTACTTCGGGTTCAAAATCGGTATCGCATTTGCGCAAGGGGAATAAGCGTTGTGCGCCGAGTGTGGCTAATTGGTTGTCGATGTCTTCGCTGGCTTTACAGAATAAGGGATAAGCAGAGTCACCTAACCCAATGATAGCAAACTGTAATTTGCTTAAATTTAAATCAGCGGTTTGATAGAGGTAATCGTAAAACTTGCGGGCAGCGGCGGGCGGTTCGCCTTCGCCTTGGGTGCTGATGACGATAATTAAATGGCTTTCTTTGGCTAAATCGCTTAGGCGATATTGGTCTAAGCCTTTGAGTTTGGTTTGTGTCCCGTGTTTTTTCAGTTGGGTACTGAGTTCAGTAGCGACACGTTTGGCGTTGCCTGTTTCTGTGCCAAAAACGATAGTGCATTGGGTTAAGGCTAAAGTGGGGGCGAGTGTCGCGGTTGTTGTTGTCGGTAAACTAGAAACATTGAGTGCGAGCGAATCACGTGCAACTAGTCCACTGAGAAAACCGCTCATCCAAATTAATTCGTCACGTTGGGCGGTTTTGAGTAATTCATTAAAAGTTTTCTGAGTAATTTCTGTCAGCATAGCGGTTCTTTTAGCTAAAGGGTAAACAATCCCGCTAAAGACTAACAGAGTTGATTAGGGTGCATTAGACAATGTTTTTATACCCTCAAAAAATATCAATATATCATTAATTGATAATTTATTAATGTAGTCTGAATTCAGTCAAATTTTACCTATGTCCTTCTTGTTTGAAGGGGTAAAATAGTGCAAATTTTTTATTTACAAGTCGGGTTTTAAACGTATAAAACTTGATTCAGATAACCGCGTGAGGATTAACGGTGGTGCTAAACGAGTTGGGTTTTACGGGTTAATCTTAAGACTTTTGTCTGAATCAGGATTAGCAGGATTTAAAAGAGTTATTCGCATTGGGTTTTGTGTGTGGGTTTATCCTGACTTGTTTAGCACGATCCATTTTATAAACCAATCTGATAAAACGGTTATGACAACAAGATTTGATACTGAAGCAAAAACATGGGATAGAGGCAGACGGGTTGAGGTTGCAATGACTTTTGCGAATTGTATAAAGGCTCATGTGCCTTTGAATGCGACACAACGCTTGCTCGATTATGGTTGTGGGACTGGATTAGTTGCGTATCAATTTATTCAAGAGGTTGCGCAAATCACAGGGATGGATAGTAGTGAAAAGATGTTAGAAAGTTTTTTGGAAAAAGCGGAAAGCTATCCCGTTAAAGCAGTTAAGCATGACATGATGCAAAATGATTTACCTGCTGCTGTGTTTGAGGTCGTGGTTTCAAGTATGGCAATGCACCATATTCAGGATACCGCGCGTTTTTTTCAGCAAGTACAGCAAACATTAACAACAGGGGGATATTTTGCAGTTGCTGATTTAGATAAAGAAGATGGAACATTTCACGATAAAGGTAATGAGGGGGTTTGGCATTTTGGTTTTGAACGTCAGGCAATGTGCGAGTTATTGGTACAGTCTGGCTTTCAGTTAGTACATTTTGAGTATTTTTTTCATATTGAGAAGAATAATAAGCATTATCAAATTTTTGCGGCAATTGCTCAGAAAGTGGCTTAATATTACCCACGAAAAACACAAAAAACACGAAAAACACGAAAAATAGAGTATTCCTGTTTTTCGTGGGTAACTTGTTGTTATTTCTTTCCTTGCTGTGCACTGTGTAATAAACTATTTAATAATTCAGGGGATACATTGAGTTGACCAATTTTATCCGCACTGTCCGCTAAATCACGGAAGGCTAAGGCAACCAGTTGAGCGGGGTTCATATCAATGCTCGCAAGGGCTTGTAAGACTTTTGCATCAACGCCAGCAAGGGCTTGCATGGTGACAGTTAGGCTATAAGCCCGTGCATCGGCTTCACGTTGTAAGTTTTCTACTTGTAAGACAACTAATTGTTTCTTTTCTGTTTCTAAAACAACTTTCCCGCGCATATCTGCTTCTTGTAACGCTTGTTGTTTTTCTTGTATCACACGATCAGCTTCGATTTGTGCTTCACGAATTTGACGCTTTTTATTTTCTACGGCAATTTCTGTATTTAATTCATTTTCACGAATCGCGCGTTCTTGTTCTACGGCGGCATTTCGTCGTGCGTAAACGGCTTGATCTGCTTCGCGTAATAAGTTTTCTCTCACGTCTGCTTCTAAAGCTCTTGTAGTATCAGGATTTGGCTTAATAGAAAGGATGGATAAATTTAGAATTTCTAAGCCTAGTGTTTGTACTTCTTTGCTTTGAATAAGTCCTTGTTTAACCGTTTCTACTAAACTATCAGCCGCAACAAGGGTTTCGCGTAAACGGCTGTCGCGGAGCGCGCTTTGCATTAAGACTTGTACGGTATTGATAATGCGTTGTGGGAGTTTTTCAGGGTCATTGCTGATATAAGCCCGCCCTTTTCTATCTAATGTAAAATTAACAAGTTGGGCTAATTTTGTCGGGTCTATCGTGCGATAGGTGACTTGTCCTTGTATGGTAATTTCTTGGTAATCTGACGTGGTTTGGTAAAAAATAAAAGGAACATCAACACTTTCTAACGGAACAGCGACTAAAGAGGTCGTAGGCTCAAAGTAAAAAAAGGCTAATCCACGCCCTTCCCGTTTTATTTTGCCTTTAACATATTGGATTAAATAGGTCGTTGGTTGCGTTTTGATAAAACGAATTCCAAACATGTGCTTTACCTCCATCATGGGTAAATTAGTGAGTAAGATAAATGATACAAGTTGTATCAGTTAATTGATTGATTCAAATTACTTAGTTGCTATATTTTTTGATAAACTATTGTTTTAAGTTGTTATCAGTCAATGGCTTATGGTTTAATAAGAGAAAATACTTATAAAAATGAATAATAGTTATAACGTGAACGTGATATAAACCTAACTATGTCGAACTTATTACCATTGACGGTGCTGTTAAAATATTTACCTATCCATGTTAAAGAGGGTCATCATCGAACGATTGTTACTCGTGACTATTTGATAAACGTTTTACAACAAGAAGCATTTCTTTCTGTTGGTGAATCAATGCTTTTGATAGATGTGGTTGAGCGTTTATTTTGCAGTGTTGCGGTGTTAGATAAGGAAATATTACACGAGCAGGCATGGTGTTTTGTGTCGTTTCCTGCTCAATCTTTTGCCATCGGTTTATTGCAAGTGCTTGCAGATAAACAGCAAAATCTATTAGACCCTTTCTTTTGGGAGGTGTCTTTTTCTCCGCATGAAAATATCGTTTCTGAGCAACATGAGCTTTTATTTTGGTTAGAAACGCAACGTTTGCAACATCATCAATCTAAATTAGCTAAACCCACTAATTATGTGGCGAATAGTGTGACGTTTATTAAATTAGATGATCAATTTTTGCTCCATCGTCGTGAGGGAAATCTTGTTAAAGACCAGCATGGCGAGTTCGTATTGATTGGTGGGTGTACAAATCTGGCAGATTTGGAGCATTTGGAGTTATCTCTGCCCGAAAAACTTGCCTTGCTCAAAGAACCGCATCATTTACCTTATAGTGTTGTCGAAAAAACCTTGATTCGTGAAATTAAGGAGGAAACAACGTTAGAACTGGATAAGGATTATTCATTGTTTTTTATTGAAAAAATAGAGCCTTATAATCATTTGTCTGGCTCTGGGGTGAATTATGCTTATACCTGTTATTACTTCAGTTTATTTCGTATTCAGTTGACAGAGCAAGGATTTTTCCGTTTATTGCAAGCGGAGCAGGATAAACCACAAATTTTTAGTTGGTTTACTTTAGAAGAGTTGCAAGCGAGTAGAACTAGCGACGGTAAAACCGCTTATATTGATGTATTACATGCTCATTTTAGTAGTAATTTTAAAAAAGTAATGGGGGAAATCCCCAACTCTTTTAATAATCAATACAATGTGTTAAAGGAAAGTGATAGCGTAACCTTACCATTGCATCAAGCGCGTTTTTTGCGTGTTGGTGCAACAGGAAAAGAAAAAACGCTAAATATTCCGTTAACAACACGGCAATGTCAGCTTTTATGGTTATTAGGCGCACATGCGCGTCAATTTCGTATTATCGCTTGTCATGCGTCTTTTCAGCTTTTTCCGTATGGTTGGGTGCAAGGTGTACATCTTTCTTTTATTGAGGAGATGCAAATAGTTGCGACTTTGTTACGTGAACATCATTTAGATTTATTGGAGTTTGTGGAAGGGCATTATTATCGCTTGAATTTAGACCCACAGTTGATTTTTTTTGATGAGGCGAATTTTCAGGCGTTTTTATCTAAATCCGCACAAGAGCCTTATCAAATTAGTATTGTTAATCAATCAGTTTTAACGCCATGGGCAACGATTGAAGAGAATAGTTTAATGGAGAAATTAACTCCGCATTTAGGCGTTAGTTTGCAGGAGTTGATGACGGGAAAAAATTCGTATTGTTCCGCTGAGGAAAAAGAGAAGTTGGATAAATTTGTGGATTTAGCACGTAAAAAAATCAATTGTAAGGCAATCGGATTACGTTTATTTTTGCGCACTGAGGAAAACCGTTGTCGTTTAAGTTGTAATATCAGCGCGAAAATTAACGGAAAGAAATTGCATTTAGCTGTGATTGATTGATTTTTTATATGTTTTTATCGTTACGCGCCACTGGGTTCTCGAAGAGAACGAAGTTGTTGTAATTGTTTTTCTTGAATCAGGATAATTAGTTGTAATTGTTCGTCAAAAGTACGGAGATTTTTTTCTGTACTTTGACTCAGTAGGGCAATTTTTTGCAGTGGCTGACTCATTTCTTCAAGTGATTCATTAAGTTGTATAGTATTGATAATGTGTTGATTTGCGTTAAAGTGTTGTCGGTAAATGGTTTGATTGTTCTTAATTAACTGAACAATTTTCGGCAGGCTCTCAATAAGGGCTTGTTGTGCTTCTTGTTGCAGTTGTACTGAACTGTCTGCAAGTGCTGTGAGGCGTGCAGGGCGTTGTTGTAAGTAGTTAAGTTCTTGTTTTAGCTTTTCAATATTTTCTGCCAAGCGGATGATTTCTTGTTCTAGGGCTTGTTGTTGTTCTAGGGTTTGTTGTAGGTGTGTTTGTGTTTGCGTTAAGGTTTGTTGTTGTTGTTTTAATGATTGTAAGCTCTCGTCATCTTGTTTTAAACCGCCTTGCAGGTTTTCTAGTTCTTGCTCAAAGGGTTGACCGCGATAGTCAGGGTCTAAATGTGGTCGTGCAAGTGTGATAAATTGGTGAATCATTTGCCCCATGCTTTGATATTCTAGTAATAAGTCGGTTAAATCATCACTGTTGAGTGTGGCAGGATTTGGGGTTGTTTGTTGTGCTTGTTGTAGGAGTAAACGCGCCATTTCTAGCAGTTGTTGACTTTGTTTGTCGCAGTTAGTTTGTTGTTGAATTTGCACCCAAAGTGCGTTTTCTTGGGTAAAATCATTATGTATCATATTTTCACCATTTATCTTGCTGACTGAGTGTGAAATAATTTACTTTCTATTATGTTTATTGGCTTTCCATGATTTATCTTGCCTCCCAATCTCCTCGACGATGTGAATTATTGGCACAAATTCAGGTTAATTTTCAACAATTATCTGTGGATGTGGATGAAACGCCTTTTCTAAATGAAGCTCCCGTAGATTATGTCAGCCGTTTAGCGTTGATGAAAGCGCAGGTTGGGTTTCGGCAATCACAAGCGCATTATCCTGTTTTAGGCGCAGATACGAGTGTTATTTGCGATGGGGTAATTTTTGGTAAACCGCAAGATGCTGAGGATGCAAAACGGATGTTGTCGCAATTAGCAGGGAAAACTCATCAGGTGATGACTGGGGTCGCGTTGGTGAGTGCTAATAGTGAGCAGGTTTTAGTGAATCAAAATAGGGTGACTTTTCGTCCGTTAAGTGTTTTGGAAATTGAGCGTTATGTTGCAACAGGTGAGCCGTTAGATAAAGCAGGAAGTTATGCCGTGCAGGGGTTGGCGAGTGTATTTATTACGCAAATTGTCGGCAGTTATTCTGGCATTATGGGTTTACCATTATATGAAACGGCATTGTTGTTGGCGCAGGCACAAGTCCCAGTGTGGACAACATCTCTTTAATTTATTTTAGATTTTTGTATGATTTTTGCTTATACAAGGGGTTATTTGTTCAGTTGCTCTTTGTGATAAAAACCGCAATAGCTGGTATGGCTATTGTATATAATTGTTCTATTGCTAATTTTAAGGATTTATCTTGAATACTGATTTTCCTCGAATCAAACGCCTCCCCCCTTATGTCTTTGGCATTGTTAATGAGCTTAAGGCACAGGCACGAGCGCGGGGGGAAGATATTATCGATTTTGGGATGGGCAATCCTGATCAGCCTACGCCAAAACATATTGTCGATAAGTTGGTTGAAGCGGCTCAACGTAAAGATACGCATCGTTATTCTATGTCGCGCGGTATTCCCCGCCTGCGCCGTGCTATCGTCCGTTGGTACGCTCAACGTTATGATGTGACTTTAGACCCTGAGTCTGAGGCTATTGTCACTATCGGTTCTAAAGAGGGTTTAGCCCATTTAGCATTAGCTACTTTAGGGCCTGGGGATTCGGTGCTTGTCCCTAATCCAGCTTATCCTATTCATCCTTATGGTTTTGTCATCGCAGGGGCAGATATTCGTCATGTGCCTTTAATCCCTGGTGTGGATTTTTTTGCAGAGTTATCTCGGGCAATTGTGGATTCTTGGCCGCGCCCAAAAATGTTAGTCATTAGTTTTCCTGCTAATCCAACAACGCAGTGTGTTGAGTTAGATTTTTTTCAGAAAGTCGTGGATATTGCTCGTGAACATCAGATTTGGGTGATTCATGATTTAGCGTACGCGGATATTGTGTTTGATGGCTATACCGCGCCGTCAATTTTGCAAATTCCAGGGGCAAAGGAAGTGGCAGTCGAGTCTTTTTCGATGTCTAAAAGTTATAATATGCCTGGTTGGCGCGTTGGATTTATGTGTGGCAACCCCATTTTGATTGGGGCATTGGCTAAAATGAAGTCGTATTTGGATTATGGGACATTTACGCCGATTCAAGTTGCGGCAATCACGGCATTAGAAGAGTCTCAAGAGTGCGTTTCACAAATTCGGGATATGTATTTAGAGCGTCGTGATGTGTTGTGTGATAGCTTGAATAATATTGGTTGGAATGTCACGCATCCAAAGGGTAGCATGTTTGTCTGGGCAAAGATTCCTGAGCCTTATCAGGCAATGGGTTCTTTAGAGTTTACGAAGAAGTTAATCAGTGATGCACATGTTGCCGTGTCGCCTGGTATTGGTTTTGGCAGTTATGGGGATGATCATGTCCGTTTTGCATTGATTGAGAATCCACATCGGACACGTCAAGCAATTCGTGGTATTCGGGATATGTTCCGTAAAGACGGTTTGTTATAGCATTTAGTCCCCTTTCTTTAGTAGGGTATATATAGTAAACGTATTATAAAACGATATGGAGGACTGGCAGTCCTCGCAGGACTGCCAGTCCTAGATTTAAATCACTTTATGGTACAGTTACTATAATAAAAGAGAGGGGGAGTATTAACAATTTAAAACCTGTCTTTTATAACAGAAATCAGTGGTCGATTGTGTAGCCGTGTCTGTGTCATAAAAAGCTTGATATAATTAAATAAGGGGTCAGTTTTAAAATTGACTTCATGTATAGGCGATATGTTTTAGGAGATAAATGATGTTACTTAACCGCAATGAAACACTACTTAGTAAGGTTCAATCTGTTGTTGGTGTGAGACGTTCTGTATTACAAGCGGGTGCACGTGTTCCTGCAACGGTCATGGCGCAAGTCCTGCCTGCGGATAATCTCATGACCCCCGATCAAGGGGATAATCGTTATGAAGACCTCGATTGGATTCGTGGCAATTAATGGGATGTTTTTAATTTGTTGATTAAGCTCTGTATGTTTTAATTGATAATGGCAGGTATCAGATACAGAGCTTATTTAGTGTGTTGCTTTACTTTACCAAACAGCGCTGACTTTATATCCCTGTTTGCGCAGTTGGTAGATAATTCCTGTTTCTCCCACCAAATGCATTGAACCTACTGCAATAAAAGTAGATGTTTGTTGTATGATAGGTATTATTCTTTCCACCATACGATTATTTCGCTCATCGACTAATTTAACCATCAGGGCTTTCACCAATTCAGGCTCGTTGGTTGTTTTTTCTAAATAAATCGCTTCAAAGTCTTTCATCGCCTGCAAGGTATGTGCAATATAGAATTTATGAAGTTGTTCAAGCGTTTCATTAACAGACTCTATATGTGCAAGGCTATCTTTCAGCAGGGTAATTTGTTCAGTTAAGGGTATATTTTCAAATAAACTTAATTGCTCTTCTGCTGTTTCTAAGCCTTTAATCTTTTTACCCAGTTGTAGCGCGTATTGATAAAGCAGTAAGTCTAATATTTGTCCTGTTTTTGATTTGGGCATACTAATGGTTAGCATCACTGCCCAAGGTTTCATGCGTTTAACTACGGACTCAGGGAAGCCATGTTTTTCTAATTGTTGAATCATGGCGGGGTAGTCTTCTTTACCAATGATTTGTTCTAACGTTTGCTCGCCTTCTAAATACATGGCGGTCACACTTTTATAAAGCGTTGAGAAATTTAATTCTAGTTCAAAGACAGCAAGTTCACTTTTATCTATGGCTTGTCGAACGGTTGGGGATAATTTGGCAACTCGTGGGTCTTCTGAGTGAATCGTACCAAGTAAATAGCTGGTTTTTATCCCTTCTTTCTCAATTTTCCACAATAACCCTTTTTCTAAAGTCACTGTTGGTGCTGAAGTTTTTGCTTCACGTGCCCATGTGTGGGTGGGGACAAGGAAGAATTGACAAAGTAGTAATAGATTAATGAGGTAATAAGTAGCAGGTGCTTTCATAAGTGAGCATTAACGTATCATCGTTGCAATAACGTCTTATCGCAACTGTGTTATGTGAGGGGTTTTATAGTGATTTAATGCGATTGAATAAACCGTTGCATTTCTTTGACAGTTTCACATTCGCCTGCATGAGGGCTGGTATCTCCTTGCACAGGTGTTGGTCTATCAGGCAGATAACCTTGTGGGAAAAAAGCTAAATCAACGCGGCGATTGCGTTCACGATCTTCAGGGCAAGCATCTGATGCAACAGGACGTTGTTCACCAATTTCTTGCACATGCAATTGATGAATAGAAACTCCTTGTTTTAAAAGGTATTGTTTAACTGCTTGAGCACGTTTACTGCTTAATTGTCGGTTATAGTTTTCCTCGCCAGTATTATCAGCACGCCCAGTAATCAAAAGATTCACCGCTGGATATTGTTGTAATGTCATTGCAAGACGATTCAGTACGGGTAAATCTGTTTTACGTAATATCGCATGATTCAAGGCAAAAAAGACATTATCTTGCCATCCCCATGTAATGCCTGTCGGTGGTGGTGGATAATTATCTTCTGTCGCATAGACCGCAGAGCTTAGAAGGACACTCATGAATATCATGAGTCTGATAAACCCCCCATTGTTCATAATTACTCTTCCTTCGTTTCAGTCTCTGTCTGGGTATGGGTTGGCATTGCCATACTTGAGCCTTTTTTCTCTTTATCATGTTTAATGGCGAGTGGCTGTTTTTTATCGGTGTGGTGGACAAGGCTGCCGTTGACTTCTGCACCCATCGCCATTTCTATTAAATTATAGTAAACGTTGCCCGTCACTCGCGCATTTAAAGCAAGCTCAATATGTTCTGCTGCGTAAACATCACCAATAATAACCCCATTTAAAATAGCATTCGGTACACGTACCTCACCCTTAATTGAGCCTTGTTCACTCAAGGTTAAAATGGAGTTGGAATCATCTTTTGCGGTGATATTGCCTTTAACAGTACCATCAACGTGTAAACCGCCTGAAAACACGACATGACCATGAATTTCTGTTCCCTGTCCAATCAATGAGTCAATACGTGTGACTTTTTTCTTTTTCTTGCCCCAAAACATGCGATACATACTCCTTAACAACTGCAATAAAAAAAGGTACATCTAACGGGATTCAATGCAAAATGCTTGATTCTGATGTACAAAGGATGTGCCATAAATAGCCTATTTAAGGCAATAGCCCAACCAGTTTTAAGCCTGTGCTTTCTGGTAATCCACACATAATATTCATATTTTGCACAGCTTGCCCTGCTGCACCTTTCACCAGATTATCGATAACAGCAAGTACCACCACAACATTCCCGCCTTGTGGGCGATGAACAGCAATACGACACATATTTGCACCGCGAACACTTCTTGTTTCTGGATGAAAGCCTGCGGGTAATACATCGACAAAAGGTTCATCTTTATAACGTTGTTCAAAAATATGCTGTAAATCTAATACATTGTTTTCGTACAACGTTGCATATAACGTCGCGTGAATCCCGCGAATCATAGGTAATAAATGAGGGACAAAAGTTAATTGTACAGGCACATGTGATAAGGGATTTAAGCCCTGTACGATTTCAGGTAAATGCCGATGTCCTGCAACCCCATAGGCTTTAAAACTTTCGCCCGTTTCTCCCATTAGCATACCAACTTCGGCTTTACGTCCTGCGCCACTGACACCCGATTTTGCATCTGCAATTAAACTTTTAGGGTCAACAATGCCAGCCTCTAACAAGGGAATAAATCCTAATTGCACCGCCGTTGCATAACAACCAGGGTTTGCGACTAAACGTGCGGCGGCAATCGCGGTGCGGTTCACCTCGGGCAAGCCATACACAGCATCATTTAATAATTCAGGGCAAACATGTTTCACTTTATACCATTGTTCCCATGTTACTGGATTTTTTAAGCGAAAATCTGCGGCTAAATCGATAACACGCACCCCTGTTTTTAATAAATCAGGCACGCTTTGCATGGCAGTTCCGTTAGGCGTGGCGAAAAACACGATATCACAGTTTGCTAATTGTTCAGGATTCGGCTCGGTGAATGCTAAATCAACAAAACCGCGCAAGTTAGGAAACATATCAGCAACTTTAACGCCTGCCTCGCCACGTGAAGTAACCATTTGCACGCGCACATCAGGATGAGTTGCTAATAGCCGTAATAATTCAACCCCTGTGTAACCTGTACCACCGACAATACCAACTTTAATCATTGAAGCATCTCTTTTGCTAAAAATAATAAATAATGAAGTGTATCGCTTATATCATAACCCTATCTCAAAAATGTCTAAATTACGTCTTTTTCATCACAAATTTTTGACACAAACCCCGCAAATTATCAGTTCTCCTTCAATTTTTAAACAAATTATTTTACTGGTATAAACTTTGCTAATTCATTTGTTTAAGTGATTTAACAACCTGCTTTTTGTTGTAACATCACTGGCTTGAGTTCAATACAAAATTGTTTGATGTTTCCTCTTTATGCTAAAGACATATATTATATAGCTTTTTAAAGTGAAGCATTCTGATTCAGAATGATGCTTGACTTATCGTGCTGGCAAATTAAGAGTAGGATATATTCCTAGCAATCCTTAAATTTCCAACGTGTGGCTTGGGCATAAAAGCATTAAACTGCTGGACTGGTAGGCTTACTTTGCGGGTAATACTGCGCTTCTGACTAAAGTATGAGTAAGCTCAAGCAACTATTGTGGATTTTTAAGGCTGTCGTCAAATTACTGGATAGTTAAAATTGCGTGAACGCTGATAGGTTGTGTGAGGAGAATCAATTAAATGCCTGTCGAATTGTACAATGATGGTACACATAAATGTATTGCTTTTTATGACCTAGTGTCAGGCGAAGGCGTGCAAGCCAATCAATTTTTAATCGTTAATGGAAGTCATTCCGCCCTACTCGACCCAGGGGGGGATTTGATTTATAACGATTTATTCATGAAGTCGTATAAATATGTATTTACTAAAAATTTAGAGTACGTGATCGGTTCACATCAAGACCCCGACATTATTTCTTCTTTAAATAAATGGTTGGTTGGGAGTGAGTGTAAAGTCATTGTGCCCAGTATTTGGGAGCGATTTATCCCCCATTTTGCGCCCCCTGGTAAATCCAAAGATCGCATTATTGGCATTCCTGATCGGGGTATGGACATTTATCTTGGAAATGCCGTTTTAAAGGCGATTCCAGCCCATTTTTTACACTCTGAAGGAAATTTCCAATTTTATGATCCGCTGAGTAAAATTTTATTTTCTGGAGACTTAGGCGCGTCGTTAGTACATAACAAAGAAGACCAGCCTGTTGATGATTTTGAATCTCACATTAAATATATGAAACCCTTTCATCAACGCTATATGTCCAGCAATAAAGTATGTCGTTTCTGGGCTAATATGGTGCGGGAATTAGATATTGAGTGGATAGTGCCACAACATGGACGCTCTTTTAAAGGCAAAGAGATGATTGGGCAATTTTTGGCATGGATTGAAAATTTAGAATGTGGTGTCGATTTAATGACACAAGATAATTATAAACTGCCTTAATGCTGATTTGAACGCCATAAAAAAACCGAGTGTTGATTTAACACTCGGTTTTTTTATGTTCACCATTTAGCGTGAACCTGAGTACGGCGAGATTCTTTTAAAAAAGACAACAGCTTGAATGTTGTAGGGTGGAATAGCGAAGCGTATTCCACCTTGAAATTCTGCAAAAACTGAGCAAAAACAGATTATAAATCGTATGGTGGAATACGCTTCGCTATTCCACCCTACATTTTTTAGTTGAAAAATTCTAAAAGGTTTTCGCCACTCGCCGAGCTCAGGTTAGTTAAAGAGACAAAAAGACCTGCTAGGTTTTGAAAACCTAGCAGGTCTCTATTTTTTTAAATTTGCAGATATGGGGGAAGTTAATGCGCAGGCGTGCGTTGTTCTTCTGCCTGTCCCTCGACAGGAACTTGATAAATTTTTAAGGGTTTATGAGCTTCTCCTAAATAGCTGTAAATCGTGGGCAACACAAAAAGGGTGAAAAGTGTGCCTATCGAAAGCCCTGAAAAAATCACAATGCCAATGCTAAAGCGGGCAGCAGCGCCAGGTCCTGCGGCGTAGAGCAGGGGAATAACGCCCGAAACCATAGCGATAACAGTCATTAAAATCGGACGTAATCGAATGCGGGCAGCATGTTGAATGGCAGCAAATTTGTTTTCGTTAAAGTGTAATTGACGCTCTTTTGCGACTTCGCACATTAATATCCCGTGTTTGGTTATCAGTCCAATCAGCGTAATTAAACCAATTTGGGTGTAAATGTTTAACGTTGCTGTCCCCCATGCCATGACGAGTAACGCGCCACAGAGTGCTAAAGGTACTGAAACCATGATAACTAAGGGGTCGCGCCAGCTTTCAAATTGTATCGCTAAGACGAGGAAGATAATGGCAAGGGCGAGTGCGAAAGTGATGTATAACGAAGAGCCTTCTTGCATGTATTGGCGCGATGTGCCTTTAAAGTCGTAGGTAAAGCCAGTAGGGAGAATTTCATCCGCTTGTTTCATTAAAAAGTTTAAAGCATCGCCTAAACTGCCATTTGGCATTAAAACCGCGCTGAAGGTAATCGCGTTGGCTTGATCCATTTGTTCTAGGCTTAAAGGTTCACCGCGCACGGTAAAATCGAGTAATTCCGCCAGTGGGATTTG
Source organism: Beggiatoa alba B18LD (assembly GCF_000245015.1). NCBI lineage: Bacteria > Pseudomonadati > Pseudomonadota > Gammaproteobacteria > Thiotrichales > Thiotrichaceae > Beggiatoa > Beggiatoa alba. The sequence goes on along the minus strand of NZ_JH600070.1, from coordinate 1,590,360 downwards.
TTGCCCTGAACTTGCTCGCACATAATAATTACCTAGACTTTCAGGGGTTAAGCGGTCAGTACGCGCTACTTGGGGCACGACTTCGTAACTGCGTCCATCGCGGTTGATGTAGTTGACACGTCCATCACCAACAAATGTCGATAGAGTGCTGGCAATATCTGCCATGGTTACGCCATACATGCCCGCTTTATCGCGGTTAATTTGATATTTCAGCGTGGCTGTGTCGAATTTAATATCGATGTCGGTAAAGATGAATAAATGGCTGGCTTTTGCGCGTTCTTGTAGCTCTAAGGCTAATTTCAGTATGGTTTCATAATCAGCTGTGCTTTTAATGACCATTTGCACGGGTAGTCCTCCTCCACCGCCTGGTAAAGCGGGCAAGGGAAAGGCTGCCATTTTAACGCCTGCAATGTCTTCTACGGTTTTAGTAAATAATTCCGTCATCTGTTTTTCAGTATGGGTTCGATTTTGCCAAGGTTCACTGAGCATCACGGTCAGTCCTGCATTAGATTTTGGCATCCCTGCTAAACTCAATACATTGCGTATTCCTTCGGTTTGTTTCGCGCGTTCTCCAATTTCATTAAGGTTCGTATCAATAAAGTCGACGTTCGCGCCACTGGGCGCAGTTGCCATGCCTAAAAACGCGCCTTTTTCTTCAGTGGGGGCGAGTTCTGATGGAATCATCGGGAAGAGCATGACGAGTGAACCCATCACGATGATAGCGAATAGTAGTACGGCAGGGCGATGGGTTAACGTTGCATCTAACATGCGTCCATAGCCACGTTCTACGCTTGCCATGATGGCTTGTACACCTTGTTCAAAACGGCTGGCGTGTTGTCCGTGTTTTAGAATCAGGGAACACATGGCGGGGGAAAGGCTTAAGGCAACCATGCCCGAGACGATGACCGCGCCCGCAAGGGTGAGGGCAAATTCTTTAAAGAGTGTGCCTGTTACCCCTTCTAATAATGCAATGGGGGAATAAACAGCGGCGAGGGTGATTGTCATGCTGATAACGGGCATCGCAATTTCTCGTGTGCCGACAATGGCAGCATCAAAGGGCGATTTGCCTTGTTGTAAATGGCGTTCTACGTTTTCAACAACGACAATTGCATCATCAACAACAAGTCCAATTGCCAAGACCATCGCCAATAAGGTGAGCAAATTCAGGGAAAAGCCGAGAAATTGCATGGCTAAACAGACCCCAATCAGTGAAAAGGGAATGGTGACGATGGGAATCAGCATGGCGCGAAATGAGCCCATGAAGAGGAATATCACGATAACGACAATTAAACTCGCTTCAGCAATGGTGTGTAACACTTCATTAATCGATGCGCGAATATATTCGCTGGCATCGTAACTAATCTCCATTTCTATCCCACTGGCAAGATTACGCTGAATGGTTTTTAACTGTTCGGTGACTAATTGCGCAACATCTAACGGGTTTGCCGTTGGTGTTGGTTCGATAGCAATAACAACGGCGTTAATGCCGCTCATCCGTGCTTTCACAGTTTCCCGCACAGCCGCTAATTCCACTTTAGCAATATCTTGTAAACGGATAATGCCTTCAGGTCGTTTAGCAATCACCATTTGTTCAAATTCTTCTACCCCTTTTAAATCGGTATTAACTTGAATGATGTATTGATAATAACGGCTTTTCACCTGCCCAGGTGCGGCACGGTAGTTATTATTGCTTAATACCGCATTGACTTCGTTAGCGGTTAAGTTGTGCATCGCCATAGCTTTAGGGTCTAACCAGATACGCACCGATAGTGAGGGAGAAAGAACGCTAGCACTAGAAACCCCCTGAACAGACAGTAATTGATTTTGTACGTTACGTTTTAAATAGTCACCAATTTGAGCCGTTGACAAAGTTTTACTGAAAAAACTTAGATACATCAATGCAGTGGTTGAGCCGACTTCACTGGTAATGGTGGGATTTTCAGCTTCAGGCGGTAATTGAGAATTAACGCTATTCACCTTCGCCATGATTTCCGCGAGTGCTGCATTAGGGTCTGTGCCGACTTTCATGTGTGCAGTAATCGTACTACTACTCAATTGGCTACTGGATTCTAAGTAGTCGATGTTATCTGCTTCGGTAATGGCTTGTTGCAAGGGTTGGGTGATAAAGCCTTGTATGACATCAGCCGATGCACCGTAATAACTGGTTGATACGATAATATTCGTATTGGTCATTTCGGGATATTCCCGAATTTGTAGCTTGAAAATCGCTTGTAAGCCGAGAATTAAGACTAAAAAGCTCAAAGCGATAGCCATAACAGGGCGTTGTATAAAATTGTCGGTAAAAGTCATGATGGATTAATCAATAGGAATCGGTTGGTCATGTTTAATAAAGTCATTTTTCACAATTTTAACTTTTGCGTGATTGTCTAAACGCACTTGCCCTGAAGTCACGAGCATATCACCTGCTTGTAAGCCTGACAGAATGACGGCATCATCGCCACGGCGTTCTCCAACGCTAACACTTTGTTGTTTAACCCGTAATACTGGTTTTTTTGCCCCCGTTTTATCAGGTTCTTCCAATTTCTGCACGATATAAACCATTTCACCGTATAACGTGAAGTTAATCGCCATTTGTGGCACAACGATGGTATTTGCTTGTTCGGTTTGCCAAATGGTGATTGTCGCGTACATGCCACTGCGTAATTTTTGCGCGGGGTTGGGGAGACGGGCTTGTAGTTGAATAATCCCGCTGTCTTTATCGACGGAGGGTTCTATCGCGCTCAGTGTGCCTGTAAATGATTGATTAGAGTAAACATCTGTATGTAATTCAATGGGCATTCCGATACTGACATGAGGCAGATATTTTTGTGGAATGATAAAACGCACACGCATTTCATCATTACTTTCTAAATAGGCTAAAACGCTACTAGGTTGTAAATATTGCCCTTTCTGGACTTTCCGAATGCCCATTTGTCCTGAAAACGGGGCTTTAACTTCTAAACGGTCGACTTTCGCTTGTAAACTAGCCACCTCAGCCAATGTGGCTTTATAGGCAAACTCTAGCTTTTCCACTTCATCAGCGGAAATTAAATTGCGTTGATAGACTTTCTGGTTACGTGTCCAAGTATTTTTTGCTTCGGCTAAACGAGCTTGTGCAGCGGCTAAATCAGCACGTTCGACATTAGATTCTAAAGAAACTAACACTTGACCTTGTGTCACACGGTCGCCTGATTCAAAACGAACCATTTCCACCATACCTGCCACTGAGGTTGTGACATCAACCCCTTCAGACGGTTCAATATAACCAATCGATTGGATAGCAGGTCGCCATGTGCGCGAAGTCACGTCGATAACCTCAACAGGTAATTCAGGTTCGGGCATATTCGACATAACTTCAGCAATCATTTGATTTTTAAAATTATTAAACCAAAAAATACTGCCAAATAGTAAGAGAGAAATAACGATAACGGCAAAAAACCAACGTATCATGAGGATTGTCCTTCAGAAGAATGCGGATTTAAAACGAGTGCGTCCCAACAGGCTTGGACAAAAAGTGTCCGTTGTTCAGGGGTTAAGCCTTGTAAATTGCCTTTACGAATATGAAAGTACCACTCGAGCGGCCCTAGCCCCAGACTGAGCAATACATCAACGGGCAAGGGTTTAAAGATGCCTTGTTCTAAGCCTTGTAAACCAAATGTGATAACGGGTAAAAAGGTTTTATCAAGAAATTCAATATCATCTGCTGGTTTATTCGGTACCATGTCTAAAATGGCTTTAATTAAAAAACGGTCAGGATAGGCTTCGTTACAATCGATAATGTTGTTAATTAAAATCTCGAGTTGCTGACGTAAGGGCAAATTGTTATCTAAGTCTTTACAAATATAATGAGCAACTTGTTGAACAGATTCATAATGTAGTTCATTAATCAAAGTCTCTTTATCTTTAAAATAACGATAAATTGTCCCCATCGGTACACCTGAGGCTTTGACTATCATGCTCATGCTTGTACCATGCAAGCCATTGCGTACAATGAGTTTATGGGTTGCATCTAAAATACGACGACGTTTATCATCGCAAGGTTTATCATTCATGTTTATCCTATATTGGAGTGAGCGTTCACTCTATTCTAGGTAGAAAAAAACGAAATGACAAATTTTGTCGATTCGACAATTTATGGCATAGTAAATACCTTAAACCAGTGTATTTTTAGGGAATGTGAGGGGGTAAAAAAATGGGCAATTTAAAAATAGGCGAACAACTGCTTGATGTGGATTTAATTATCTTTGATAAAGATGGAACGCTTATCGACTTTTTTTATTTATGGGGACAAAAAGCCCGCCAGAGTATTGAAACATTAGTACAACAAGTTCAAGGCGATGCCTTACTGTTAGCGACTGTTTGCACACGCTTAGGCTGTGATTTAAAGACAGACAATGTCGTCAGTGATAGCGATATGGCTTGTGCATCTTTGGAAATGGTGCAAAAAACAGCAGTGCAAGTGTTGCAAGAATGGGGCTTGTCTTGGGAAGCGGCGGAGACTGCTGTACAAACCCATTTCACGCCTATTTTAATGGCGTTACCAACAGCTGAGATGATTCGCCCAATTGGTGCATTAAGCGATTTTCTCGCACAGTGTCAGCAAGCCGCTATTAAAGTAGGGATTGTCACCAGCGATTATCGAGCGGGCACAGTTTACGCGCTGGATGTGTTAAATATTCAAAACTATATCGATGTTTTAGTTTGTGGCGATGATGCGTTAGAGAATAAACCATCGCCCGCGCCTGTTTGGTATATTGCTGAGCAATGCCAAGTTGAGCCACAAAAAATCCTTGTTGTGGGTGATAGTCGTAGCGATTTGACGATGGGAAAAAATGCAGGGGTTGGCTACTGTGTAGGCGTTTTGACAGGTGCAGGGACTCACGCTTCATTGCAACCTGTCGCGGATATGATTATTGATTCTATTGCAGAAATGCAGGTTATTTTTTCAGGTTCTGACGTGGTGGCAATCGCGGATTAGTGGGAGCTGGCGATTCTTCAATCGGCTTTCGTCGCCCAAAAAAGCTACTTAAAAACAAGCCTAATCCACCTATCATTAAGCCTAAAATCATCATTAAATCAAAGGCTGACATCGGTACTAAAACCATATTAATGCTATTGATAACCCCTGCAATAATTAAGATGATGCTAATAATCACTAACCACCAACCAATATCATTATCAGGATTATAAAAAATCATCCCAATTCCAAAAATAAAGGGAATCAATACTAATCCTGTGTTGAGACGCATACCGCCGACGTAATAGCTATAAACAAAGCTGAAACCGACATGAATATTTTTTAAAAATAAATATCCACCCATGATGAGCATAATCAGCCCAATAAAGAAACGTCCAAAGCTAAATTCTCGCTGCATGTCGATTTCCTCTATTTAGGGATATTTTCTATAAAAAACCCCGTTGTTTTTAGCATACAACGGGGGTTTTTATACTTATGCCATCGCAATATAATCGCGTAAATGCTTCGCTTCGACAGAGGTTTCTTTTAACTTAATTTTCACTAAATCGCCTAATGACACCATGCCCACGATTTTGCCACTATCCACAATTGGAATGTGTCGGAATTTTTTCTCCGTCATAATGGTCAATGCCTCATCAATTGGCGTGTCAAATGTGCCGATAATTAAGTCCTTTGTCATGACATCAGTCACTAATACAGTATCCAATTCTGTAGAGCGGGTTGCGCAAAATCGAAGCACATCACGTTCTGTAACAATGCCAATGGGCAAACCCGCATTAGACACAATCAACACAGCCCCGACATAGTGCTCACACATTTTTTTTGTGGCAGCTAACATCGTTGCCGTTTCTACAATAGAAACGACTTCACACATACCTTTTTGGTCCAAAATTCGTTTTAGTGTCATTATTTTGCTCCTGTATGGATGACAAAATCATCTCTTAATCATGAGATGAGCGTAATTTGTGCGTTTTATTCTACTTATACAGTGATATTAACTAACGACTCATTGTCGTCAATTTAGGTTTTTCAAGCAAGCTATTAATAAACTCAATCATTAGAACGAGCGTTATTTCTCGTGCTTGTTGATGTGGAACATGCCCACAAGCGGGAATGATTTCCGCCCGTACAGCTCCCCGCACTTGTTTTGCAATGCCTTCTACTTGTAAGTGTGTACCATATTCATCATTTTCGCCCTGAATAATCAGGGCTGGGGCAGTGATATGGGGTAAACAGTCTTCAATATTCCAATGCACAAATGCAGGTGATAACCATGTATCTGCCCAATTTTTAAACATACTTTCGGTTTTATCCCCATGATAACGGGCGAGCTTCTGGGAAAGACCGCTAATCGTATATAACTTTTTTGCTTGTCGCACGCCTGCAATCGTTACTGTTTCCGCAAAAATATGTGCTGCTTCGGTAATAATACCAACAGTTATATGAGGAAAACGTGCGGCAAACAGTAACGCAATCGAACCGCCATCGCTGTGCCCTATCAAAATAGCCTGATGAATGCCACACGCGCTCAAAATTTCAGGTAAATAAATTTCAGCTTCATCATGTAAATAGCCAATATGTCGCGCTTTGGGGATGGGGTCGGATTGACCAAAGCCAAAACGGTCATAAATCAGGGCAGGACAGCCTGTTGCTTCACAAACGGCTTGCGGAAAATCGCGCCACTGCTGAATACTGCCCAGTGCCTCATGTAAAAAGACTAAGGTAGGGCGAGAAGAATCATCATTGTTAGGCTTTAAATATTCTGCGTGAATATAACGCCCATCTAAGGTAATGGGGATGATTTCAGTGTGAATTGTCATTTTAAAAAACAATTACATTCATGTTTTAGTCTTATACCTTATTCATCAGGATGTTCTTCACAACAATATTGTTCTCGATACCCGATAACGTTAGAAATAATAACGTACATGTCCGTGAATTCTTTAATATCAAGCGTACAAAAGTATTCATCACCCTCTGCTTGCATACGCTTCCAGTGGCTTATCTCTGTCTGTAATCTTTTCACATCTTCTTCTGGGTTTCCTGACTTTAAAATGACTTGTCCGTCTGAATACAGTGCCATATGAAAATATCCTCTAGTTGTATGAAGATAACTCCCACTTATTGAGATAATGGGCATCAATTTTGTTAAAAATAGGGTTAATACTTTGTTGGTCGTCGTTGATTAATCGCTTGCCAACACATCGCAATGGCTTGTTTAGGCGTTAACTGCTTTTCAAATTGCGGACGAAATAAAGTTTCAATCTGTTGCGCGGTCATGGACACATTTTCTTGTTCTAAATAGGTACAAATTTCATTAAACCAACGTAAATAAGTATAAGGTTGGGACATTATCGTTTCTCAATCATGACTTAAAACAAGGGGGTTTATGTTTAACGCATCCCCTAAAATGGATTACAAAGAAATACAGACTATTTTAACAGCCTAATAAATGAGTCGTTATAAAACAGGTCAAATTTTTTACGCTTTTTTAAGAACGATTGCTTGACAAAAATTAGATTTAGGTGTTTAATATGTGCTTTACACGCCGCGTGGCCAGATAGCTCAGTCGGTAGAGCAGGGGACTGAAAATCCCCGTGTCGTTGGTTCGATTCCGACTCTGGCCACCATTCTTTGATTAAGTCTTGTTTTAACACTTTATCTAAGTGTTTTTCTCATCGTAAAATCCCCTAACATTAAGCAAGTCACTTTCTCATTTTTCCTATACTTTAACTTTATAGGCAATATGTTTAGTTTGTCTCAATTTCCTGCACGCCATTTATTCATTCAAAAATAATCATCTGTCTGAATCAGAATTTTTATAATTTCGCATTTTAATCCTAACCTGAGTTCGGCGAGTTTCTGTTAAAGAAACAACAGCTTGTCTGAATCAGAATTCACAAAATTTTCAGAATTAGCAGAATTAAAAAGCATGATTCATCTTACTTTTTGGTTTAAGGGTTTTAAATTCCGCTAATTCTGTTAATTCTGAAAATCCTGATTCAGACAATGTTGTAATCTTGTCTGGTGAATCTTAATGAAAAACAAGAGAATAATCTCTGCCAGTCCTTCAACCCTTTTCGCGTGTTCCAACAGACCTGCTAGGTTTTGAAAACCTAGCAGGTCTCTGTTTTATTTTATAAAACTCGCCGAACTCAGGTTAATCCTAATATCGATTTGAACAAATTAAAACGCCCCTTCATTTTTGTTCCATGAAGGGGCGTTTTTTATTAGACGTAATGATGTCAATTAAGAAGCAGATTTACGAGTTTCTAAAATAATAATTCCTTTCAGTAAGTTAAGGGCTTCATGAACAGCATAATCGCGTTGGGCGAGCGGTTTTTCTGCATCCTTTTTCGCGGTTGTGTCTTTGCTGTCTTTAGCATCTTTAGAAGTATCTGTGGCTTGTGGTTGTTTGCCGTTTTTCAGGTCTTCCTCTTCTAGGGCTTTGTTCACTTCGTCTGCTTTAGATTTTTTGTCTAAATGACGAGCAAGGTCTGCTTCTCTTAAGCCTAAATCTTCATTTTTTGCTTCGGCAAGTTCTAAGCGTTTCAGTGGGATATCAGGAACAATCCCTTCTGCTTGTATAGAGCGACCTGACGGGGTGTAGTAACGGGCTGTGGTGAGTTTTAATGCTGCATTGTTTCCCATCGGCAGAATGGTCTGTACAGAGCCTTTTCCGAAGGTTTTTTCACCCATGATGATGGCGCGTTTGTGGTCTTGTAGTGCGCCTGCAACAATTTCGGAGGCTGAGGCTGAACCACCGTTAACGAGAACAACAATTGGTGCACCGTTAAGTACGTCATCGGGACGGGCTTCAAATTTTAGATGGGCATCGTTGGTACGTCCTTCGGTGTACACAATGAGTCCGTCTGTAATGAATGCGTCAGAGATGGCGACAGCTGCGTTGAGTACGCCCCCTGGGTTATTGCGTAGGTCTAGGACGAGTCCTTTTATTCCATCTTTATTGTCTTTTCTCAGGGTTTCTAAAGCTTTGCTTAGGTCTTCACCAGTATGGGCTTGGAAGTGGCTGATACGAACATAGGCGTAGCCTTGTTCTAGGGTATCGCTACGCACGCTTTTTACTTGGATGATATCGCGGACAATATCAATGGTAAGTGGTTTTTCTTCGTTTTCGCGGACAATGGTCAGTTTGATACTGCTTCCTGGTTTACCGCGCATGAGTTTAACTGCTTCTGTCAGACTTAAGCCTTTTACGGGGGTATCGTCTAAACGGATAATCATGTCTCCCGCTTGTATGCCTGCTTTTTGAGCGGGGGTGTCGTCAATGGGGGAAATGACTTTAACAAAGCCATCTTCCATGCCTACTTCAATGCCTAAACCGCCGAATTCACCTGTCGTGCCAACTTGCAGTTCTTGATAGGCTTCTTCTGTAAGGTAGTTAGAATGGGGGTCTAGCCCTGATAACATTCCTTGAATGGCATTTTGTAGAAGTGTTTTGTCGTCAACGGGTTCTACATAGCTGCTTTTAATGCGGTGGAAAACTTCCGTAAATGCACGTAGGTCTTCAAAGGGAATGGTTTTTGTACTGGTGTCGCGTTCGGCAAAAACGTTAGTTCCTAGGATGGTAAAGGCAACGAAAGAACCTAGCACCGTACCTGCAACGAGTGTAGGTAGTTGACGGGAAAAGATATCCATGAAATTCTCCGACCATATGTTGTTATGGCACTTAGCTGAAACTGTAAAAGCGTATGTGGGTATGCTACCCGTTTGTTACAAGTATATTTAATTATGTATCCACGTCAAAGGGTCAACAGGAACGCCTTGGTAGCGGAGTTCAAAGTATAAACCTGTGATATTGCGCCCGCCGCTGTTGCCAACGCTGGCAATTGGAGTACCTGCTTCAACCCAGTCACCTGTTTTGACGTATAGGCTTTGGTTGTGTCCGTATAGGCTCATGTAGCCTTTACCGTGGTCGATGATAATGAGTTGTCCCATATTACGAAACCAGTCAGCAAAAGCAATGCGTCCTGAGGCAATGCTGGTGATTTTGTCGCCAAGTGGGGCATTAATCAGTAACCCTTGGTATTTTAGTGAGCCGATGAGTTCGTCTCCAAATTTTTTTGTAATGTCACCTGCAACAGGGCGAGGTAAGTTGCCTTTGAGTGTAGCAAAAATGGTGTTGGACTCTACAGGCGGGGGGAGGGTTTCAAAGGTTTTGTCGACAATGCCTAGGAGTTGTTCTAGTTGTTTTTTGTCGTCTTGTAGGCGTTTGATTTCTTTATCGGTGCTTTCTATGGTGCGGGCGAGTTCTTCAAGAATGCCTTGGCGGTCTTGGTAGCTGGTTTCTAGTTGGTTCTTTTTGGTGCTTTGTTCGCCAATAAGTGTATTAACAGTGCTAGTTTCTTGGACAATTTGTTGGCTTAGGGTTTGGATGTGTTTAAGGGTTGTTTGTATGGCATCAATTTCTTGAATACGGGCGCGGTTGATGTAGTCGTAATAGGTGAGTACGCGACCAATTGCAAAGGGGTCTTGTTGGTTGAGCCACAGTTTTAGATAGTCTTGTCGTCCTGTGATGTAAGCAGCGCGGATTTGTTTGGCGAGGGCTTGACGCTGTTCTGTGAGTTTTTGGGTCTGTTGTTGTTTTTGTTGTTCTAAGTCAATGAGGGTGTTGCGTTTATCGGTTAGTTCTTCGCTAAGTCCGTCTAGGCGTTCAGCGGTTTCACCAATGTCTTCTTCGCGTTGTTGAAGTTGACGTTGTAAGCGTCCGTATTCGGTGCGGGTGTCTTGCATTTTGTCTTGCAGTGCTTGAATACGGGCAGTGAGTTGTTGGAGTTGGTCGGCTGTAGATTCGCTAAATCCCAGTATTGGCAGGAGGATTAGGCCAATGAGTAAGCTGAGACGGTGCATATGGTGTGGGATTAGGTGGTGAGGTGGATGGTCGTCCACCTGCTATAACAAATAGGGGGTTGGTATTTAAGCGGTCACAATTTGTGCAAGTTCTTCTGCATATCGCCGTGAGTAGCTTAGGAGCATACCTAGTGCATTTTTATGGGTTGTCAGTGAGACAAGGACAAGGTCTTTATTGACGTGCATAAAGGCAATAATACCGCCTTTGTTTTCAGAAATGACGTTTTCGCAGTTGCCCATACGCAGTTCGGCGGTGATGGTGTCTCCAAGTGACATGAGGGTACTACCCATCGTCGCCAAACGTTCTAAGGAGTATTGGTTTGCTTTTTGACGCATGGCGACGAGGTGACCGTCTAATGTTGCAACGACGCTTGCATCAATTGCGTTGCAGTCATCGAGTAATTTACCGAGTCTTAATTCTACTTGTTTGATTTGTGTTGTTGAAAGCAGTGCCATAGTTGAAATCCATATCCTGTATTAGTCATGATGTTTGTCAGTTAATTTGGTTAGGTGATTTAACCAAACTCGAGCATTGCGACAAGGGCTTGTATGAGCATCACGACACTTTCTTTTGAGCGGGCATCAATGGGAAATAAAGGCAGTTGAATCCCGCGATTTTGCAAAAATGTATAGTATGCCTCAATACTCGGTTCATTGCTGATATCTGTGCGTGTAATTCCAATAACGGCTGTTGTTTCCGTAATAAATTCATGGAAATTGTCTAAATAGCGGGCTAAATCACCAATAGGGTCTGAACCTGCATTATCTATAAGAATAATGAGACCTAGCGCGCCTTTAGTTAAAATTTTCCACATGTAGTCAAAGCGTTGTTGACCCGGTGTACCGTATAAACGGAGTTTTTGTCCATCTTCTAGGGTAAGTTCGCCATAGTCCATTGCGACTGTGGTTTTTTCTTTGCGTTGTGCCGTTTCTAAATCAGTGGCACGCACATCGGTGTTAATCACAGGGATTTCGCTAATGGTGGCGATTGCAGAGCTTTTACCTGCTCCCATACTACCAGTAAATACAATTTTAATTTCACTCATGACATTAGGCGTTTTAAGATACCTTTAAACAAGTGACGTTTTACCCCTGACACAGATTTTTCCTGTAGTGGATTTTGTTTCTCTTCTGCAATTGTCAGTCCTAAAACTTGGCAGGCATTGAAGAAGTCAATAACAGTATGAAGTTCTACTTGGGTCTTTTCTGCAATCGTCGATAAATCTGCACCGTGTTTTAGCATAAATGCGGCGAGATTCATGTAAGTTGGTTGGTGTGGTAAAACAGCAAAATTTGGCCATTGTTTTAAACGGATAGAAACATTAGGGGGATAAGAGGTAATGATGCGTCCATGGGACGCGGCTAATGTTGTTACCCATAGGATTGTTTCAATGGGATAACCATTTAAACCACTTTTTTCTACTTCGCTTAAAACCGTTTCGGGCGATAACTCGCTGCAGTCTATGTGTTCAGAGTACGCGCCATACATCATTTTTTGAGCAGAATTCAGTTGATTAAGACTCATCCCGAGTTTGGTTGTAAAACAACGACGTTCTGTCGGGAGGAGATAAATAGGGGGAAGTCCTGCACAGCTAAATCGTTTAATTGTTTTGGCTTGTATCGCGGTTTGAAGAAGTCCTAAGAGATATTGAGCAGGGTTAAACCGATTGTTATTATTATCATTAGTTGCCTCAGATTGTGAGGGGGTGATAGCTTGGTTTATTGTTGGCGTTTTTAAAAGAATGGGGATAGAGCTTGTTGGTACCAATGGCGTAGCAACAGCAGGCGTTGATGTTGTTAACGGAATTTGGCAAGCAATGGATTGGTATTCAACTAGCGCATTCAAGAGGGTAATGAGTGGCTGTACACGGATGGGTTTAGGGAGAAACCATTGAGCATCATAGATATTGTATTTTGCATAGGCAATAACACATTGTTTATCACTGATTGCGTGTTCCCAGAAGAGTTTGCCATCGGTTTGTTCCACATCAACCACGGTAATATTAGCAGTTTCTGCAAATTCCCATTCTGCACTGAGCTGTCTTTGCACGAGTTGCAACATGGATTTGAAGAAGACGCTATCGTTTTTCTCCAACGCTTTAATGGAAATTTTGTAGGGCATATCACATTAAACGACTAATCGCACCAATAACAAACCACGTAAAAACTACGTGCGTTAAAATGTTTCTCTGCCAATTTAGCATAATTTATACCATTGAATCCAAAGTTGTATTTGTGATTGGGTGGAATCAAGTGTGTGTATCATACTGCTTTTATCACATTTGTGCTTGTAAAATAGCTAATAAAGCATGAACTAATATTTTTACATCATTTGCCTGACGTGCATCAATTTCGAACAATGGAAAAATTTGGTTTCTGCTCATTAGTTTATTTCTATAGTCGTCTAAACTAACGTGGTTAGACACGTCCATACGGGTAATACCAATGACTGCCCCCGTTTGATTGATAAAGTCTTTAAAGGAATCAAGGTAAAATTCTAAGTCAGCGAGCGGGTCTGGGCGAGCATTGTCTAATAGTAGCACTAAACCAATTCCCCCTTGTGCTAAAATTGTCCACATATAATCAAAGCGTTGTTGTCCGGGTGTGCCATATAAATGGACACGTTGACCATCATCTAAGGTGAAATAACCATAATCCATTGCGACCGTCGTCGTTTCTTTGCGTGCCTGTCCTTCATTATCAGAACAACGGACATCTGTAGAAATTGGCGGTACTTCACTAATTGAGCTGATAGCTGTTGTTTTACCTGCGCCCATAGGTCCAGTAAAAATTATTTTTTCCATATAATCGTGAGTGTCGCTGTATCGTTGAAGATAGAAAGTGAATAATATTCTTATTGATTTTATAAAAAAATGATTATTACAAAAAAATTAAGGGTTGCAACGGTTTATGGAATCGTAAAACACGGTTAAACCTTTAACAGCGTGATACAACCGTTACAACCCTTCTGTATCCCCTAAAATAATAAAATATAGGGTTCTACCATACTTTTTTTATCGTAAACTCGCCATTAACATGTTGGCTTGAGGAATACATCCTTTTCCCACCATCCAGACCACTTTGTGTGAGACAGTGGGTAAATTATCAGGGAGTTGATACAATACCAGCATTTTAAAGGTAGAACTGCCATGTCGACTGCTCAATTCCACTGTGTAAGTATCCCCATAAACAACGGGTAAATTATGTGGCCATTGGATAGTGGTGCGATTGGCAGGCCACACGACTTCTGCTTGTTGTCCTGATGATTTGTGTTTAATTAATAAATCGCCTGCTAAACGACTATCCGTTTCAGGTCGCCAGAGAGAAAGCTGTTCAGGATTAGCAACACAGTAATGACGTTTTTTCGTGCTAATATCAACTAACCATAAATCAGCGGGGGACTCCTGCGGACTTCGTGTTAATGGGGTGGATAGCTCACTGCTGTGCAAAATTCCCGCCAACGCGACCGCTATATTCTCATGATTTGTGACCGTTGGGGTCTCTTCGCTGGATGTATTCGCTGTTTTTACTGATGAAAGGCGTGGTTTTTGCACTAGTCCTTGGAATGCCCCTTGTAAAGTAGTACTTTGACCATCTGCAAAAACAAGGGTAATTTCTGCCCCTTGAGGGAGCATTACTGCCGTCGTAGATGACAATAATTGTCCTATCGTAAATAAAGGAGAATTAGAACGGATAACAACCATATCGTCATTAACGGCATATACACTATTTAACCAAAAGACTAATAATACACAAATAAATTTTTTCATAAACACTAACTCCTTAAATAGACTAATAAAAGGGATTCATTAATCTTCATTTAAACTGAGTGATTCAATTTTAAGAATGAATGCCTTGTTTTATCCTCAAGTTTAGCAAAATATCTACCTAAAAACCTGACAGAGGTGTTTTTACACATTCACTGTAAAGCGAGTCTTTACAAGGAATGAAGATTCATATGGCAAATTCACTTTCAGCGGTAAAAAAGACCCAGCACCTAGCCTTACAAGTCGCACCGCAAGCCTTTGCAGTGCTATTAAAGTCTTATTTAAAACGGTGCAATATCAATGAAGCAACTTTTGCGGAAGCATTAAATATTCGGCGGGGAACTTTAACCCGTTGGTTAAATGGTACTGTTAGCCGTCCACGTCAACGGGCGGATGTTATTCGTTGTGCAACATATCTCAATTTAAACGCTGAAGAACGCAATACCCTCTTAACAGCGGCAGGTTTTCCGCTTGAGCATGGGACACGTTATCGCATGGCAACACCTTCACTTTCTTTTAATCTGGGTGCAATACAACGCAGTCCTTTTATTATTGGCCCCCCTATTACAGAACCTCGTCAATTTTTTGGGCGTGAGTATGTATTAAAACGAATTTTCGATGTTTGGAAATGTACGCCCCTTCAACATATTGCCGTTGTTGGTTTAAAGCGCAGTGGTAAAACGTCTTTACTGCATTATTTACGTCGCATTATTGACACCCCAGCCGACCAGCTACGCACAGGACAACGTAATGATTGGCTATTACCGGGTTATCAATGGATTTTTGTTGATTTTCAAGACCCACGTATGTGCTATCAAGAAAGTCTGTTACGGCATTTATTGGTTGAAATGAATATGCCTGTACCAGAACCTTGCGATTTAATCAGCTTTATGGAAATTATTGATCAATATCTAACAATTCCAACCATTATCTTGTTAGATGAAATTAATGCAGGGTTAGCCGCAACAGATTTAGATGAGCAATTTTGGTGGGGATTACGTTCATTAGGCAGTAATCATACAAACGGTAAACTCGGATTTTTATTAACCGCCCATCAAGCCCCTGAAGAAATGGCAATGGATAATAGTAAACCATCGCCATTCTTTAATATTTTTGGGCATGTTCTGAATTTAGGCGCGTTAACAGAAACAGAAGCCTTGGCATTGATTCAAAGCTCACCCATTCCTTTTTCTGAAGCAGATACCGCGTGGATTATGGCTGAAAGTGGTTTATGGCCTGCCCTGTTGCAGATTCTTTGTCATGCCCGTTTAACCGCTTTGCAAGAAAATCAAACAGGACTTGCATGGCAGGTTGAAGGCTTAAAACGCATGAATTCTTATCGTTATCTATTAACACAAGACATATCATAAATAGATAAAAGGTTGCGACAGTGCAAAGGCTGTCACAGCCTTTTATCTTTCAATGTTCCCCTCTGACTGCATACATTGACCATTCCGCATGAATGTTTCCGCTCAATCGCGCCCGCGCTTCCGACATTTCTTACTACAAAGTTGCTTACTGAGTTTTTCATTATTAGGCTGGTTATTGTTTAAACCGACAGGATGGCGACGTTATCTACAAGATATTAGCCCTAATCTGCCCCCTGATTTCGCACTCAGTGATTTACAGACAATACACTGGCAATCTACCCATTTATGGCAATTGTTATTAGCAGGGCATGTTATCTGGGCAATCTGGGTGAGTTTAATCACCATTAGCATGGTTAGCTTATTTACAAATACAACAGATGCACTCTTTTTAAGCGGTGCTTACGCCTACTTTTTCACCCTCATTGGCGGTTTAATCGGTAGTTTAAGCGTCTCCGTTATTTTCGGCATCACGATTGGCATTATTGGCGGTATCGCCCTAAGTTTAACGGTTGGTTTATACAACGAAACCGTGTTTAGCATGGCGGAAAATATTGCAATTGTTGTCATGCTCAACGTCAGTGAAGAAAGTATTCAAATCCCACAAGGGACATTACAAGCATGGATGACGATATTATTAGCCGTGTTTACGGCAAGCCTTGCCGCAAGCATTATGCAAAACATCACGATAACCCCTTATCGCCATTCACAACAACGACAAATCGGTAGCGTTGTCATTGGCGTTATTATCAGCAGTGGTGCGATTTATTTTATTATTCAATTTATTAGCACATTGGCACAGGGAGCGGCGAAACTACTTGAAAATGGAGGCGTGTTTAGTTTCGTCTATGACAGTTTAATTAGTCTTATGTTTGGTATCGCAATTTTTCTCATTTGGATACTACAAACGTTACGCATTGGGCAAGGGCTACTCTTAGGCTTTTTAGTGAGCACCCTGCTGATTCTCAGCACACTACCATTGAATCAATTTGAAGACCAAAACAGCTTATCTTTAATAATTAAAGGCGTTCATGACGGTATAGAAAATGGACTACTTTATACACTCCTATTTGCCTTTCCTTATGCATTAGCAAAACGAATTGCAAATCCGTGGGCTGGCTTAGTTGCGGGAATTTTTAGCAGTGCAGGCATGTATATTGCCTTCGTAGTAATATTAAAAACGCAATCATTAGAATTGACATTACGCTTCTTACTACTGGCATTTTTAATCGGCATTAGTTTTCCCGCTTGGATTTCTTTATTAATTTATCCATTTGTATCTGCTTGGAACTTAATTTTATACCGCTTAGAAGAATTACGTGCGCCTGATGCGCCCAGTTTACTGCCACTACATTCTGCATTTTGGGATGAACGACAACGCTTACCACTCTATGGCTTAGAAAGCTATTTAGTGATGTTAGCCGAGCGTAAACCTGCTGAAACTGAGCAGGCTATTTATGCACTGAGTCAAACCCCACAGAAATGGGCAGCACAAGAAGCACAAATCGAGCTAGATGCACGTCGATTAGAACAATGTCAAACCGTTGCCGCTATTAGTAAAGCACATAAACATTTAGCAGCGGGCGAATTATCCAGCCCTGTCAGTGCCCTACTACGTAGTTTAAGCCGAATTAGCCGCGATACAGAAGCCGCTTTATTACAAGAAAGCACCTATAATCAACGTCTAGCCTTAGATGCCGTTGAAGAACGCTTAGATGGTTTATTACGCGAATTAACCCGTTCTACAGAACCTTACGCGCTTCGTTTTCGCCCAATTGCAGAACAATGGCGGCAACAACTTTCTGATTATGGGCGTGCTTTAGGCGAAGCCGTTGAAAGTCGGCAAGAGATTAGCAATCCGTACATTATTGGTATTCCCTTAACAGAACATCAAGAAATCTTTGTTGGTCGGGGAGATGTCAGCGAACAAATAGAACGTTTACTCCTTGACAATCGTTGCCCGCCTTTATTGCTTTACGGACAACGCCGTACAGGAAAAACATCACTATTAAATAACTTAGGGCGATTACTACCCAGCACAATTATTCCATTATTTGTAGATTTACAAGGGCCTGCTTCACTCGCAAAAAATTACGAAGGCTTTTTATACAATATCAGTCGAGCAATGCTGAGTTCTGCAAAGCGGCATCGTGAAATTCAGCTACCCGCACTAAACCGCGAAATCTTACGCGATGACCCATTTACTTATTTTGATGAATGGCTAGACACCATAGAACAAAGCCTAGAATCACAACAAACTATTTTATTAACCTTAGATGAATTCAGCGCGTTAGAACATGTATTTGCAAAAAATTTATTAGATGAAGCCTCTGTATTAGGCATGTTCCGCCACATCATCCAACATCGACCACGCTTCAAGCTCCTACTATCAGGCTCACACACGATAGATGAATTTGAACGCTGGGCAAGTTATTTAATTAATGTTCGAATTGTGCACTTAAGTTATTTACAAGCCAGTGAAGCCCTAAAACTCATTGAACAACCAGTACAAGGCTTTGCATTACGTTACGAATACAATGCAAGCCAACGTGTGATGGAAGTAACCCGTTGTCATCCTGCGCTAATACAACTCCTATGTGCGGAAATTGTGACCTTAAAAAATCGCCAACACATTCATGAAAGACGTTTAGCCACTTTAGAAAATGTCGACGCGGCAATTCCCTCTGCATTACAACATGGGCGTTTCTTTTTTGCAGATATAGAAAATAATCAAGTCAGCCATATCGGTGCAGAAATATTACATCGACTCGCTGAGTGTGGAGAAGGGGCTATTTTAACCACGGAAGAATTAGCAAAACCCTATACATTGGAAGTATTTACCCCTGCACTACAAAATCTCTTACAACGGGAACTCCTTGAACCGTTAGGAAAAGGCTATCGTTTTCAAGTAGAAATGGTTAGACGCTGGTTTTGTGGATAGAAACAACGAGATTATGTTATGATGAAAAACGCTTTTATAGAAAATACAACATATTATCAATATATATAAAGAGATAGGTGTAAAATTGGCGGTTAAGTTATTTATTTTATAGATATCTTTATCCTAATATTTTACTCAAATGGGTTAGATTTAAGTGTTTGATACCAAGTTAGATTGGTTATAAAAAAGGATTGTTTATTCAATACAAAAAATAATCTGCCCTGTCTATATTTACGTACTTGATGAATTTAAGGTTTCACAACATGAAAAAACTAACACTTTCTCTTGCCGTTGCTACCAGCTTAAAACTTCTTCCAACGGTCGCAACTGCTGAAACATTTATCTATGGTTCAGCGACCGAGCCTAGATCCACAGGCTATCCGATTTATGCGATGGAACAACCTTTAGAAGCAGCAAATCACTACTGGAACGTCACAGGCAATACACTTGTTGTTCGCTTTTTAACCATCCCAAGTTATACCGTTACATCAAGCACACCTTTATTCGTTAAAATTGCGCTTAGGAACGGTGTCCGTTTCTCAAATGCCCCAAGCCTCCTATGTAAAACCACCGCAGGCATGACCGCAGCCGTAAAAGTTTCCTTAGGGTCATCCAACACAGCCAGAGCCACATTCTCCCTAAAAACAGGTTACAGAATAAGCCCAATCAGTGGCTATTGCAGTTTACTGGTGTTAAGTGGTACAACTGCTGCAAAAACAGCTTATTACAATCTTGGTTCTGTCAGAGAAGACAAGATTTTTTCTGCAACAGTTGAGTACAAAAATGCCTTTGCTGTTAAAACGACAGCGTATGTGGGTCGATATGTGACTTTCCAACAAGCCGCCGCGCTCGCGGTTTCTCGTGTAGATACGGCAGGTGTTGCAGCCAATGCCGTGATTGATGTGAAAGAAAGCTCCAAAAAATTTATTTCCACCACTGAAGTCAATGATCAAAATGCATTTGTGGGACGAGTTTCTTACAAGGGAAGTAATGACGGCGCAATTACCAATAGTATGTTACGCAACACGGCAACCTTTGTGACTGTCCCACATATCCTACAAACGGCGTTACTCACTGTACAAGGCGACTCCCTCATTAATGCCTCAAAAATTCGTCTCGTAACAGCAGGCTTAACAAACGAATGTCTATTAGGAACAACCATTGCTGAAATTGTACCAACGGGTAACAGCGTATCTTTTGCAATTTCACCAACGGCTGTTTCTGCGGGGGTTAATATCTGCTTAGAAGTCAACGGCACTGATGCTATCGAGCCCAGCCAATTAACCGTAACGCTAGGTGGTACACCCAAGAATGATTGGACACCTGACTTTGGTGATCCCAATATGAATATTCATCAAATCACGAAAAATGGCGCGACATTCAGAGTCTTAAATATTCCCGCCGTCTTGACCACTGATGCGACAACCCCCCAAGATAGAGCTTACATCCGCTTATACAACACCAATTCATTTGCAGCCGTTGTACGTGGCACGATGTACGCCCAAGATGGGTATCTAATTGGAGACTCAATCGTCATCGGTACGTTACAACCACATGAAGTCAGAGTGCTCGATGCCTCTTGGTTACAAGGTAATTTTGGCTTATGGTCAGGTCGTGCTCGTCTTGTCATTGATGTTGAAGCGGAAGAGTTCTCCGTACAAGCAACTATTCGTAGCAGAAGCGGCGTTTTAACTAACTTAAGCTCTGAAGCAACAGACTAATCTACTCTACTGTAATCAAAAAATTTTTATAACGAATGCCTACCACTTACTATACAAGTGGTGGGCGTTTTAGTTTAAAACTCACACACAAAAAACCTGCTAGGTTTTAAAAACCTAGCAGGTTTAGAACAACATAAAAATAACAGCTTAATGCCCGTTATTTACTCTTTTCTTCAAAAGTGACTTTAATATCAGGATAATAAAGACGGGTGAAACCTTCAAACCCCGAATCTGAACCAATAACAAGCCAAATCATGCCTGTACTATCCGTCGTAAATTCAAACGGCTCAGAATTACTTAAGGTTTTAACCTTATACTTATCCTCTTCCGTTTCAACCGCGACATTACCCAACAAAACCATATTAGTACCACCAACAGCTTGATTTCCCTTATCTATACTGATTTGCCAGTAACCTTCAGTATTAATTAACAGAGGGTCAGTAATAGAAACACCCGCTTTCAAGTAAACCGCCTCTCCGGGTGCGCCACCAATCCCCATAGAACCTGCTGCCGCATTAGATGCCACATCAATGGTAAACATGGCATAGTAACTGGTATTCGGTTTTAAGCCTGACACTGCACGCTTCATGAACATAAATAAATCATCACTACGATTATGTCCTTGCAACATCGGCGCACTGCCTGATAATTCCAAATCAGCGGGCAAAGTTTCATAACCAAAAGCCAACTCATAAATTTCTAGGTCTGCATCAACGGGTAAATCTGCAAATCCACCAATCCAGCCATCCACATCATCCTTAAAGTTGGAAAGATAACGAATTGTTTTCGCTTGAGTAGGAACAACATCAACATTCAACTGAACATAGCCGAGACTAGTATCCAACGCCCCATTGGCTTGTAAATCTGCCCCAAAATACAACCGATAACTCCCTAATGGTAAATGAACTTGGTCGAGAACCTTGAGAGATTTACCGTCATTAATAAGGGGAACTTGTTCAGCTAAGGCAAGACCTTCTACAAAGCCTCTGGTATTACCATCATAACTAAATAAACCAAAGGGCGTGCTAGTGACAATCCACCAATCCATCGGTTGTAAAACCGTGAAAGTTGGCAATGCGGTCGCGCTGATAGTGACCGTTAAAGGTTCATCGGGAGTAATGGTAATTTGATTGCTTTGCCCATTGGCTTCAAGACTTAGGTCAACAGGCAAACTATTTACCATCGCTTGACTAACCGTTGCATGACTGAGTAATAAACCCAGCATGACTAAACCATATTTGAAAAAGTGTTTTGGTCTGAACATAAAAAAATTTCCTATAAATTTAAAAAATAGAATATAATCAGTATATTATTGATATAGACTTATATCAACCTGAGAATATTCAGTTTTTATGACGATATAGAAATTATTTTACGTTAAATTTTTACCTTAGCCAGTAGTGTCTTATACTTAAATGACTTAAAAATTAATTAACATAATGAATATTAAGGTTATATAGTATCTTTTATTTAATAATAAAGAGGGAAATCATGCGCAAACGTAAGATTATGCAAATCATGCCCGCAGAAGGGTGGGCAGCAGTGTTTCACGACCAAAACGGCGTCGATAGTTTTGAGCCGATTGTTTGTTTTGCGTTAATTTGGCACGTCTATTCAGCAGAGGACGAAGCCTTAGAATATCATGTAATTCCGATGGTTAGCACAGATAAAGGCATTGTTTTAGCTGATGAAAATCCAAGCTATGTAACGGCAGTGAAGAAAAACTTATAGGCAATTTGAGAAAAAAGACCTACTTTTTTTGTCTGAATCAGAATTTTCAGAATTAGCAGAATTAAAAAGCATCATTCACCTTAAAATTTTTGGTTTAAGGGTTTTAAATTCTGTTAATTCTGAAAATTCTGATTCAGACAATATTTTAATCTTGCTGATTAAAGTAAGGTCAGACAGACCTACTATAGCAAACGTATTATAAAACGACATGAAGGACTGCCAGTCCTAGATTTAAATCACTTTATGGTACGGTTACTATAGGTTTTCAAAACCTAGCAAGTCTTTTTTATTTAAATCAATCCCCTATTTTGCCACCAACGCCCCAAATAACTACGAGAAAGAATTTCACCCGTTAAAAGATAATGCAAAACAAACTCATCCTTTAAATTCCAATGCATCCATTGGCTTGCAGACTGTGTTCCACATAACAATAAACAATCATTGACTTCTAAGGCTAACTCCTCGCTAGGCAGTAAAAACATCTTATCCCCACGAATACAAAGCAATACAACTGCGTTTAAACGCTCGCCACGTTCTCGCGGACGACTCAATAAATGTTGCAAGGTAGGCACACTCCCTGTATTGATAGCCTTCACGATTGCGGGAGCATTTTGTTGATTTATCTTGATTTCCCATAAAACAGGATGTGATGTGATAACGGTTTGTTGCAACCGCTCAAGTAACGCAAGTAACCACTTTTCATCCTCTTGCTCGGCAAGCATCATAAAACGTTCAAGCAACGGCGTTGTCAACAATATCCAAATATAATTTGCAATAATTTTGCTGGGTTGCATGATAATATCTGCACGAGCCGCTTCAAAAATAATCGCATTATCTGCCAAATTTTGCCGTAATACGATGAACAAATTCGGATTTAATTCTCGAGCCGTCATCACAATCGACAAATTATCCACATCATCATTTGTCCCCGCGACCAACCCAACAGCTTGCTCAATATTTGCCGCTTTTAACGTATCCGCCTCTGTCCCGCGCCCAATCACATACTCACCTTTAGGCGCACCCATTTCCGCAGGCGTTGCCTCAATCGTCACCAACTGAATAGGCTCTTCTTTTAACTCTTGATAAACCGCTTTTCCAAAACGCCCATAACCACACAAAACCCATAAACCTTGCTGAGGGAGCTTTAAATCAGCTGTTAGCGGTTTATTCCATTTACCAATAAACCACTGCTGCAAAATGTGAAGCGTTGGCGCGTGGAGCGTGGTTTGCAACTGACGAGCAAAAACTTCAAACGGATTTATCACATACTCAGTCCCAAAAGATGCCATATTTGCAGCAATTTTCTGGTCATCAACACGACAAATTACTTGAATATCAGGATTTAACAACTTTGCTGTAATCGCAACATGTAAATTCACCAGATTATTATTCGTAATAGCGACAACACCAGCACAACGAGGATGATTAATCCCCGCTTCCTGCAAATAATACGGTTTACTCGCATCTGCACACAAATGAGGCACATAAACGGCAAAATTTTCTAGCGACAACTCATCTAAATGACTCTGTTCAATCTCAATCACAACAGAACGAATCGAGCGCGTTTCCAATGCATGAACAAGTGCTTTACCCGTATCCCCATAGCCACACACCAAATAAAACGGCTCACGCAAACGGCTTACTGTTTTAGAAAAACGATGCTCTACTAAAACCCGTCGCAAAGACTCATCCTGCAACAACGACAGCAACGCACTAATGGCATACAACCAACCGATAACCGTTAAATAGACAACAATCATCGCCCACAAACGCTGGGCTTCAGAAAACGCATAAGGAATTTCACCAAAACCAATCGTTGTCGCCGTATAAGAAACAAAATAAAAGGCTTGATAAAAATTCATATACCAAGCCTGCCCGTTAGCATCCACGCCTAACATTAACGTCATGCCTATTACAGAAATTGAATAAACCCCAATTAATACCAATAACGGCGCGCGCATACGGCGCATAATAAGAAAAATGACATTATTCATTAACGCGGCAACATCACAGTTTCAATAACCAATAACAACACAGAAATGATATTTGCTAACAACGCACCGCCCGATAAAGACACAATACTTGCCATATCCGTTGGAGTCATCCCTGTTTGCTGCACATGAACGACTGTTGTCCAAACAATCGCCGCTGCAATCAACTGCAAATCTGCAACTAAACTGGTTGCTAACAAAACCGCGCCCATTTGCGAACGGTCGCCAAACTTCAAAACCGTTGCAATAAAATTCACCACAATCGCAAAGGCTAATTCATAAACATGATGATGCTCAGGATTATCAATATCACCAATAAAAAAACCAAAATTGAGCGTCAACGCGAGGACGATAAAAAATGCAAAAACGACTTTTTCTGGATTCATACGATAAGATGAAAGAAAGAAATGAGAGAAACGCAAAATTCTACTGAATGGCGTTTATGATAGATATAGCGAATCTAAAAAATCTGTATAGAAACCAACAAAGGCGGGAACTCATGCAAACTTTAGTGCTCGGTATAGGTAATACCCTACTTTCTGATGAAGGAATAGGCATTCACGTTTTAAACTACTTACAAACGCAACAAATTAGCCAAAAAACAGTAAATCTTGTCGACGGTGGCACACTGAGTTTTAGCCTTGCACCACTCATTGAAGAAGCAGAACAACTCATTGTTATCGACGCAGCACAACTACATGCCCCAATTGGAACAATACGCTATTTTATCAACGAAGAAATGGAAACATTCCTAAACAAACGCCAAAGCAGTGCGCACGAAGTGAGTTTGATTGATTTATTAACAGTAGCAAGTCTGACAGACAGATTGCCAAAACGGCGGGCATTAGTGACGGTACAACCTAAAAAACTGGACTGGGGAACAACTCCCAGCCCAGAACTTGCTTCAGCTATTCCTCAAATCGCCGCGCTAGTCATTCAGCTTATTGAGGCGTGGAGCATTTCAGAGACTGCCCCCGCAGACTAACACAGCTTTATCCTTTATAAATTCACTTAAGTTAAGTTTTTCAATCGTGATAAACCAGCGAGGGATTAAATACATAATTGTCTGAATCAGGATTTTCAGAATTAGCAGGATTTAAAACCCTAAAACCAAGAAATTATAGCAAACGTATTATAAAACGACATGAAGGACTGGCAGTCCTCACAGGACTGCCAGTCCTAAACTTAAATCACTTTATGGTACGGTTACTATAATGCGAATCACGTTTTTTAATTCTGCTAATTCTGTGAATTCTGATTCAGACAAAAGGGTTAAAATAAACAACTAAAACCCAACTTATTTATCACTATAGTAAACGTACCATAAAGTAGTTCAAATTTAGGACTGGCAGTCCTCAAAGGACTGCCAGTCCTTCGTATTGTTTTATAGTACGGTTACTATACCTAAAACATTATTCAAACTAGGATTAAATAATGTCCCTCTTTCGTAAAAAAGTCATCGATAAAAACCTTACGATACAAACAATTCCCGCAGAACATTATGAAAAGTTAAATAACTGGCAAACTTTAATAGAAACGAAAGCCTTAGAAAAAGAAACCGAAATTTCTTTACAAGGCATTTTTATGCAAAACATCATGGTCGATGTTTTAGGGTATGTTCCATTCGGACAAGCAAAAACGTTTAACATTATGCGTGAATACCCCATTGCACGCGGAAAAGTTGATTTAGCCTTAGGAACATTTAGCCCCGACAAAAAAAATGACCAACTACAAGCCGTTTTTGAACTAAAAGGCGCGAAAACTAAAAATTTAGATGCCATCATGAGCGGGCGACATATTTCCCCCGTCCAACAAGCATGGAACTACGCCCGCAATGCACGAGGCTGTCAATGGGTTCTCGTCTCCAATTATTTAGAAATCCGCCTGTATGCCGTCGGTGAAACTTCCCTTGTTTATGAACATTTTGATTTAGCAAAACTCACTGAACCTGCTGAATATTCGCGCTTTATCCTCTGCCTACATGCCTCTAATTTACTCACAGGCAAAACATACGCTTTACTCGAACAAAGTCGCCAAGCAGACAAAGACATCACTGCTCAACTTTATAATGATTATCGTGGCTTACGTGAAAATTTACTGGCGCAACTGATTGAAGATAACCCTAATTATTCACCGCTTGAACTAATCGCTCCCGCGCAAAAACTGCTCGACCGCATTCTATTTATTGCCTTTGCCGAAGATAACGCCCTTTTACCTGCAAATAGCTTAGAACAAGCCTATAAATATAAAGATATTTATAATAAACGTCCTATTTTTGATAATTTCAAAGGCTTATTTAATGCCATCAATAAAGGTAACGACGAATTAAAAATTTTCGCCTACAACGGCGGATTATTTGCGAACGATAAACTTATCGATAAATTGCAAGTTTCAGATAATTTATGTCAACAATTTTGTGAACTTGCGAAATATGATTTTAATTTTGAAATTCCTGTCACAATTTTAGGGCATATCTTTGAACAATCGATAACTGACCTTGAAGAAATACATCAGCAAATTGTCAGCGGTGAAGCGTTTAATATTGCTAAAAAAGCCCATGCTGTCAGTGGTAAGCGCAAACAACACGGCATTGTTTACACACCCGACCACATCACCGCATTTATTGTCGAACAAACCTTAGGCGATTATTTACAAAGCTGTTTTTTAAGCTGTTTAGCCGAATTCGGCACATTACAAGCGGATGGTGTAATTGAGTGGCGGAAAGGCAAACAAATAGAATTAAAATTTTGGTATGCGTGGCAAACTGTTTTAAAAAATATCAAAATCGTCGACCCCGCTTGTGGTTCTGGCGCGTTTCTCATTGCCGCATTTGATTTTTTACACGCTGAATATACACGGATTAATCAAAAAGTTAGCGAATTAACGAATAGTCCAATTAGTGATTTATTCGATTTAGACAAAGAAATTTTACAAAACAACTTAAACGGCGTTGATTTAAATCCTGAATCGATAGAAATCAGTAAATTATCGTTATGGTTGAAAACCGCGAAAAAAGATAAAAAACTCGCCCTGATTAACCAACAGTTACAAGTTGGTAACAGTTTAGGCTTTCATGAACCCGCACCCAATTCAAGTTTTTATTGGCAACAGCATTTTGCCAAAATTATCGAGAATGGCGGTTTTGATGTTGTTTTAGGCAATCCGCCTTATGTTCGACAAGAATTTCTCAGTGATTTAAAACCCTATTTTCAAGAAAAATATCAGGTTTATCATGGAGTCGTTGATTTATATGCGTACTTTTTCGAGTTAGGCTTTAAGCTCTTAAAACCACAAGGAATGCTTGGCTTTATTTGCTCATCCACATTTTTTAAAACCAGTTCAGGGAAACCCTTACGCGAGTTTTTACAAAAAACGGCGACTTTAACTAAAGTCGTTGATTTTGGGGATTTACAAATTTTTGAAGGGGTCACGACATATCCTGCTATTTTGATTTTTAAAAATCAGCCTGCAACGGCTGAAAGTCAAATTAAAACCCTTATTTTAAAGGATAAATTGCCTGAAAATTTAAGCGATGTTTTTACCGAACAGCATGGCGTGATGGCGCACGCACAGTTAAATGCGGAGAGTTGGCAAATTGAAGATGCACGTTTAAATCAGTTGCGAGCGAAATTAACACAGGGTTATCCGACGCTTAAAACGGTTTACGGCTCGCCACTTTACGGAATTAAAACGGGTTTAAATGAGGCGTTTATTGTTGACCGCATGACACGTGATGAATTGATGCAACAAAGTCTGAAAAAACCCGTACATAGCTCGTTATATCGTGGTGTATTAACGGGTTTAAATGAGGCATTTATACTTGACCGCACAACACGAGATTCATTAATTCAACAAGATGCTAAATCAGCTGAATTGTTAAAACCATTTTTAGAAGGTAAAGATTTAAAAAAATGGCACATACAACCACGTGATTTATGGTTAATTTTAATACCCAAAGGTTGGACACGGGAAAAAATGGGCGGGCAGTTTGATGAAGTGACTGCATGGGCATGGTTACAAAAAAATTATATATCTATCGCACAATGGCTTGAACCGTTTGCAGAATCAGCTCAAAAGCGTACCGATAAAGGGGAATTTTGGTGGGAATTAAGAGCTTGTGCTTATTATGAAGAATTTGAGAAACCCAAAATTATCTGGGCGGATATTGCTTGTGAAAATAAGTTCTTTTTGACACAGGAGAATTATTATTTAGCAAATACAGCGTATATGTTGCCTTGTAAGGATTATTTTTTATTAGCTTGGTTAAATTCAAAGGCTTGTACTTTAATTTTCACGGGTATGAGTACAATGATACGCGGTGGTTTCTTTCGCTATATTCGTCAATATATTGATGAAATTATAATTCCCCCCGCTACCGACGAACAAAAAGCCCAGATTGGACAACTTGCCGAGCAATGCCAACAGTTAGCAGAGCAACGTTATCAGTTAGAAATTAAATTACAACGCCGTTTTGCGGATTTAGGTGTGCAGAAGGTCAACCAGAGACTAGAACAATGGTGGTTATTAGACTTTCAAGCCTTTCAAGCGGAATTAAAAAAATCGTATAAAACGGAAATCAGTTTAAAACAACGTGATGATTGGGAAAGTTATTTAGAAGAATCCCGCGAAAAACACACAATCCTTAATCAACAGCTTCAGGCATTAGAAAATCAGATAAATCAAGCGGTTTATGCGTTATTTAATTTAACAACGGAAGAAATTAGTTTGATAGAAAAGTGAGAATATTAAACCTGCTAGGTTTTCAAAACCTAGCAGGTCTGTTGGAACACATGAAAAGGGTTGAAGGACTGGCAGAGATTATTCTATTGTTTTTCATAAAGATTTACCAGACAAAATTACAACATTGTCTGAATCAGGATTTTCAGAATTAACAGAATTTAACCCGCAAACCCAAAAGTCAGGGGAATCACGCTTTTTAATCCTGAAAATCCTGATTCAGACAAAAAAAGACCTGCTAGGTTTTCAAAACCTAGCAGGTCTCTGTTTTTTGCTCGTTACCAAGCTCTGCTTGGTAATGCCTGCCCTGCAAGCTCCGCTTGCCGAATACAAACAGACTTAAGATTGAAGCATTCAAGTACAAGCCAAGCAGAGCTTGGTAACGAGTAAAACACAATAAATTATGATGAATTTTGTGTGTAATTATCACCAATAGTCTGTTCGATATACTCTGAAAAACTCGAGTAATTTTTGTGTTCTTTACCTTTTGTTTTCGCTAAAACTGTTTTATCAACACGGGATTTTATGTAATCAGCTAGTTCTTCAAAACGTTCTAACGGAACATGATAAATTGAACTATCTTTTCCAACTTTAAATCGCTCTTTCAATTTTGAACCAAAAAAACCATAACTCATATTTTCTTTACCTACCTCCCACTCTTTATATTCGTTATAACGAGTTATTAAGTAGCTAATGTAATTCTTTTTGTGAATATCTGAACCGATAGAACCTTCGGGATATTTATTGACAACTTTTTTAGTCGCTTTTTTTACAACTGTAGTATTGATATTTACAGCGTTATTATCTCCAACCACAGCATTATTAATAGGAGCATTAAAATTATTGACTTTTGTAGTTGTGTGGTTTTGGTTAGTCGTATTTTCCTGAGAAAGACTAATTTTTTTCTGCAAAACTACTTCAGAGTTAATATCTCCCTTGGTAATTTTTGAATGGCAAATAGGACAGATAAGAAGTAGATTACTAAATACATCATTACTAGGATTTTCATCTATATGATGAACTTGGAAATGTCCAACATCTTCATTACCACAAAATGGACATTCAGATTTTATCTCTTTCTGCAATTTAGCTTTAGTTTTTGCAGGGATAGACTTTCTTTTTTTGGGAATATCATTTGTATCTGTCATGTAAAAATAACTCTTTGTGCTAAAACATATTTAAGTGAAAAATATTATATTTGTTTTTTAATAAAGGTACAACTAATTAACTTTAAAAGTTTTTTATTTTCCTAATTCGAAATTCGAACTGAGATGGTAAAAACAAAAAAATGGTTTTTAAATATGCGCATTAAGCAATTGCCACCAGTCCTTTTTTGTTTATCAATGAGAGCAATTTAAGTGAAGCTCCCGACGGTGTCTTTTCACCACGTTCCCACTGACTGACTGTGTTTTTTGAAACATTCATATAACGCGCAAAAATAGTTTGGCTCCCGTTTTCACGTTCACGGATGCGACGAATTTGTTCAGAACATAGCGGGACAATGGGGGTTAAGCAGTGTTCATCAAATTTGCGCATTGTTTGTTTATCAAGTAAGCCTGATTCATGAAGGTTTTCAGCAGTTTCATGAATTGCCGCTATGATTTCACTACGGTATTGTTTAGACATCGAAATATCTCGAATATGTAACACTAGGTATTATATACACTAGCGTTGTCTCGTTTGTATTTCAAGTGAGCAAAAATGAAGTTGTTACATAATGAGTTTTGCGAGTTTTATAAAATAAAATAGAGACCTGCTAGGTTTTTAAAACCTAGCAGGTCTGTTGGAACACACGAAAAGGGTTGAAGGACTGGCAGAGGTTACTCTCCTATTTTTCATCGGGATTCACCAGACAAGATTAAAACATTGTCTGAATCAGAATTTTCAGAATTAAAAAGACAAGAAAATTAAAAGAATAAAAAATTATGTTTTTAATTCTGCTAATTCTGAAAATTTTGTGAATTCTGATTCAGACAAGCTGTTGTCCTTTTAAAAGAAACTCGCAAAACTCAGGTTAGGTTAGGCATCTATCATGGTTGTAGAAAAGCTTGTTCTAAACGGTCTTCCCAGTCAGGGGGAACATGGGGAAAAGTTAATTGCACATCAATACGAAAGAAACGCGCTTGTTGAATTTGTGCTTCTTGTTTAATAAGTTGTAATAGTGGTTCAAATTCTTGCAATTCGGGGTGTTCTGATAAAATCCGACTTAAATACAGCATATATTTATATCTTCCTATTATTGCTGATGATTTTCTTTAGGTTGAGGAAGTTTTTTTGCAGATAACTGTTTTTCACGTACATCTATCAATAATTGTTTTAATTGTTCTAGTTCAAAACAGCGAGCGAGTGTCATTAGGTGTCTTAAAAAGGCATTCGCTTCAACATACTTTGTTGCTAAGTCTTCCGCAGTTTCAATAAATCCTTTTACTTTGCCAATATTCGCTAATGCCCATAATTCGTCTAAGCTGGCAATAGGTAAAACATTCATTGTGGCTTCATCATAGTCATGTGATTCCACTTTATTGGAATGTAATGGGTCATAAACCCACTCAAGTTGACAATAGAATTGAATTTTTTCTAGTAGTTGATTGATATTGATTGGTTTTTCTAAAAAGTCGTTACAGCCTGCTGCCATAAACTCTTCTCGTGTTTCTGTAAAGACGGTCGCTGAAATTCCGATAATAATTAAGCCTGCACTTTCAGGCTGTTGGCGCAGTTGCTTGACGCAGTGCACGCCGTCCAAATAAGGCATTTTTAAATCCATCAGGATAATATCAGGGTGATGTGCTTGTACACGTGCTAAGGCTTCAAGACCATCATTTGCTTCAAAAGTGGTAAAACCTAAAGACTGTAACAAACTGACTAATAGTTCACGATTACTGTTTGCATCATCAACGATTAGGATACTGCGTCGTTTGCCTGTATAACCAATGGCTTGTTGTACAAGGGGCGTTAGTTGGTGTAACTGTTTATATTCTTTGACTGTTAATGCAATTTCAAACCAGAATACACTGCCTTGACCAACCACACTTTGTACTTCTAATTGTCCGCCCATCATTTCAACCAGTTGACGGCTGATTGATAATCCTAAGCCTGTTCCTTCAATTTTATGGGTTTTTGCATTATGAATTTGTTCGAAGGGTCTAAAAATGGATTCAATTTTATCCGCAGGAATTCCAATGCCCGTATCTTCTACCTCGAAACGAATATGATTATCGTGATAGACCGTTTTAAAAGAGACGTAGCCGTTAAAGGTAAATTTGGCAGCATTACTTAATAAATTTAATAAAACTTGGCGGAGTCGAGTTTCATCTGCATATACCAACAGGGGGAAAATGTTGGGCTGGGGGGTGTTTTCTAAAGAGCTTGGCGGTGGAATTTGTTGATAAATAAAATTAATCCCTTTTTGTTGTAAATGTTGTGAAAATAACAATACGATTTCATTTAAAAAATCGGTTAAGCAAAAATCACTGGGTACTAACTCTAATTTTCCCGCCTCTATCTTGGATAAATCTAAAACATCACTGACTAAAGTGAGTAAATATTCTCCACTCTTTTGTATGATATGGACAAAATTCTTTTGATTATCAGTTAAGCTATTATCTCGCATTAATAATTGTGCATAACCTAAAATACCATTCAGCGGGGTACGTAGTTCATGACTCATGTTTGCTAAAAAAGCACTTTTTGTATGATTTGCAATTTCAGCGGTTTCTTTCGCTTGTTGTAAGGCTTGTTCAGCTAATTTCCGTTCCGTAATGTCTAAGGCAACTGCACCGATTAAGCATTCTTGTTCCATTTCAATCGGAAATAAGGTCGTAACAAAATAACGTTCATGATTGGAAATAGGCAATGCATCTTCTACGGTAAATGATTCTTTATCCTTGACAACTCGAGTAAGGCGTTCATTGATAACATTGGAGTTGATTAATTCTTGAACCGTATGTTCTAACAAGCGATAAGTTGGTAGTTGCCATAAATCTTCTAATGCTTTATTAACTAATAGGTATTGACCTTGTGCATTTAAAACACCAATCAGCGCGGGACTATGGCGTAAAATCCCTTCTAATTGACGTGTGGTTTTATGTAAGGTCATTTCAATTTGTTTGCGCGTGCTAATATTTTGAAAAGTAATTGTAAATCCATCACTTAATTTCACCGCAATCAGGTGATACCATGCTGGTGTTTGTTGTGCAAATCCGAAGAACCATTCTTTATCTAACGGTGCGCCTGTTTCAGCAACAGCGACATAGTTTGCAAACATCCCTGTTACTAAACTATGGGGAACAATGTTTAAAAAGCGTTTTCCTAATAAATCTGTTTTGCGGGCAGTGACTAAATTAACTGCCATTTCATTGGCTAAAATAATTTCAAAATCAATAACTTCTCCCAAGTCGTTTCTGATACATTGGAATGCCATGATGCCATTCATGGAGCTATTTAAAATCCCTTCTAATAACTGTTCTGCCTGTTTTCGTTGGGTAATATTTTGGGTAACAACCATCCCATTAATAATCTGACCTTCTTCATCACGTAATGGTGTATAAGAAGCAATATAAACAAACTCATTGCAAGGCGTTTCCATCACGATGGATTCCCCTTCTAATACACGTCGATAAATCGGTTCTAATACTTCAGCCAATTGATAAGAAACAACTTCTTTTAACGTTTTCCCCTCCATCTGTATCTGGTCTAAACCAGTTTCGGCTAACCCCATGCCATCCGCTAATACATAACGTAACTCATGATCAAATAATAAAATCGCGCCATTTGGAAAATTCTTCGCAATGGAGCGATAACGGGCTTCACTCAAGCGCAAAGCCAGTTCAGTTTGTTTACGTTGAGTAATATCTTGCAAGCTAAATTGAATTAATTGCCGTCCGTTATGTTGAAAAGACATTAAATGTACTTCAGCTTCCCACAATTCCCCATTAGTACGCTGATGTTGCCATTCAAATACATGATATTGATTAATAATGCATTGTTCTAAATGCGCATAAGCGATTAATGCTGAAGGTGAACCATCTAATTGATACGGTGCAGAGACATCTAAAGGCGTTTTACCTAATACCTCTTCACGCTGTTTAAATCCATAAATGTTGACCGCAGCAGTATTGCAATCAATAAAACATTTTGTATCAGGGTCTAAAACAATCAAAGGAATATAAGAACCTGCAAATAAAATTTTGTTATATGATTCACTCTCACGCAGGGCTAATTCTGTTTGTTTACGCGCAGAAATATCTGTTAGTGTTCCTAACATCCGTATTGCTCGTTTATCAAGCCATTCAATAACTTGCCCGCGCCCCTCAACCCATAACCATGTATCCGCATTGGTTTTCAAGCGAAATGTAATACAAAACGATTCCCCGTTTTTCGCTTTTGCACGCAAAATATCAAGCGTGACAGCTTTATCATCAGGATGTAACAGGTTTTGCCACTGATGAGTATTAATAGGTAATGTATCCGTAGAATATCCCAACATTTCATAACAACGGGCATTCCAAACGACTTGTTTATGAATTAAATCCCAGTCCCAAATCCCATCATTAACTGCCACTAAGGTTAAGCGATACCGTCGTTCACTGGCTAATAATTGTTGTGCTCGATAAGCAACTTCTGTTAATAAGGCATTCGTAGAATGGATTAACTCGCCAATTTCATCTTGCTGATGACTGGGAAAACAGCTTAATTGTGCGTTTGTCTCTGGCAATGTGGCTAAATTGATTTGTTTTAACGCATCAACAATTTTTGTTAATGGCTTAGTTGTCATTTGTCGCGATATCATTAATAAGGCAATCGCTAATAACAAACTTCTCAAAATTCCAAATGATAGCTCTGCTAAAGTACGATGCCAAAAATTATGCCCCGCAACAGACCCTTGTAATATAATCGTTAAATCACCGACGAATTCTTGTTTCTGTGTATGGGGGTTCAGATAATTTAAAGGGATATGAAAAGGAATATGCTCGCCAAACAAGAGCATTAGAAAATAATTATTGCTATCTTGCCCTATTTTGAGACGAGTGCGCTCGGCTAGAATCTCCCCATGCTCTGTTTGTAATTTTGCATACTCAATGGCATGAAATTGCATTAAACCGTCTAAAACTTCTCCCGCTAACGCGGTGTCTATCGTATAACACGCTCGAATGGCAGTACCTTTTATCGCGTTTAACAATTGATGAGCAATATCATCAATAGATTGACGTGTATTAATAAAATCCCAAAAGACCAGCGACACACTGATGATAAACCCTAAAAGAATTGCAACGGACAAAACAAGAACTGATTGCTTAACAGCAAGCTTTTGTTGCAAAAAGAACCCTCGTTTCATTGCACGCCCCAGTTTGTACTAAGCCAACCATTTATCGTGTTTATCATAATTTCATCTAATTTCTGAAAAAATTTTATCTTTATTATCGTTATAAAATAAAACTCATGCAGTTTTAATACCATACGTTAAACCAAATAAAGTTAAATAAAACAAATGATAACTATACATTTAGAAGATAGTTTGACCGATTTAAAAAAATTCGGACAAAATAACCAATGGTTTCTTTAATACACAACGACTTTTCTGCACAATAGCAATATCCATCAGCAACAAAAGACATGGCTTTACTGATTCCTTTTTGTCTTTAAACGAGGCTTATGATGTACATTACCCTACTACGAAAGCTGTATAGTTTATTGTTTTTATTGAGTTATACTTGTTTATCAACAGTCAGCTATGCAGATGATAAACCAGCAAGTTTGAGCCTAGGCTTTCCCTTATCTTACCTATCCGCAACGGATGCCCTGAATAAGTACACACCTTTAACGAACTACCTGACGCAACAAATAGGGATACCGATTAGTATCACAGCAAGTAACTACAGCACCCATTTACAACTTGTCGGAGAAGATAAACTCGATTTAGCCTTTATGAGCGGTAGCTTATACATTGAAATGGTTGATAAATATCAACACACTGTCCCATTACTTGCCCGTTACACCATTAATCATCAACCCGCGTTGTATAGCGTGCTGTTTACCACAACAAAAAACCCAATTCAGAATTTAAATCAATTGGTTGGAAAAAAAATTGCATTTGGGGAAAAAAATTCGAATTTAGGGACAAAAGTCCCTTATTATGTATTGAGTCAAGCAGGAATTACTCTTGATAAATTAAGTGCTTATGATTTTTTAGATAATCATCGAAATGTTATGTATGGCGT
The DNA here is from genome assembly GCF_000245015.1 of Beggiatoa alba B18LD. Classification (NCBI taxonomy): domain Bacteria; kingdom Pseudomonadati; phylum Pseudomonadota; class Gammaproteobacteria; order Thiotrichales; family Thiotrichaceae; genus Beggiatoa; species Beggiatoa alba. Next base: position 1,554,039 of record NZ_JH600070.1, on the reverse strand, counting down.
ACTAATGGGAGAATATGATGCTGGTGCATTACCTGCGGAAGTCTTTGATGAAAATAAAGATAAGGGGTTAAAAATACTAGCGATGTCTCCTGCCGTGTCCTCACATTTACTGGTTAGCCGTCGTGATTTAGATATTCGTTTAATTCAACAATTACAACAAGCACTATATACATTAAATCAATTGCCCGAAGGACAAAAAATTCTGAATGCGATTGGAAAGAATATTACAGGATTTGTTCCTGCAACGGATAGTGATTACGACTCACTGCGTGAAATTTTACAGCAAGCAAAAGCCCTAGATGCGCGATAGGTTTTGAATCTAGCAGGTTTTTTTTTGTCAGAATCAGAATTCACAGAATTTTCAGAATTAGCAGAATTAAAAAGCGTGATTCACCTGACTTTTTGGTTTGAGGGTTTTAAATCCTGCTAATCTTGTTAATCCTGAAAATCCTGATTCAGACAATGTTTTAAATCCTGTGAATCCTGATTCAGACAAAAAAAACCTGCTAGATTTTTTAAAATCTAACAGGTCTGTGTTTAGTAATTTATACCATCACTGAATTAGGAATATAGCTCGGATTTAGATAGATATAAGGATAAGCACGGCTAGTGCTGTCCTCATTCAGCTGTGTTGCAAGCGCGTCGAGTTTTTCACGGTAGTTTTTAACCAAGGTTTGTGCTTTCGCTTCTAGGCGATAGTTGCCCATCTGTCCTAAACGAAAATCAGTTAGGTAGAAAATAAAGGCTTGTGTCATTGAAGGTTGACGCAAGGGTAAGGCATTGAGCAAGTATTCTTGATTGATTAAATCACAATGAATAGTTGTCGGCGCAGGTTCATAGGCGGCAAATGGCATCGCAGGGGTAAAGCCTGAGAATAGATATTGTGGGTAGTGGATGCTGGAATGGTGCGCAGTGGTAATAAAAATGATTTGTCCGACTGCTTGTGCAAGGGCTTCCACAGTTTCAAAACGGCTGGGGAAGCCTTTTATTCGCATACCATCATCATCCGCCATAAAGCGTGCCCATGCTTGAATCTCGTTATCTTCTGCCAGTATTTTGGTATTGGGATAATAAAGATTTAAGTAATCTAACACAAAGGCTTGAGTTAAATCCCAAATTTTCCGCCCTTCAGCCGCATAGGGGTAGAATAATTCAGGTAAATCTACTTCGCGTTTTGCAATATCTAGCGGTAGCGCATTGGCAGTAAAATCATAGGTTTTAAATGCTGTTGACATCAGCTCGACCATTGAGTCGTAATCACCTGCTAATTGCGCCCCAAAATCTCCTGGTACGCCTTTGCTGTTTTTCAAAAACAGATGATGTACGTTTACGCTTAAGGTGTATTCCAAATTTGGCTTAAGCAGTAAGAAAACAGGGTGGGTTTTATACAATTGTTGATGGGTAGCTATCACAAAACTTTCAACTAGATAGTGAATTCGAGTTGCGTGGGTGATAAATTCTTGATAGTTGACATCAGCAACTTGGGCGTAAAGTTTTGCGGCTGTCCATGCTAATCCGTCTAGCGGGGTGAAAACGGGGTTTGTGTCGCTGGGGATTTGGTTTAGTTGTATTGCTAACGGTTGTAAAACTCCAGAGGCTTGGCGGTAGAGGAGGACAAGGGGGGCGGTAACATATTGTTTGCGTCCTGCATATTCGCCTTGGTGGTCGACAAGCCCTTGTAACATGGCGTAGTCAACAAAAAATAGGCGACGATTATCAAATGCGCTGTCGAAGTTGTCGCCTGCGGTGAGTTGGGGAAACAGTTGACGAACGCGGGTTAAATCAAAATTGGTAGGCAGTAAATTAGTTGAGGACGCGCCTTGTAGAGTGACGTGGTTAATGCCGATTGCACGTTGTAACCCAAAATAAGCATCACTTTGAAAGTTATCAATAAAACGAGTATCTGGAAAAGAATCTCGTCCAAAAAATAAGTAGTCTTGATAACCCGTAATTGGACGCTTTAACCATTGTTTGATTTGCGTGCTTAAAATGCGCGGTAAGCTAGGCAATAGGCTCAATAAATTTTTAATCGAGCCATATTGATAAGCACAATCAGGTTTTTCCGCATCGGGTAGCTTTAACACAGTCGCAAATGTATCGTTATAGCTATATTGATACGCATAGACTTCGCGCATTTTTTCTAAATAGGCTTGGCGTTTTGCCGCGTCGGCTTGGCTGGGTAAGGTGGCTACTGTTGACATGTATCGACTGCTCCTTGTTCTTCAACGTAATTATTGGCAACGGTTGCAGGTTCTATCGGAATCGGACATGCCGTTGTTTGTTGCGTTAAATCACGGGATTTTAATGTTTTCAGATACTCGATTAATTCCCAGCGTTCTTGTTCGGTCAATTCTGCCCCTAAAACGCCTTTATAGGGATAGTTTCCATTCCAACCCGCTTGTTCATCTTTGGTTAAAGAACGGAATTCATGCCCTGTGTTGCGATTACCTGTAATGTTGGTATCAAATTTAAAGCCTTTTTTCAGTGGGTCTGTGTTATAGCCAATATATTTTGGGTCAAATTCACGACTGCCTGTGTAGAAGGTTGTCGCCCGTTGTGTTGCAGGGGAAAGGAGTTGATACAGGTTAGGCACTGAGCCGTTGTGTAAGAAAGGCGGTGTTGCCCACACGCCATCTAAAGGACGCGCTTTGTAACATAAAGGGGAACGGACTTTATTTTCACGTTTACCATTATATTCATCACGTTGTTCTTGTGTCAGTTTTAACTCATCATATTTAATATTAACTGCACTTTCTACGGTGAGCGGTAATCCTAATTCGCCTTTAACCACGCCTAAACCGAGTTGTTTAGTCTCAACAAAGCGTTTTGCCCAGTCATATACGACATTACTGTCTGTGCCTAACAGGTCAACATTAACTAACTTCAGTTTTAACAGGCGCACGCCCCATTTATTGGGGGCTGTCCAATATTGCGCATTGCAAATTTCATCGGAATCTACGGGTGGTAAATGGCAGGTCATACATTTTTCACGATATAGGGCTGCCCCTTTTGTCGCTTTTTGTGGGTCTATCGCGCCGAAAATGGCTTCAGGCCAAACAGGGGCTTTTAAACCTTCAAAGGGTTTTTCGCCGCCGATTAGTTTTTCAAACTGATATAGATTTTCTACATTAAGCGTGGACGAGAAAAAGCCTTTTGCGGGGTCTTTTAAATTGATTTCAGCAAATACGCCAAGGGCTTCGCCTGCGTTACGGGTCATCGGTTGCATGACGGAGCCGTTATATTGCACCCAATCAAACCAAGAAATACCCCATAAATAGGGAAACGTAACAGGGGCATCAATCGTGCGATAATTACCTTCATATAATTCAAAACCAAAAACGAAATTGCCAATACGATTTAATGCATCTAAACGTCCGAAACTTTCTACAGTTGCCGCATATTTTGTATCTAATTCGCCCTGTTTAATAATTTTTTCTAACTGAGCATGAAATTTAGTTTTTAGCGTTGCTTTATTATCGCTACTGTAATCAGCACCTAAAACATTTTTAGCAAATCGATCAAAACGGAAAGGGTCGTAATAAGTCAACATCATGGCAAACCCTAATGCATTTTGAAACTGCGTAAAGTTTGCCAAACTTTGCCCGCCTTCTATACGGACACCTGTCCCTTTATAATTTAACTGCCCCGTATGACAAGCCGCACAGCTTAGACCAACAACACTCATTTTCTCTTTGGTTATTGGATCAACATAATTTTTATCAATCGCAAATCCAACGGGTAAACCATCAGGGTTATAAGTTGTTTTCTCATCATCAAATAAAAACCCATAAGCACTTAAATATGCTTTGTCTCTAAATGGCGCAGCAGAGACAAATAAGGTGGGGGTTGGTTGTTCTAATGCCATAAACCAACTGGTTTCTAAAAAGAAGGTACTGCCTTGAGTCGCATAGTGATACCAATCAATCTCTTTTGTTGTCCAACCTTGTTCTAATAAAACAGTTTTTTCAACGGGATGATATTCTGGTACACCGATTTTTGAGTCATACCAAGACTTTACCCAATAAAAACCAATTACTAAAGCCAGCAGAATTAAAAAAATAAACAATCGCCGACATGATAAACGCATATAGCTATCTCCATGATAATACGATTTTTTCACGAAATTGCTTTCAAACAAATAATAAAAAGACACGAATACAGATGCACTGTATCGCAAAGAATGGCTAATCGTTTGGGTGAGGACATTAGAACAACGTATATAAACCACATATTTAATCATCATCATATGCTGATTTTATAAATGTCATCGCGGGTAAAAAATTTCATGATTTTTGATGAATTGAGTATTGTTTTTGCATAAAAAACAGCATTTTTGAAAAAGCTGTTTTCTTAATTTCCTCCGTTGGTCAATGGATGCTTATACAAATCGTCTTTATAGAAATAAGATTGATAAATAATCGTTAATCAATGTACTGCAAATAAAATTTTACATAAATAGTTGTTTATACATATATCCCCTAATTTTATAAATTTAAAAAAAATAAAAAATCTTTTGCAAACATAATTTCTAGTAATTATGATTAGTTTTACTGTCTTGCTTAAAACAGAAAAGATGACACACAAAATAGATTAAGACATTCATAAAAAAACAATAAGTCATCATATAAGATCAGGGACATGGGCTAGTTATTACTCATAACAAATTTGATGTTCAATCAAAAAATCACAACCAAAGCATATTTATTGTTTTATAAGAAAAGGTACTATTTAAAATAAACATGATGGCTACCTTTATTATTCAAATGTTTTTTAGAAATGACAGTTTTCTTTTAGAAAACAGAAAAAGTTTATGTACTTGCTTTACTAAATAATTAATACCGCTACGGTTGCACGTTGGGTTGAGGAATCTATGCTGTCTATAGAACCTATTTGAAGTCTAAGATAAAATGTAAAAGATGAAAAAACAAAACAAAAAGAGTCCTTACACAAGTAGCCTAACAGATGCAGAATGGGCAGTGGTTGAACCCCTCTTAAATGCGTTATTGCCCAAAAAAAAGCTTACCTGTCCGCATAAATGGGGCTATCGCCTGCTATTTGATGCAATGCTTTATCAGCTCAAAAATGGCTGCCATTGGGGCGACCTTCCTAAAGACTTCCCTCCCTATTCAACGGTTTATTGGCATTATAAACAATGGCGGGCTTCGGGAGTTATCGATAAACTGATGATAGGCTTACATGAAAATGCCCGCACGCAATCAAAAAAAACGCTCAATATACAAGCCTAATCATAGTAGATTCCCAAGCGGTGAAAAATACTTGTCTGGCGAGTCGTCAAAGTAAAGGCTTCTGCTTTTACAAAGCTACCAATGGAATTAAAAGACACTTAGCCGTTGATAGTTTAGGCTTGCCCTTGTTTACACGCTGTACAAAAGCCAATATCAATGATGACCTAGGATTGATTGAGCTGTTCAAGGAGAATATCGATTACTTCAGGAACAAACCTTTAGAGATGCCTAAAACGACAATTCTCTTGGATAATGGCTATCATCCTGTGCGTATTCAGGAAGCGTTAGAAAAAATTTATCCTGATATTCTGAGTAAAATCCAGTTTGAGTTATCTCCCAAGCCCAATAAGCAAGAAAAGTTAGCACAAGGTAAGACAGGCTTTGTACCTGTTAAAGCAAGATGGGTAGTAGAACGTTCTAATGCTTGGGTTGAGCGATGTAAGTCCTTAGTTAAGAACTTTGAACGGACTCTTGAGAATGCTAATGCTAAACTGAAACTGTGTTTTATCAGACTCATGATTAAACGAATCGCTTCTTTTTAAACATTTCAAATCGGTTCTATATTGGGTTACACATTACTTGAAAAGTTATCAGATAGTGTTTATACACAAATTTATCGAGGATATCGTAATAGTGATCAATTACCTATTATTTGCAAAGTGTTAAGTAATCCTCATCCATCACCGAAAGAAATTGCGCAATTTCAACGCGAGTATTATTTAACCCGTCGCTTAAACAGTCATGCGGGGTTTATCCGTGCCTATGATTTGCTTGCCTATAAAAATACATGGGTCATGGTACTTGAAGATATTGGCGGTAAAGCCCTGAGCGAGCTTTTAAAGATTTATAAAAATGATATTCATCAATTTTTACGATTTGCCATTCGTCTCACCGAAATTGTAGGAGAATTGCATCAATGTAATATTATTCATAAAGATATTAACCCTTCTAATATTATTATTAATGAAAAAACAGGACAAATACAATTAATTGATTTTGAAATTGCGACAGAATTATCACGCGAAACGCAAGAGATTTGCAGTTTAGATACCCTAGAAGGCAACTTATGCTACATATCCCCTGAACAAACAGGGCGGATGAATCGTAGCGTTGATTATCGAACCGATTTATATTCTCTAGGCATTACATGGTATGAAGTCTTAACAGGACGGTTGCCCTTTGAAGCCCATGACGCAATGGAATGGGTGCATTGTCACATCGCCAAAATTCCCCCCGCGCCCATCGATATTAATCCTAATATTCCCTATGTCTTATCAGCGATTATCATGCGGTTATTGGAAAAAACGGCTGAAAATCGTTATCAAAGTACATACGGTTTACAAGTAGATTTACACAAATGTCTCGTCCAGCAAGAAGAAACGGGGCATATAGAAAATTTTCCCCTTGCCAGTAAAGATGCCTCCAGCTATTTCCAAATCACCGAAAAACTATACGGACGTGAGATGGAAATTGATGTATTGCTGGATAGTTTTGACCGTGTCAGTCAGGGGGGAGCAGAATTAATGCTGGTTGCAGGCTATTCAGGGATAGGGAAGTCCGCATTAGTACACGAGGTACATAAACCCTTTGTAAAAAAACGCGGGTATTTTGTCAGTGGGAAATTTGACCAATTTAAACGCAATATTCCCTATGATTCTATTTTCCAAGCCTTTCGCGGTTTAGTGCGCCAATTATTAACTGAAAGCGACAATCAGTTAATCCTGTGGCGCGAAAAATTAAGCAGTTATTTAGGTCCTAATGGACAAGTTCTTATCGATGTCGTCCCTGAAATTGAGCAAATCATTGGCACGCAACCGCCCGTCCCTGAATTATCCCCCAGTGCGACCCGTAACCGTTTTAATCTCGTTTTACTCAATTTCATCAGTGCTTTTTCAGCAACTCAGCCCCTCGTTATTTTCCTAGACGACTTACAGTGGGCGGATACGGCAACCCTGCAATTATTAGAATTATTAATGGGCGATGAAAAACAGCATCATCTTTTTATTATTGGTGCATATCGTGACAATGAAGTTGATGAATTTCATCCCTTAATGCTTACGCTCAAAAACATTGAGCAGTTAGGCATACAAGTCAATACCATTACCCTTAAACCGCTTGCTTTACCGCATGTGATGCAGTTAATTGCCGATAGTTTGAAATCAACCCCGATAGAAGTTATTCCTGTCGCTCAATTATGCTGGGAAAAAACCTTAGGCAATCCATTCTTTTTAAATCAATTGCTCCATATGTTTCATCATTCAGGAGCAATCTTTTTCGATAAAGTCAATGGAACATGGCAATGGCATTTAGAGCAAATGCAACAAGCCACTATTAGCGATAATGTCATTGATTTAATGGTGAAAAAAATCAAACAACAACCGCCTGAAAGTCAAGTTGTTTTAGAGCTTGCAGCGTGTATTGGTAATCAATTTGATTTAAAAACCCTCTCTATCGTTTATCAAAAATCGTTGACAGAAACAGCAGAAGCATTATGGCAAGCTTTGCGAGAAGAATTAATTTTGCCATTAGGCAATATTTATAAATTTGTTAATAAAATCAGTGATTATAATAATATTGTTACAAAAGAATTAGATTCTGTAGAAATTGATAATCAAATCGGCGCATTAATTCCGCTTTACCGTTTCATCCATGACCGTGTACAACAAGCCGCTTATTCACTTATCGATGAAACGCAAAAAAACGCCACACATCTACAAGTTGGACGATTATTGCTAGAAAACAGCTCAACCGTTGAATTAGAAGAACGCTTATTTGATATTGTCAACCATTTAAACCGCGCTGAAAAACTGATTGAACAAGCCAACGAGCGCAAACGTCTCGCCGAATTAAATTTAATGGCGGGAAAAACCGCAAAAAGCTCCGCAGCTTACGAGCCTGCACTGTCCTACTTACAACATGGCTTATCTTTGCTACCCGCAGATACGTGGACAACAGATTACCCCCTCAGCCTGAATTTATATGTAGAAGCCACTGAAGCCGCTTTTTTAAATGGCGATTATGAACAAATGAATCAGTGGGCAGCATTGGTTTTACAACATTCCCATGATTTATTAGATAAAGTTAGAATTTACGAAATTCAAATTCAGGCATTTATGGCGCAAAATCAGCCATTAAAAGCCATTGAATTGGCATTAGATGTTTTACGTCTGCTAGGTGTTTTCTTTCCTAAAAAAACCAGTATGTTGCATATATTGCGAGATATTTACCGTGCACGCTTTATCTTATTGGGTAAAAATATCGAGCAACTACGTCATTTACCCATCACGACCAAACCGCACGACTTAGCCGTTATGCGGATTATGAATCGTATCTATTCCGCCGCTTATATCGCAGATACGAAACAAATGATTTTAACGTCGATTAAATTGATGAGTTTTTCGGTACAACGGGGAAATAGTCCTATTTCAGCGTTTGCCTACGCGAGTTATGGTCTGATTTTATGCGGCGTTATTGGAGACATCAGCACGGGGCATCGTTTTGGCAAACTCGCGTTACAAGTTTTAGAAGATTTTAACGCCAACGAGTTAAAATGCCGAACCTATTTCATGGTTTACAATTTCGTCTGGCACTGGGAGGCTGCATTAGAAGAAACCTTAGCCCCGCTATTAGAAGCCTATCAAGTCGGTGTCGATACAGGCGAATTAGAATTCGCAGGCTATTCGATTTTCATGTATTGCAATTACAGCTTTTTTGCAGGACACACGCTCGAAGAATTGACGCAAGAAACTGCAAAATATGTCATGGCAATCGACCAAATCCAGCAACAAACACCTTTATATTACAATCAGATTGTTCTACAAACGATTTTAAATTTACGGGGTGCTAATGAACAACAACCGTGGTTATTAGTCGGTGAAGCCTACGACGAAACCAAAATGCTACCGATTCATACCCATGCAAATGACATTACTGCATTAGCATTTTTATACGTACATAAAATTATGTTGTGCTACTGGTTTGAACGGTATGACCTTGTTGTTAACTATGCAGAACAAGTCAACCCGATGGGGATTGCCTCCATGTTTCATAGCACTGTTTTCCACTTTTACAGTGCCTTAGCTCGCCTCGCCTTAATGCAAACAGGCGATAAAAAAGCCCAACAACAATATGCCCGTGCATTACGCGAAAATGTGAGAAATATTAAAACATGGGCAAAACATGCTCCCATGAATAACGCCCACCGTTACGCCCTGATTCAAGCAGAACAAGCGCGTTTAGATAAAAATATTCCTAAAACAATTCAATACTATAAGCAGGCAATGACCTTGGCGAAGAAAAATCATTTTCGTCACGAAGAAGGCTTAATTTGTGAACGCTATGCCCATTTTTGGCAACAACAAGCGGATAGCAATATCAGTGCGACTTATATCAAAGAAGCCTTTTACCTCTATCAACTTTGGGGAGCTACCGCAAAACTAGAAGTATTAAAGCTCCGCTACCCAGAACTAAGCTTAGGAATAGCCGCGAAATCGCTGACGATTTCACAACGCACTCGGACGATTAACACCAGCAATAATAATACTCGTCGCGGTTCTGCATCAGATAGCCTTGATTTAAGTACAATTATCAAAGCCTCGCGCAGTTTATCGGAAGAAATACAATTAGCCCGCTTACTTAAAAAATTAATCAGCATCGTCATGGAAAATGCGGGGGCGCAACATGGGATGCTCTTACTCGAGAAAAATAACCAGTGGTATATCGAAGCGCATAGTAACACGCAAAATTTAGTCATCATGCCTTCGCACCCTGTCAAAAAGACTTCAGAACAAGAAATTTCTGTGTTACCTGTGCCTTTAATTCAACAGGTTATTTATACCCGTCAACCTAAAATTATTGATAATGCACAAGAAGATAATTTATATAACACGGATCGTTATATACAAGCTCAACAAGTTAAATCAATTCTTTGTAGCCCTGTGATTCATCAGGGAAAACTGATTGCTATTATTTATTTAGAAAATAATCTCAGTAATGCTGTTTTTACGGCTGACCGTTTAGAACTCGTACAACTTATTGCAAGTCAACTGGCTATTTCTATAGAGAATGCACGGCTATATGCCAATTTAGAGGAAAAAGTCGAACAGCGGACAGAAAAACTTGCTCAAGCTAATCAATCTATTCAAGAATTAAATCAACGTTTAGAAGAGGAAAATCAAAAACTAGCCGTTGCTCGACAAGTGGCCTTACAAGCAACCGAATCCAAATCTGCATTTTTAGCAAATATGAGCCATGAAATTCGTACTCCCATGAATGCAATTGTCGGAATTACCAATATTTTAGATGAAACACCGCTGAATGAAGAACAAAAAGAATATTTAAATATCATTCGTACCAGTAGCAATACCTTACTGACCTTAATTAATGACATTTTAGATTTTTCAAAAATTGAAGCAAATAAATTAATTTTAGAAAAACGTGAGTTTGATTTACGTGTTTGCGTTGAAGATGCCCTGAATTTAATCAGTAGCCGAGTTGCAGAAAAACAACTTAACATTGTCTATCGGATGGATGCCAACGTAGCACAAAGCATCATTGGCGACAGCATTCGTTTAAAACAGATTTTGATTAACCTTCTCGGTAATGCGGTCAAATTTACCGAACAAGGGGAAATACAACTATATATACAAGCTAAAACTGAAGATAATCAACAACAAATTCAATTCACTGTTAAAGATACAGGCATCGGCATTGCCCCAAACCATCTGGGACATCTATTCCAATCCTTCACCCAAGCCGATGCATCAACAACGCGCAAATACGGCGGTACAGGACTAGGACTTGCGATAAGCAAACGTCTATGTGAACTTATGCAAGGACAAATCTGGGTTGAAAGCGAGTTAGGAATTGGCTCAGCATTTCATTTTACGATTCAAGCAACGATAGCACAAAATCAGCCACAACAAGTTTTATACGATAAACATCCCCGTTTACAAGGTAAAACAGTTTTACTCACCCACTTACTGCCCAGCAATCAAGTCTTACTACAAGAACAAAGCCAATGCTGGGGAATGCATGTGATTACTGACGTTACCACAGCACTACAAACTCCCATCGATTTAGCCCTGATAGACATTACACTGGGCGATATTCCTGAAGCCGTATTGAAACTAACCTGCCCTGTGATTGCGCTCACCAATTTATATGTAAAAACCCAACGTCAATCATTAGCCTTTGCCTGCTTAACGAAACCAATCCGTCCTAGACGTTTACTAGATGTTTACTTACAAGCCTTAGAAGCTGTCTCACCAACCCCCATGAATCAAACACAACCTGTTGCTATTCCTGAACCTGTCACCCTGCCAACGCCTGCCGTTACCAATATTAGCTCTTTAAACATTCTGCTAGTAGATGACAATGCCGTTAATCGCAAAGTTGGATTACTACAACTTAAAAAACTGGGTTATCAAGCAGATACCGCAACAGATGGCTTAGATGCATTAACCGTATTACGTGCAAAAAACTACGACATTGTACTGATGGACATGCAAATGCCAAAAATGGATGGGTTAGAAGCAACACGCATTATTATTGAAACGTGGCAAGAATCAGAGCGACCTTGGATTATTGCCATGACAGCCAATGCCATGAAAGAAGACCGTGAAAAATGTTTCGCTGCGGGTATGCAAGACTACATCACAAAACCTGTACTCGCGGCTGACTTACAACTTGCGATAGAACGAGCCAAAGAAGCACGCCAACAATTAATGATGAATGCCTCTTAATTTTTTCATAAAAAAACATGAAGATAAAAAACGAAACCCCAACAAATCAACTTTGTTGGGGTTCTGTGCGCTAAAACTTCTTAATGCATCAATCAGCCTGCTTATTCTAAATTAGCAACACCTTCAGGCTTCAAGGTTATCTTGGTGTATTTGCACAAATCCAGTTTTTGCCACGCAATCTTATTGCCATTCGCATCTTTAATACCTAAATCCCACAGACAACGATCATCATCATGATCAAAAATGATGCTTGCTGTTGCCCCTTCCGCTAAGGTGTCCTGCCCCAAAATATCAGGTCCCCATTCCGTGGTTTCACTAGCAGCTAAGTACAGTTCATCAATCACCACGCCTGCATCATTGGTAATAGTGTAATCATCTTCAGCAGCGGCAAATTGCGCAAAGAATACAATGGGTAATGCACAAAGTAATGCAAACAAGTTTTGGGTACGCATTTTGTTGATCATCCAAGATAACAAATATAATAACTTCATGGCGTTATTAACAAGCCTGTGTGATAAATAATAGTGTTCACACAGGCATCATCATAAGACGAATGCTATTTTTCAGATATGCGTGTAACGCTGTATTGCTTTTTTTTAATCTAAATTCGATAAAATGAACACTTTTATTTTCAATATATCATGCAAACAACACCGAATTAACAAGGTTTCGAGCAACTTTACGCCTATTAAAAACCTCAAATGAGCTACCTTTTAAAACATTTTGATAAGTCATTATTACGTTTTGAAATGACGATAGACCCCATACAAGGTTTATCAGTCACGATTCAAGATGACTATCCAGAACATAAACAATTCTTACCACTTGATTTAGAAGCGAGTACAACAGGGATATTACAATGGTTAAAACGGCGAGTGATTCCCAAAAATCGCGCGTTTGTGCAACAGTTTCTCAGTAAACAAGGGCTAAGTATTCAAGATACCAAAGGAATTATTGATATTTGCAAAGGTTTATCACTTAATGACTGTTACTCAGTTGTTGATGATGACTTTAAAAAGACTTTTAACGAATACAACCTATATGAGCATAACTTTAGCCAAATTCTTGCCTTAATTGCTTATACAGGCTATGGAGAGAGTGTGCGCAAGGGGTTTGTATCCAGCCCCGAACTAACAACAGACGGCATGTTAGCAAAATGCTGGCGACGCACTAAGGGCAAAATTGTTTTATATAAAGCAGGTTCTACAGGCGCGGCGAATACAGGTAATGAACCCTATTCAGAATATTATGCTGCACAAATTGCACAAACGATGGGATTAGACGCGGTTACTTATAGTTTAAGTTGTTGGAAAGAAAAACTTTGTTCAACCTGTCAACTCTTCACCGATAAAGCACAAGGGTACATCTCTACAGGACGACTCATCACAACAGGCGGATGGGCTGCTGTCTTCGCTTATTACGAACAATTAGGCGCAAATTACTATGATTCCTTACTAGATATGCTGATATTTGATGCCATCATTTGTAATGAAGATAGGCATTTCGGCAATTTTGGTTTGTTAATAGATAATCAAACAAATCAAGTTATTAAACCCGCACCTATTTTTGATAATGGCTTATCACTCTTCAATTACGCAATGGATGACGACTTAGATAATATAGAAACCTACGCAAAAACCCGTTTAATGGCAACTGGACAAAACTTTATAACTTTTGCACAAGCCATTATAACGAAGCAACAAAAAAAGAAATTACGCACACTGATTAACTTCAAATTTAAAAAACATAGTCGTTATAACTTATCGAGTAAACGATTGCGAATTTTAGAGAACTTTATTCAACAACGGGTAAAAATGCTTTTAACATTATAAGTATCATTAAAATAATTGGTCGTGCTAAACACAGGGATATGTCTATGCGCAAAATCCCATAAATTCGGCGTTGAGTATGGGCAAATATCACCGATTGTTTATTACTGCCACACAATTTGTGGATAAAAGCCTAAATTTAACAAGCTGTGTTATACTTTACTGTTTCAGCAATACCAATCAGTCGAGCATACTGAGGATAGTCTAAGTGAGTGATGATATAAACAACGTCAATGTAGTTTCTGAAAAACTACTTATTACCCCTGACGCGCTCAAACAAAAATTACCTTGTACTGCAAAAAGCACAGAAACAGTACGCACAGGGCGCAAAACCTTACAAGCCATTTTAGATCGACAAGACCATCGAATTATGGTCGTCACAGGGCCTTGTTCTATTCATGATATGAAATCGGCGAAAGAATACGCCGAGCGGTTGAAAAAACTGCATGATGAATTACAAGATTCGTTGTTTATTGTCATGCGTGTTTATTTTGAGAAACCAAGAACAACCGTCGGTTGGAAAGGGTTTATTAATGACCCTCGCTTAGATGATTCTTTCCATATTGAGGAAGGTTTAGCCAAAGCGCGTGAATTATTATTGTGGGTTGCTGAATTAGGTCTGCCAGCAGGTACAGAGGCATTAGACCCAATTACACCGCAATATTTATCCGATTTATTCTCTTGGTCTGCGATTGGTGCAAGAACCACAGAATCACAAACACACCGCGAATTAGCCAGCGGTTTATCCATGCCTGTTGGTTTTAAAAATGGTACTGATGGTAATTTAGACGTTGCGATTAATGCCTTACATTCTGCTTCTGCCCCCCATCATTTTTTAGGCATAGACCAAAAAGGGCAAGCAGCCGTCATTAAAACCCGTGGTAATAAATACGGTCATGTGATTTTGCGCGGTGGCAAACAGGTCAATTATGATTCTGTGAATATTGCTTTATGCGAGCAAGGTTTAGTCAAAGCGAAATTACCCCCGAATATTGTTGTTGATTGCAGTCATGGCAATTCTAATAAAAAACCTGAGTTACAGCCATTAGTGGCTGAAAACATTACCAATCAAATTATTGAGGGTAATCAGTCTATTGTTGGGATTATGCTGGAAAGCCATTTACATGCAGGCAATCAAGCGATTGCGAAAGATTTGGCACAATTGAAATATGGGGTTTCTGTAACTGATGCATGTATCGATTGGGAAACCACAGAAAAATTGTTGCGGAATATGAATCAAAAACTACAAGGCGTTTTAGCGAAGCGTTTAAAAGCGGAAACAGTAACTTGTTAGTTTAGTGTGGTTCTAGGACTGGCAGTCCTTCAAGGACTGCCAGTCCTTTCTTTTGTACCTTAAAGTTTTTCCGCTAATGCGGTTTGTTGCGCATCCAGTAAGGCTTTAATGCCTTCATTGCCTAAGGCTAATAACGTTTGTAATTCTTCCGCTCTAAACGCATGACCTTCCGCAGTACCTTGAATTTCAATATAAGCCCCTGCATCGTTCATCACAATATTCATATCTGTTTCTGCTTCTGAATCTTCCAGATATTCCAAATCTAAAATTGGCACACCCTTATAAATCCCGACAGAAACCGCAGCGACTGCGCCATGAATAGGATTCTTTTTTAACGTGCCTTTTTCTCTCAAAGTATTAATGGCATCGACTAAAGCAATATAACTGCCTGTAATTGCGGCTGTACGTGTTCCGCCATCGGCTTGAATCACATCACAATCTAAGGTAATTGTGCGCTCGCCTAGCGCATGTAAATCGACAACAGCACGTAAAGCACGACCGATTAAGCGTTGAATTTCTTGCGTCCGTCCGCCTTGTTTACCCGAACTCGCTTCGCGTTGCATCCGTTGATGCGTAGAACGGGGCAACATCCCATATTCTGCCGTAACCCATCCCTTGCCTTGGTCTTTTAAAAAACGCGGGGTACGTTCTTCTACGCTGGCGTTACAAATCACTTTTGTATGACCAAATTCAATTAAAACAGAGCCTTCAGGATGTTTAATGTAACGGCGAGTAATTTTAATCGGGCGCAATTGCTGCGGAGTTCTACCACTGGGGCGCATTATGTTTCCTTAATTTAATAATGGGTTATAGCGTTTAATTATCAGCAAATTGTGGAATATGCCAATAAAGAAATTATCTATTTTAACGTGAATGAATCGATGTAGAAATGCAATATACAAGTAAGCAATGTATGCTGAAATAGCTCTCTTTTTCAATTAAGGATGATTTCTTGCTCATGCGTAAATTATTAGGTGTATTCTTGGCGTTAGGCTTGGCAATACTCGCATATATAGTAGCAATTCAGTTTTTTACAGAAGAACAAGCACGTTTATTTGCAGTGCTGACACTTTTGTTGACGTTATGGACAAATGAGGCGTTGCCGTTGGGCGTTGTTTCTTTATTTCCAATCATTTTGTTTCCCATGCTGGGTATTTTGGATACGAATCAAACCAGTGCAAATTATTCCAATTCGATTATTTTTCTCTTTATTGGGGGTTTTTTACTCGCAATTGCAACGGAAAAAACGGAATTACATAAAATCATTGCGTATAAAGTCGTGAAAAGTTTTCCAGCAACGCCACGCGGACTGCTCGCTTCTCTGACGATGACGACGGCTTTACTCAGTATGATTCTATCTAATACAACAGCCACTTTATTATTATTACCGATTGCGGTATTTGTTACACAAAATCGTTTATTACAATCGCGCCTTGCCTTAGCCATTGCTTTCGGTTCAAGTATTGGTGGCATTGCGACACCCATCGGAACACCGCCAAATTTAATCTTATTAGGTTTTTTAGAATCTAATCATTTACCGATGATTTCATTTGTACAATGGATGGTACTCACCTTGCCCTTGGTCATTTTTATGTTGCTAGGTATGATTGCGATATTATCTATTGGATTGAAAAAAGAGGAAAATCTTACTATTGAATGGGCGCAACAACAACGTTTAACCATCGCACAATGGCGGTTACTAGGCGTATTAGTTGCGACTGTTGCGTTACTCCTGCTGAATTCCCCCATACAGCCTTATTACAATGGGTTAGGCTTGAATGAAAAAGGAATTTTATTATCTGCTGGCTTATTAACCTTTTTGCCTGTTCTTGGAGTGTTGACATGGGAAGATACAAAAAAGTTACCGTTTGAAGTCGTTTTTTTATTCGGTGCAGGATTTGCAATTGCAGAAGCCTTTCATCAAACAGGCTTTTCTAACCAAATTGCACAATTTTTAACGCATATCATCGCTTTTCCGCACAGTTTAATTATTCTAAGCATGGCATTACTCACGGTTTTTTTTACAACCACAATCACCAGCAACACCGCATTATCAGCCATGATGCTACCGTTAATTTATACTTTCACCACGAAGACGGGATTAAATAGCGATTTATTTCTATTAATTACGACTGTTTGTGCCAGTTTTGCCTTTATTCTGCCCATATCTACCCCGCCGAACGCTATTGCATTTGCTGGGGGTTATGTGACCGTTAAACAAATGCTTGGTTTTGGCAGTTTATTAACCTTATTAGGGGTTTTAATTGTCTTTTTAGTCGCAGAATTTTACTGGGGTTGGATGTTTGCGTTTTTAGCAGATTGAGGGATTAAATTCAGTACTGGCAGTCCTTAAAGGACTGCCAATTCTTAAGATTAACGTTGAATATTCCGCTGTCTATAATTATACGTCACCAGCGTTTTACCTTTGGCAGGAATTTCTACATCAAACGTAATCTCCTGATTATGTTTACGTTCATACGGATGCGAATTTGCCAACATTTCCCATTCTTGAGGCATCGGTTCACGCAAAGTTAAGCGGGCAGGTTGCGCTTTGAAATTTTCAATTTCCACTTGCATATCCGTGTCTAAATCATGCAAAACCACTTGATTATGGTCGTTGCGCTTCTCATTAGTAATCACTTCCTTCATTTTCTTTTGCGTCACGACCACATCACGACTTTGCCCTGTGGTTAAACGCAGAATTTGCCCGACAGGGGTAAAATCGGCATTATCTTCCCCTAAAAATATCGTGCTGTTATGTCCATCATCGCTAAAAACGCGGGCTTTACCATCCCATAATGCATGTTTGCCTAAGCCTTTGTCCGCTGTGTTACTGAGTTCGTAATGCACAGGAATGCCGACATTATCGCCGACCTCTTTGGGATTCCATGGTAAAACATTGGCATCAAAAGTAAAACGCTTTTGAATTGGTAAAGCAGGCGCGTCAAAAAATTGAATTCGCTTGGTTTCCCCCGTTTGGACACTACTTTCAAACGCCGTGCCGTAATCTAATAGAAAACGGGTTGTTTGCAGGTTTTCCCCTGAAAAATTACGCAAAACGAGGAAAGAAGCTAAATTTAACGCAGTTTCTTCTTTATTGACAACGGCTTGATAAGTGACAAGTCGGTCGATATAGTTCAACAAATAGTTAATTCGCACCCGTACCTGTTGCCCTGCGGGGCTGGCAATTTCCCACACTAAAGCAGGTTCGCTCGGTGGATAACTGACACTTAATACTTTAACCGCTTGCGGGGCATCTAACACGGTTAAACGGATAGAATCGGGCTGAATTTCCACGCCTTTCCACGAAAAATCTACTTGATTTGTACCCGCTTGTAGGGTTAATACCCGTTCCTCCGCTAATAGTGTCGCGTAAGGATTATCTAAACGTACAACAGTTGCCTCACGTTCAGGCAAAGCAACTAATTTAATCCGCGCCCAAGCTGTCGGTGCGCTGGCTAAACCGAGCAATAATAAAGTCATGCCGATTTTTTTTGAAACTCTCATACAATTATCCTTTTTACATTAGCGCACTTGACGACGTTCCCCTTCGCGCAAGCTCAGGGTATAAGTGAGGACTTTTTCCGTATTTGCGGGCAGGGTTAAACGATACTTAAATGTATCCACGTCGAATTTTTCATAACTGCTGGCGATGTCCGCAGGGTTCTCAATCGTCCAATAAGCGTGCTCAACGTGGCGGAAAATTTCAATATCGACGGGTAAAGTGCGATTATTTTGCAATTTAATCTGCCACGTTTGCAGTTGGTCATACCCTGACACATTACCTTTACGGTCAAACATATAATTTGCGGTGTGATATTCCATTAACACAGGCTCGACCTTCACTTCACGCGCCGCCCCAAGATTTAACTCAACCTCTTGATTAACAGGAATGTACTGGCTAGTCGTTGCGCCAACATAACTGAGCTGTTGCTGTTCAACTAATTGTTGATAAACAATAAATTGTCCGTCAGGCAAGGGCACATCACCCAATTTATGTGCGGTATCATTTTTGAAAAACAGGAAAGATTGCGTATTTGTACCATATCGATGTTCGTCATACCGATACAACGGTTTAACAGGAATATCAGCGACATCTAAAGACAATAAACGCTTGCCCCAACCAGTATTAATGGTTTCTGTCCCCTCAATGGTGTACAAAAAATATTCAGATAAACCTTCCTTAATAATTTCCTTCGGTGCAACCATTTCAGCAGCAACCATTGCCGAACGGGTTGCTTTACGCACAGGCGCAACTTCATCCTGCATCATCGCATTACCTGCTGCTAACATCGGCGCGGGGGCTGGTGGTGAGAGAGGATAAGGAGAACCATACGGCGGATTACGGCGGGCTAATTCGGCAACGGCTTCTTGTAAATTAATCTGTCCGACAATCACCCGTGTTTGCGCGTTGGCGTAATCCTCGCCACTTTGATTATCCACCCGCACATAATTTTCTAAGCGCATGGTTTTTTCATCAGGTGCGAGGGTTGCCATATAAAATGCCCGCCAAGCAATGCCTGATGTGAAAAAGCTAATTTCGACAGGGACTTCGCCCGCAATCAGTGATTCAATTGTCCAAACGGCAGACCCTGAAACATTAGGCGGATAACTGACTTCTAACAGTCGGACTTTGCCTTGATGTTGTGGAGCGTCTAAATAAACCGACGTTGGGTCTATTAACGTATTTGCCCAACTAAACTCTAATTTATTAACCCCTTGTCTTAAGGTTAATGTCCGTTGCTCACGAACAAGGGTTAAATCTTCGTTATTATAAATAGTTAGCTGAGTTTTATCCCGATTCGGCAACGTGACTAAATCAATTTTTGCCTGAGCATTAACGGATAAAAGCGCGGTAACAATGGCGGTGCATAACGCTTTACGCATGTTATCTCCTCTAAAAGATGCCTGTCATACTGACAGATGAATTTGTTGACTAACTATAGTCATTAAAAGAAAGGCTTGCTATAAGGGGAAAGCAACAGAGGATGTAAAAAAACAAGTTCGACGAGATTCAAAGGCTAAAACAGAGGCTTGCTGTATTTTCAGGTATAAAATAGCTGAAGCTATTTTAATTTAACGCGAGTACGGCGAAAAATGACTTAAATAAAAAGAGGTTGAGAAGGATTTAACAAATTAAAGTGCTCATCAAGTTTAGGATGAATACGAGACATCAAAGAAGGCTTATGGAGCTTCCAAGTGTAAGCAATAAGCCCCGCAACGACATTGACCATAAACCCTAAAACACTGCGATGGCGCGTATGTTCAATCTGAGTGAATGATTTAAGTTGACCGATGACGGTTTCTATTAAGGAACGTTTTTTTAGCATTATCGTATCAAATTCACTGAGCGGCTCTTTTTTCATGTTTTTACGGACACCCGTGATTAATTCAATGCCTTGCGTTTTCAAAGTAGCCTTTAATGCCTTAGAAATATAGCCCTTGTCACCATATAACTTACCTTGAATAAATTGCGTCATCGCCCTTAAGCCCTTGCGGTCATCAAAATTCGCAGCGGTGAGAAAAAAGGAGGTTAATTCCCCTGTATCATCAATGACTAAATGCAATTTAAAGCCAAAATACCCCCCAATAGAGTTCTTCCCCCGCTGTGCAAGGTTTGCAAAGGTTTTATGTTGTGAAATTCGCCGATTGTGGCAAACCTTTAACGGGGTTGAGTCAATGAAGGCAATCCCGCGAGAGTTTACCCGCCGACTGTGCAAGTAGGCACTGAGCGGTATCATCACTGACTGGGATAACTCAACAAACCGTTGATAACTGACCCGACCAGTAAGGTCATCACTTCCGACGGGGACATTGTCCCATCTCGCTGACTTTTCTTGGGATTTCCTTCTTCTAACAATATTTGTTCCCATAAAGGCATAAACCATTTACAAAAGTCGTCGATTGAGCAGAACAGGGTTGTTATCATATCCATGGTTGTACCTTTGGAAAGTGGGGGTGGGCGTTTAGTGATGTTCCATTATTCCTACTTTTCCTTTAGGTACAACTTTTTATTTCTTCCATTCCGCTTTTATTCTGCTTTTATCATTAATCCTCTGTTTTATATCTATTATCTCGCCGTACTCGCGTTATGGTTACTTTATTCGCCTTAGTTTTTGGTTTGAGGGTTTTAAATCCTGTGAATTCTGATTCAGACAAAAAAAGACCTGCTAGGTTTTCAAAACCTAGCAGGTCTTATTTATCGCTTAAGACAAACTTGCGTATTTCTTCGCTTCGATTTGAATTAACACATCGGCTAAAAACTGATATGCCTCTGCCCATCCTTCCAGCACTTCAGGCGTTGCGGCACTGCCGACGACATCTTGAATTGCCTGCAATATTGCATTACCCACTAATGGATAATGTTCTGCTTTCACCTGTGTAGCAACGTGTTTGTTTGTAATTTCTTCAATCGCGGCTGTTAAAACATCTAACTTATCAATATTATTACAGTAAGCGAGAATGGCTTGCGCGAGGATAGCGGGCTGTGTTTTAGGCGCGTTGGCAAATAATTTTTTCAACTCAGGATGTTGCATAAATAATATATCATACATGCGTTGGGCAATTTCTATCCCTTTTTCCTCAATAATAGGCGTTGTGGCTTTGACGATGTTTTTTGCTTTTTCAGATAACATATAATTAAGTTCCTTAAAGTTAAGACACATGCAAATCATCTTCAAATTTTAATTTCATGTTTAATGACTTACTTGTATCAATAAGAATGCGTTAATGCATCACATGAGAGAACACCGCAATGAAACTAAGAGAAAGGACGCTACTTGCAGTCACTTCAACCTTAATTGGTTGCATTACGATTCTCTATTTACTCTCTAGCGAAATTTTACACTCAAACATAGAACAAGCCGAACAAAATGAAACAACACAACAAGTTGATAACTTTTCAGTTTTATTACATTATACGCAAGAAAAACTAGCGCAATCTTTTATTTCTTGGGCAGTTTGGGACGATACTTATCAATTTGTTGAAGATAAAAACCAGACTTATATCCGTTCTAATCTTACCCTGTCCATGTTAGAAACCAGTCATATCGATTTTATGCTGTTTTTTAACAAACAAGGTAATTATGTCTATGGGCTAGGATTTGGTGAAAAAGTCCTCACAGAAACAGATATTGCCAATAAACTCACAAAGCAATTGATTATAAATGGACAATTACAAGCTCCGTGGAATACAGAGGCGAATACATCAGGCATTATCGTCACGCCTGAAAGTCCCTTATGGCTCGCTTCCTTCCCAATTTATCCAACAGAACAAAGCAACAATAGTGTTTTTAACGGCTATTTTGTCGTAGGCAGAATCATTAATTCAGAATATTGGGGGGAAATTTCTCGAGTATTACAAAATACGCTCACAACGTATCCGCTCATCTCTGCAAAACCGCTTCCTATCGATTTTCGTCATGCATTAGAGATGATGTATAAACAACAAGCGGATTATGTAAAAGCCCTTTCTTATGAACATATTGCAGGTTACACCATTATTTATGACATCAATAAAAGTCCTGCCTTAATTGCCCGCATCCTTGTTCCGCGTAAAACCTATCAAGCAGGACAAAAATATTTTAAATATGTCCTTATTTCCATTATTAGTATTGGCATCATTTTATTATTGGTTATTCTGCTTGTTTTTGAAAAAATTGTCTTAAATCGCTTAGGGCGACTGATTAGAGAAGTTGCCGACATTAGCCAAACAGGTCATTTAACTAAACGGGTGAGTGTTATTGGTGATGACGAATTAACAACATTGACGATTCAAATTAACCACTTATTAAGTGCATTAGAAGGCTCGCAAGCGGAAGTGCTTTCGCTCAATGCTAATTTATATTCAGAAAACACCCGCATGGCAAATGAGTTAGAAGTCTCTCACCGTATTCAACGCATGGTTTTACCAAAAAATCATGAATTACAACAATTAGCAGACTTAGAAGTTGCATTAGCAATGCACGCCGCGACAGAGGTTGGGGGAGATTATTGCGATGTGTTTCAACAAAATGGGCATATTATCTGTGGTATTGGGGATGTCACAGGACACGGTTTAGAAAGTGGCGTTATTATGCTGATGGTGCAATCTGCGCTCAGGGCCTTATTTGCAAATGATGCACAACTATCCCCCCAAGCCATTTGGAATGCCTTAAACCACATGGTTTGCCAAAATGTTCGCCGCATGGAACTCGATAAAAACTTAAGTTTACTCCTTGTTGATTACTATAACGGCAAAGCTCGATTAATGGGGCAACATGAAGAAGTGCTGATAATCCGCCAGCATAAGCCGATAGAACGTATTGATACATTCGAGCTTGGTTTTGTAATTGGCTTATCTGAAGAAGACATGTCCGCGTTTGTAAAAGAATATGAAATAACGCTAGAAATTGATGAAGGAATTGTCTTATTTACTGATGGTATTACTGAAGCAGAAAACGAACAGGGAGAGTTTTACGGCATTGAACGTTTATGCAGCTTAATAGAAAGTTATAAACAAGCCTCCGCCTCATTGTTACAACAAGCTATTATGGATGATTTAACCCGCTTTATTGGTAATGCAACCATTTACGATGATATTACGCTGATTGTATTAAAGCGGTGTCGTTAAGTAATCCAAGCTCGGCGAGATTCTTTTAAAAAAGACAAGGGCTTGAATGTTGTAGGGTGGAATAGCGAAGCGTATTCCACCTTGAAATTCTGCAAAAACAGAGCAAGAACAGATTATAAATCGTAGGGTGGAATACGCTTTGCTATTCCACCCTACATTTTTTAGGACTGGCAGACCTTTCTG
The DNA here is from genome assembly GCF_000245015.1 of Beggiatoa alba B18LD. Lineage (NCBI taxonomy): Bacteria > Pseudomonadati > Pseudomonadota > Gammaproteobacteria > Thiotrichales > Thiotrichaceae > Beggiatoa > Beggiatoa alba. Next base: position 1,530,133 of record NZ_JH600070.1, on the reverse strand, counting down.
TTTGTTCCAATAGACCTGCTAGGTTTTAAAAACCTAGCAGGTCTCGGCTTTACTTTTAAAATCTCGCCAAACTCAAATTAATCAATCTGCGTCACAATCTTTCGCAAATGCGGATAACGGACATGTTCCACTAAATCCTGCGTCTTCTTATCAGGTTCTGGGGTTAATAAGCTCACGATAATAATGGTAATAATCCCCGCAGGAATGCCAAATGTACCCGCTGCTGCGTCGCTGATGCCAAACCATGGCGGCATACCATAAAAGCGTACATTGATTAAATAATAAGCCGTTACGCCTAACCCAACTAACATGCCTGAAATTGCACCATATTTATTAGCTCGTTTCCAAAAAATACCTAACATCAGCGCAGGGAAAAATGCCGCACCCGCCAGCGAAAATGCCCACGCGACCATGAATAAAATGCCCGCAGGTTTTAGCGAAGCCACATAAGCGGCAAGCCCCGCAACCAATAATAACAACGCTTTGGAAATGAAAATACGACGGCTGGTAGAAGCATTCGGATTAACCATGTTGTAATACACATCATGGGATAAAGCATTCGCAATCGTGAGCAATAAGCCATCCGCAGTCGATAAAGCGGCAGCTAATCCACCCGCTGCGACTAAGCCTGAAATCACATAAGGTAAGCCTGCAATTTCTGGTGTTGCGAGTACGACAACATCCGCCCCAATGGAAAATTCAGCCAGTTGTAAAATCCCATCTTTATTAATATCCGTAATATGAATGAGATTATCCACCTGACTCCAATTACTCACCCAACTGGGTAAATCCGCAATCATTGTACCAACAAGATTTTGATAAACCTCATATTTTACTAAAACAGCTAATGCAGGCGCGGTAAAATACAGCAGGAAGATGAAGAATAAGGTCCAAAAAACAGAATTTCTCGCCTCTTGTACGTTTGGCGTTGTGTAATAACGCATTAAAATATGTGGTAATGCGGCAGTACCGACCATGAGACAAAAGACGAGCGCGAGAAAGTTAATTTTTGCGGTTTCGCGGGCTTTTTCACTTGTTCCATAAAAAGGCTCTGCGTGGGGACGAATTGGCGTAGCCCCCGCTTTTCCTTCCGTTGCTTGTACTGTCCATAATGCTTTTGCTTCTTCAGGTGATTTTGGATAACTGGCAATAGCGGCGGTTATTTCTTCAATTTGCTTTTCTGTGCCTGCGGGTTGTTTGAGTTCTTCTAAGCGTTTTTCAGCCGTTTGTATGCTTGCGGGTGGTGTATCAGGTTTATTACGCAAAATGCGCAAGCGGTCTTCGGCAACTTGAATATCCATCAGTGTTCCACGAGGATTTTTTAAGCGCACTAATTCCCGTTCTAATCTTTGTTTTGCAGCTTGATAGGAGGCTGGATAGTTTCGCAAATTATTTTCTGCTTCTTCCTGTTGTTTTCTAAATAAACTACGCGCTTCCTTTTCTTTATCATCCGCGATTAATTCCTTCTCACGGGCAGAAACTTTTTCCAAAACACTCCCATAAACTGCCTGAGGAACGGGGATGCCTGTGTGGTTATACGCTAAAATAACGACGGGAATCATGTAAGCAATAATTAAAATAATAAATTGCGCAACTTGCGTCCAAGTCACTGCCCGCATTCCCCCCAAAAATGAGCAAACGAGAATCCCCGCTAAACCCACAAATACACCAATTTCAAAGGTAATTTGTAATAAACGAGTAGTAATCAGCCCTACGCCATAAATTTGTGCAACAACATAGACAAAAGACACTAAAATAGCCGCAAATACGCCCACCGCCCGCGCAAAATTGCCACCATAACGGGCACTGAGAAAGTCAGGCACAGTAAATTGTCCAAATTTGCGTAAATAGGGAGCGAGAAATAAGGCAACCAGTACGTATCCACCTGTCCAGCCTAATAAAAAGGCGTTACCGTCAAACCCTGATAAATACAGCGTGCCCGCCATACCAATAAAAGAAGCGGCACTCATCCAATCTGAAGCGGTTGCCATTCCATTAAAAACCGCAGGCACTTTGCGCCCTGCAACGTAGAATTCCGCTACATTCGCAGTACGGCTCATAATGCCGATACCCGCATACAGTAAAACGGTTGCCCCCATGAAAACATACCCTATATACAGGTTTGATAGTCCTTGCCTTTCTGCAATAGCTAAAGCAATAACAAAGAGGATAAAGCCACCTGTATAAAAGGCATAATAGCGGGTTAATTGAGAGGTAAATGTTGCGTGACTCATCGTATTAATCCACTACATCATATTGATTATCTAGCTTATTCATCTTCCAAGCATAAAAACCGATGATTAGCACATAGAGAAACATAGACCCTTGCGCAGTCATGTAAAAACCAACGGGAAAGCCAAAAAAGGTAAAGCGATTGAGTTCTTTTGCAAAGAAAATAACGATAAAAGTAGCAATAAACCAAAGGGTTAATAAAATGCCTGTCCACAAAAGATTTTTATGCCAATATTCGGCTTGTTTTTCGGTAATGTTCATCTTCATACTCCAAGAAATGCGCAACAGTCACCATACTGTCATCCACCAACAAATAAAATTGTGTGTTGAATATGTTGAATGTTGTTGTGGGAATAGAATTTAAGAGGAAGACACAAAATCCTTAAACAGAACTGTTAAAGGATTGTGTAGCTACTAACATGAAGGGTCTCCTTGGTGCATTTAGGTAGTTTTGCCTGCTTTTCTACGGGAAACAGTGCATTTTTTATAATGGATAACAGACTTTCATTATTATCGTTAACCTACCTTCCGCAAAGCGGATAAATGATAACTTTTTATTATCAATCGTCTTTTTAATGGTCACTTCAAATTTATCATTTAGGCGTATTAATATACGGGAAAAACCAGCGCGATGGAATATCAATAAGCGTTTATAATTTTAGTGATAAATTGTTTTTATAAATTGCTTAAACGTGCTACTAAAATTAATAAAAATCTGGGTTTTTCTTTAGCTTGCGATATAAAGCTACTGCTTCCCAATCAACAATTTTATGTTGATATCCCTTTATTTCTCCTGTAGCGGTTTGACAGGAATAATGATAATAAAAACGATGCCCTAATTTTTCTAATGGTTTTAAATCATTTTTTTGAGAAAAAAGCTCACCTTGTTGCTCTTGAGCTAACAGGTAACTTAATTTAACCAAAAACATCGTTGTTGCCAAAATTTTTGAGTAGAAATAGGTTCACCCTCACATTGAATAGTATCGATATAAATCTGATAGCTTTCTGGGCGATTATCCTACCTAAATAGTAACTAATTATTAGTTTATCCATTATGTCCCTAAAAATACAACCCTTTCCCCTCTTTGATGCAAAACGCTTTCTTGCAACCCTTCCCAATAAATCAGGGGTTTATCGGATGCAGGATGCAACAGGGACGATTATCTATGTTGGTAAAGCCCGCAACTTAAAAAAACGGGTTAGTAGTTACTTTACTCAATCTGACCAATCACCCAAAACTCGTGCACTAGTTGCGCAAATTGCCCAGATAGAAATCACAATTACTCATACTGAATGTGAGGCGTTATTATTAGAACATACGCTGATTAAAACCCATCAACCGCGTTACAACATTCTGCTACGTGATGATAAAAGTTATCCATATATCTATCTCTCTGCCCATCCTTTCCCGCAATTAGGACTACATCGTGGGGCAAAACGGGGTAAAGGAAAATATTTTGGTCCTTATCCCCATGCTAAAGCGGTTTATGAAAGTCTTAACTTGATGCAGAAAATTTTCCCTATTCGTCAATGTGATGATAGTTTTTTCCGCAATCGTTCCCGCCCCTGTTTGCAGTACCAAATTAAACGCTGTAGCGCGCCTTGTGTTGGTTTGATTGATGCGCAAACTTATGCAGAAGATGTAAAACACGCGGTTTTATTCCTAGAAGGTAAAAGTCACGATGTGATAAATACTCTCGTCGATAAAATGAAAACGGCTGCTGAACAATTAGACTATGAAAAAGCAGCGCATTATCGTGACCAAATTAATCATTTGCGTACAATTCAAGCCCAGCAATATGTAAGCACTGATGCAGGAAACGTCGATATTGTTGCTTGTATCGTGGAAAACGGCATTAGCTGTGTGCAAACCCTGACCGTGCGCGATGGGCGACAATTAGGTAGTCGTGCCTATTTTCCTAAACAAGAGATTGGCGAAGACCCTGCCAGCGTTTTAGATGCTTTTCTTCCGCAATATTATCTGAGTAATACGCATGATATTCCTGATGAAATTTTGATTTATCCCACATTAGAGGATATTACGACATTGGCTGAGGCGATTAAGCAACAACGCCAACGCCATACCCGTTTGAGCCAAAATGTGCGCGGTACACGAGCGCGTTGGATAGAGATGGCACTTGAGAATGCTAAACATAGCTTGCAACAGCACAAACCCAGTCATCACCGCGAACGGCTTGCCGCCTTAAGTATTGCCTTACATTTAGAAACCTTACCCCAGCGTTTAGAATGCTTTGATATCAGCCATACGCAAGGCGAGGCAACCGTTGCATCTTGTGTGGTTTTTGATGCGGAAGGGATTTGTAAAAACGCTTATCGACGTTACAACATTACAGGGATTACGGGCGGAGATGATTACGCGGCAATGCAACAGGCATTAACCCGTAGATTTAGTAAAGTACAAGAAGAGGGCATATTACCTGATATACTCTTTATTGACGGTGGCGCGGGACAAGTCAAAATCGCACATGACTTATTGATAAGTTTTAATTTAACTCAGGTTCGTATTGTTGGCGTTGCAAAAGGCATGGGACGTAAAGCAGGACTAGAAAGCCTTATTTTTCCCAATGAAGAAAACCCATTAATCCTGCCAAAAGATTCCCCCGCGTTGCACCTTATCCAACAAATTCGTGATGAAGCTCATCGCTTTGCCATTACAGGACATCGACAACAACGTCACAAAGCCAGACAAAAATCGGTGCTTGAAGACATTGCAGGCATCGGTGCGAAACGACGCAAACAACTCCTTAATCACTTTGGCGGACTACAGGGCGTATCGCGTGCAGGTGTAGAAGAACTTGCACGAGTACCGGGAATTAGTCGACAATTAGCACAGAAAATTTACGAATTCTTTTTAACCACGTGACAACACCAAACGCACTTACTTTATTACGTATCGTCTTAATTCCCCTGTTTATTGGTGCTTACTACTTACCGAGCGCATGGGCTAATGAATTAACCACCTTGATTTTTGCCCTTGCGGCGATAACTGACTGGTTTGACGGCTATCTGGCTAGACGCTGGAATCAACTTTCTGCTTTTGGTGCATTTCTTGACCCTGTAGCAGATAAGCTCATGGTTGCGGTTGCCTTAGTCTTTTTGGTAGAAGCCCACCCTAGCGCGTGGATGTCTATTCCTTCCGCCATTATTATTGGGCGAGAAATCACGATTTCTGCACTGCGCGAGTGGATGGCAGAACTTGGACAACGTGCGACGGTCGCTGTTTCTCATATTGGCAAAGTCAAAACTTCCGCTCAAATGTTGGCAATTACCCTCTTACTCTATCATGAGCCGATATTCACATTACCGACGGATTATATTGGTTTTGTCCTGCTCTACGTGGCAGCAGTCTTAACCATTTGGTCGATGTTTGTATATCTGCGAGCGGCTTTACCACTCCTTTTAAAAGATGGGCTGTAGTTTTTGCCTGAATCAGGATTTATCCATAAAAAAGCCCTTACGGATTTTTAAAAATCTGTAAGGGCTTTATTTCTAAACGAACAAAAAAATTATTTCCCTGCAAATAAACCCTTTGCTTTCTGCATAATATTCACTAATCCACTCGTTGCCGTTTTTTCTGGATAGCCTAATTCAGCGAGTTTTTGCGTTAATGCACTGCGTTGTAAATTATCCCCTGTAACAGTGACCTTACCCTCAGGCACATCTACCGTGATTTGTTGAACCCCTGCTAAAGTTGTTAGCCCTTCCTGTATCGTTTTTGCACATCCACTACATTTGATATTGCTGGCTAAAATCACTTGTTCCATTGTTTTATACCTCTATCATAACAATTTAAAAACAATAATATTTTGATTAAATTTAACATTTAACTAAATATAAAGGCAAACTCAGGTTATCCTAATCTTTTTTTGCTGAGTCATCGCGCCAGTTAGGGTAAATAACCGAGAAAATCTGTGGTAATCAAATTCTGCTTTGCGTAACATTATGCTTGTCTTCAGCGAAAAAGGGTCGCGGGGGTTAAAAAAGATAAGACCCACTGCTTGAAGTCTTCAGCGTCAGAGCGATAGAAATATTTATTTTTTGGAGAACTGTTATGCCAAGACCACAGAAACATGTATTTGTTTGCGCCCAAAGCCGTCCTGCTGGACATCCTCGCGGCTCTTGTACCGAACGTGGCTGTAAACCCGTCATTGATGAATTTTTTCGTCAATGGCAAGCCCGTAACTTATTTGCAACGGTTTCTATTGCCCAATCTAGCTGTTTAGGTCCTTGCCAACTGGGTACAAGCGTTGTTGTGTATCCTGAAGGGGTTATGTATGGCAATGTGACGGTTGACGATGTCAGTGAGATTTTTGAGCAACATTTAATTGGTGATGAAGTTGTTGAACGTTTAGTTGTGCCAAAAGATGTTTGGTAAGGTTTAGTTTTATCTCATCTATGGACAAGGTCAGGGTTTTTTATAAGCCCTGCCCGTTGTGTTATTCAATCTCAATCAGTGATGTTGCAAATAGTTCTCTATGTCTGCAAGTGGTTTAGGACGTGAAAAAAGAAAGCCTTGCACTTGATGACAATGCACACTTTTTAAAAGTGATAATTGCTTTTGTGTTTCTACCCCTTCAGCAACCGTTTTTAAGTTAAATGCCTCACCTAAGGCAATGATAGCTTGTGCAATTTGGTAAGAACGCTTGTCATTGTCTAAATCTCGAATAAAACTTTTATCGATTTTTAGCGCGTCTATGGGAAATTTTTGTAAATAACTCAGTGATGAGTAACCTGTCCCAAAATCGTCAATATAGAGTTGTAACTCTAACTCTTTTAATTCTTTTAAAATTTTCAATGTTTCTTCTGGATTATACATCATCGCACTTTCGGTAATTTCTATGCGACAGTTGCGCGGACTTACGCCTGTTTTTTCTAAAATATCTTGAATATCTCGTACTAAACGCGGTTGTTTAAATTGAATAGCTGAGACGTTGATATTAATTCCCAGTTGCGCGTGTTGCGGGTAGCGTTGTTGCCATTTGCGTAGTTGTTTACAAGCGACCTGAAATACCCAACGTCCAAGTTCTTGAATCATACCTGTTTCTTCTGCAAGTGGAATAAATTCATCGGGCGGAATAAGCCCGCGTTGTGGATGTTGCCAACGGACGAGGGCTTCTAAACCAACCGTATGTTGATTTTCTAGGGAAATAATGGGTTGATAGTAAACTTGTAATTCTTCTCGTTCAAAAGCTTTACGCAAATCAGCTTCCATACGCATTAGGTGTACAACGTGCGTGTGCATTTTGGGTTGAAAAAAGGCGTATTTGCCTAACCCTTGTTTTTTCGCGGCGTACATGGCGGTATCGGCATCACGTAGCACTTCATCGGCACTTAAATAATGTGCTGAAGAGAGGGCGATACCAATGCTTGCAGTCGTTACGAAAGTTTCCCCTTCTAGCTCATAGGGTTGACTGAGTTGTTTCTGAATATTTTCAATGTATTGTTCTAATGTGTTGAGGTTTGATATTTTTTCCATCAGTAAAGCGAATTCGTCGCCCCCAAAACGGGCAATATGAGTATTAGCGTGTTGCGTGCTTGTTAGCAATCGCTTTGCGACGGCTTGTAAGAGTTTATCGCCAACAAGATGTCCCATACTGTCATTGACAATTTTAAAACGGTCTAAGTCGACGAATAAAACGGCAAAGCTAATGATATTACTGATTAAAAAGTGTGCATGTTGTTGTTTGATTAACGTTGTCAGCCGTTCAGTGAACGCGCTACGGTTGTGCAGCCCTGTTAATGTGTCGTGTGAAGCGGCATAGCGGAGTTTTTCTTCTTGTTTTTTTCGCTCGGTGATATTTTCGATAATTCCTTCATAATGCGTTAGTTTTCCGAGTTTGTCATAAACAGCTTTTGTGGTTTCACTCACCCAGATAATTTCTTGATTAGCACAGACTGCTTGATATTCAAAGTCTTTTACTTCGCCATCTCGATTAAGACGGTTTAAATAACTTTGATATTGTTGGGTATTGAGAAATAAATTAATTTTGTTGTTATGGCAGTGAATAGCACAAATTTCTGCCATATTGTGAAAGGCAAACATGCGTACAAAGGCAGGATTCACACGTAAAAAGTGACCGTCAGGGTCACATTGGAAAATCCCTTCTATCGCATTTTCAAAAATAGCGCGGTATTTTTTTTCCGCCGCAATCAAGGCAAGGGTCATTTGCTCACGAGCTTGCATTTCTTCGCTGAGAGTTTGATTAACTTCCAGTAAATTTTGTGTGCGTTGTTGTACCAGTTGTTCAGTTTGTACGCCATTGTTAATAATGACATAGAGATAACGTACTAAGCCTGCTGTGAATAAACAGCCGACAAGTAAAACAATCCATGCATAGTGATATTGTTCCCCTGTGTTTTCTGCCAGATACTGCAATTCTATTTGCCAATGTTGCCCTTCAAAATCCAAAGGAATGCTACGTAGTATATTGTTTTGTAATATTTTTTTATCTGTCGGTTTGTACCATGTTGGGGCGTAAATCAGTTGTTCGGTATTGGCATCACGAATGACTAAAAAGAGGTTTTGACGTTGTTTAGCGGGGCGTAAGAGGGTTTCAATAAACGTATTAATGCGTAAAACAATGGTGAAAAAACCAGCGATATGAGGTTGTGTTATCGGGTCGTAAATTGGCAGAAAGACATGTAGTTGCAGTTCTGTCGGTTGTTGGGGGTTGTTAATCGTAATAAGGCGACTATCGTATGAATGCGAGGGGTAAGGATGTAAGTAGTTTTGACTGAGGTCTAAGCCTTGTAAGTTTTCAACATGGAGTTGTGGTTCTGCCAATAAAACAGGGTAGTACGCGGCGCGTATGGGTGCAGGGCTACGGGGTTGTTGTGCATCAATATCCCAAAATGGGCGAGCAAGTTGTTGTTCTATCGCTTGACGCTGGCTGTCATCAATGCGTGGTAGCCATAAAAATCCATAAATCCAGTCGTTTAATAACTCCTGATTCGTCAATAAGTTAAAGTCATCTGGTTTAACTTGTTGTTGTAGCGTGTATAAACTGCGCAGAGAGTTTAATAAGGTGTTTATCGTCAATGAGGATTGACGAAGTAAACGAATATATTGATTGAGTAAAACCTCTTTTTCTTGGATAAAGGCTTGTGTTTCCCATTGTTTTGTGTAGGTAAAGCTCGTAAAGGAAAGGCTTAATCCGATGAAAGTGACTAATAGTAATGCTAAATAAGGTTTTTTTAACAAAAAATTGGGCATAAGAAATCAATGTATTTTGCAGTCAGGTAGAAAAGAGATAAGCAAGTTCTTTTCCATCACACATTTTTTAGGAATCACACCTATGTCTAATGATGATACGTTACAGAAACAATTGTCTGAGTTAGAGCCAGTAAAGTTAATTTTTTTGATCAATCTTTTAATTAAAAAGCAACCCCATTTAGAGGCGGCTATTCTGGAGCAATTGATACAGTGGCAAGCAGAAGAATCAGGATGTGCTCCTATCATGTCAGAATTACCGATTCATCTTGATACGAAGGCAATTCAGCAATTAGTTAGACATGGCGGGGATATAGAAAGTTTGTTAGCCACAGTACCACAATATTTATCTTTGCAACAAGGACATACCGCACTGATTTTATTAGAGGCAGTCACCGTTGGATTGTTAGAAGTCGCTTTAGCAACCTTTCATAAAATTTCACAAGATAAGGCAAGTCATGCGGATTTTGTGGCACAGGCAAATTATATTCGTTTATTGTCGGATATGAGTGAGTTATGGGCAGATAGTTTTTTAAAAACGGTGTTGTCTCATAAAAGTCGTCAACTTTGGCAACAAAAATTAACCGTATGGCAGGCACAGCTTGCGCATTATATGGTGTATGTTTTTGATACTGCTTTAGATGCATTACAATTTAATTGGGATTATTTGCCTTTACAGCAAATTTTACAGGGGCAAACTCAGCAACCTTTGTGGCAAGAGTCAAATTTACTGGCTGATTGGACGGATGAGCAGGTGGATACAGGTCAGCCTTATGATGCGGATGCGTTAATTAATCGTTATTTGCGCATATTGAAAGAACAAGGACGTTATCAGGAGTATTTATATTTAGCACAAGCCGATGGGCGAGATTATGAAAGTGTGATGATGCTGTTACAGTTAGGACAAGTCACGGAAGCCATAAAACGCTATCGTGAGGGTTTATATGCTGAAACAGAAATTAATCAGTTACGAAGCGCGTTCGCTCAGGTGGGGGAAATGATTTGATATAGCTAAGGTAACCTGAGTTCGGCGAGTTTTTAAAGTAAAACAGAGACCTGCTAGGTTTTCAAAACCTCGCAGGTCTTTTTTTGTCTGAATCAGAATTCACAGAATTTTCAGAATTAGCAGAATTAAAAACATAATTTTTTATTCTTTTAATTTTCTTGTCTTTTTAATTCTGAAAATTCTGATTCAGACAAACTGTTGTCTTTTTAAAAAAACTCGCCGAACTCAGGTTATTTTACTTTCTCACGTTCCCGTTGATATTGGTCATAACTCATTTGTTGTTCTTGGCATTTTTCTAATTTATTGCTGGGGTCATCTAAACAAGTTTGTTGATTGCGCTGTTGTGCCGCGCTATACCATGCTTGTGTTGAACAACTCGCCAGTATAGTGGTAAGGATGAAGATAGAAAATAAAGTGTGTTTTTTCATGATAGTATCGTATTGTCTGAATCAGATAACCTGAGTTCAGGCGTAAAATACAGTAACCTTCGGTTTTAGTTTTTGAATCTCGCAAAGCGGGAGTTAGGTATTAAACTGATTCAAAAAAGCTGTTAATAAAGCACGTACATTAACAATGCCTAAGCTCAGATTTGCTTCAATATCTGCCATAGTAATTTCTTTTAAACCACGTCCCGCCGCAGGATTCACAATCACAGAACAACAGGCGTAACATAGGTTTAATTCGCGTGCTAACGCGGCTTCTGGCATTCCTGTCATACCGACAATATCACAGCCATCACGTTCCATACGGTTAATTTCGGCGGTACTTTCTAGGCGTGGGCCTTGAGTCGCGCCGTAAACGCCTTGATGATGGACTTTTGTCGTTAATGTGTTGCTTGCTATAAGCAGTTGCTGGCGCAATTGTTCGCAATAAGGCTCTGTAAAGTCTATATGAGTGACATGGGCTAAATCATCCGCAAAAAATGTATGTTCTCGTCCGTATGTGTAATCAATCAATTGGTGAGGAATAACAAGGTCAGTTGCTTGCATATCAGGATGAATTCCCCCAACAGCCGCCACGGCAATAACTGCTTCTACCCCTAGTTCTTTGAGTGTCCAAATATTTGCACGATAGTTGATTTTATGAGGGGGAATATTGTGGCGTGCACCGTGACGGGGCAGGAATATAATTTTTTTGCCTGCGTAAACCCCATGAATAATGGGACTAGAGGCTTCACCGTAAGGGGTGGGCAATACTTGTTTGTGGGTAATTTCTAACCCTTCTAATGCGGTCAGACCTGTACCGCCAATGATTGCTAATTGAGTCATAATCCTTTTACCGCGTAAATACCTGCTGCATTGCGTAATTGTTCTTTATAATCCATACCATAGCCAAAAATATAACGGTCTGGGGAAGTGAGTGCAGCAAAATCCGCTTTTTGTAATCCTTGGCGTTGACGTTTTTTATCGATTAATACGGCGGTTAATACACGTTTTGCCCCTGCTTGTTGGCAATAGTCAACTAAGGCAGAGAGCGTCGCACCTTCGTCTAATACGTCATCTATTAATAAAATGATTCTATCTTTTAGAGAACGTTCAGGCGTTTTTAGCCAATGCAAGACTTCGCCCCCTTGTGTTGCACCACGATAACGGGTTGCGTGAATGTAATCCGCTTCTAGTAAAAAATTGAGTTGGGGGAGTAATTGACCACTAAAAATCATACCGCCTAACATGACCGTTAGACATAACGGATATTGGTTGGCAAGCTGTTGATTAATTTGATTAGCAAGATTGCTAATTGCTTGATTAACTTCGGGGGCACTGTAAATTAAATCGGCTTCATCTAAAACTTGTTGAATTTCAGAAAGAGGAATTGTGCTCACGCTGATTGATCCTTACGACGGTTACTTTTTTCAGGCTGAATATCGGGTAAGTTTCCTATGACTTGATGAATTGCTTGTGACAAATATTGACTTTGTCGCTCGATACTTTCGCTAATTTCACTAATTTGTTCATCTAGCAATGATAATTTTTCACGTTGTGAATAAATTTCAGTATGAGCATTTTGATGTTGTTGTGTAATTTGGCGACTTAGTGATTGAATATCCTGAATATGCTTATTCATCTGTTCATCAATTTTACGGCGTTGTGCTTCTAATTGCTCCGTTAAATGATTGAGATGCGATTCAACCAAATGATCATCGTAGTTATTTGCATCGTCAGCCATACGATAATTCCTCCTAATTATCAATACTCAATGATTAACAGTATAAACTATCTAAAAAATTGCGTGCTCAGATTTAGACAGACATTGGTCTATTCCTATCTTTTCTCTTCTTAAACCTTTTTAAGGCTGATATATCGACGCATATAAGCTATTGCCATTAGCGATTTATCACGCTGTTCTACAGGATTAAATAAGAAATTATACCTTTCCCCTTCCCTATTGACTATCTCTCGTCTATAATTTTGAATTTTTCATTAACTTGTAGGCACTATTGCGTACTGCTCTTAAGGTGACAGAATAGCTATGGTTACAATCCGTTTATCCCGTGGTGGCTCTAAAAAACGTCCTTTTTATCATGTTGTTGTGACAGACTCTCGGAGTCGTCGTGATGGCAATTACTTAGAAAGCATCGGTTTCTATAACCCCGTTGCCAATGACAAACAAGAAGGTCTGCGTTTAGACGTTGCCCGTGTTAGCTATTGGTTAAGTGTTGGCGCACAACCCTCTGAAGTGGTCGCCAAATTAATCAAAGATAACGCCAAGAAAACCATTCCTGCGGCTTGCTAAGCATGACAGAACAGACGCGCGTGATGCTAGGACGCATTAACGGTCTGTATGGTGTTAAAGGTTGGGTTAAAGTGTATTCCTACACTGACCCACTAGCCAATATTCTCACCTATAGCCCTTGGCAAATTTGTCAGCAAGGTCAATGGCGTGATGTCATTGTGGAAGATGGTCGAGAACACGGCAAAGGCATTATTGCCAAACTGCAAGGGGTTGATGACCGTGATCAAGCAATACCCTATTTAGGGACTGATATTGCGATTGCAAAAACCCAATTGCACCCCTTAATCGAAGGGGAATATTACTGGTCTGATTTAATTGGTTTAACGGTTATAAACCAAGATGGTGTGTGTTTTGGAACTGTCGATTACCTCTTAGAAACAGGTGCTCATGACGTTTTAGTCGTCAAGGGTGAAGAACAAGAACGCTTGATTCCTTTTGTGTTAACCGTTTTTATCAAAGCCATCGACTTGCAAAATCGCACCATACAGGTGGAATGGGACACAGATTTTTAGTTCCTGCGGTTTAAAGTCATAGGATCTAACGTGCAGATTGGTGTTATCACGCTGTTTCCTGAAATGTTTAATGCACTCACCTGTGGCGGTATCACGGCACGGGCAGTGCAAAATGGTTTGTTACGCCTCAGTTACTGGAATCCGCGTGATTTTGCTGATAACAAACATCGTCATGTTGATGACCGTCCTTATGGGGGCGGGCCTGGTATGGTGATGCAGGTTTATCCCTTACGCACGGCGATTCAAACAGCTAAACAGACACTGGGTGAAAATACGCGGGTTTTATACCTCTCTCCGCAAGGGCGACGCTTAGATCAAACAGGCGTGGCTTATCTTTCACAATTTCCGCACTTATTGCTAGTTGCAGGGCGTTATGAAGGCATTGATGAGCGTGTGATTGAACACGACATCGACGAAGAGTGGTCTATTGGCGATTATGTGCTCAGTGGTGGGGAATTGGCGGCAATGGTTCTGATTGATGCTTTAACCCGTTGGCTACCAGGTGCATTAGGTCATGCAGATTCTGCATCAGAAGATTCTTTTTATGCAGGCTTACTCGATTGTCCACACTATACACGCCCAGAAGTAATTGATGCGCAAAGTGTTCCCGCAGTGCTTTTAAATGGCAATCATGCCGATATTGCACGGTGGCGACATAAACAAGCCTTAGGACGAACTTGGTTAAAACGACCAGATTTACTGATTAACCTCAATTTACAGCCTGAACAACAGGCGTTATTGAATGAATTTATTACTGAGTATGACGGGAAGATAAAATGAATCCAATCATTGCAATGTTAGAACAAGAACAGTTAAAACAAGAAGTTCCTTCTTTTAACGCAGGTGATACAGTTATTGTTCAAGTGAAAGTGAAAGAAGGCGACCGCGAGCGTTTACAAGCCTTTGAAGGTGTTGTAATTGCAAAGCGTAACCGTGGTATGAATTCTGCGTTTACTGTGCGTAAAATTTCCCACGGTGAAGGCGTTGAACGGGTTTTCCAAACCCACAGCCCCTTAGTTGCCAGCATTGAAGTAAAACGTAAAGGCGATGTCCGCCGTGCGAAACTTTACTACATGCGTGATTTACGCGGTAAAGCAGCGCGTATTAAAGAAAAAATTGTGGCAAAACGCGATACGAATACTACCCAAGCGTAATCTAGCGTTACACCATTTTTTATTAAGACTGTCATCTAGTTGGCAGTCTTAACTCATGTGTTCCTCATACATCAATCACATAACACCCGCATTGAATCTGCTAGCCTCTCAGTCATATCAATTCACTAGCCTAGCAATCCCTCTATATTTATTATCTAACTGCTTATATAACCGAATAGGTCAGCAATATGCCCTCCTTTGATATTGTTTCTACCGTCGATAATCATGAGTTAACCAATGCAGTTGACCAAACAAATCGCGAAATTACTGCACGCTTCGACTTTAAAGGGGCTGATGCTAAGGTTGAACTTACCGAAGAATCCTTAATTCTTCATGCAGAAACAGAGTTTCAACTGCAACAAATGGGTGATATTTTACGCATTAAACTTACGAAACGAGGGATTGATCTCTCTGCATTAGACCCCAAAGAGGCAGAAACACAAAACCGTCGCGCCCGTCAAACATGGCTAATTAAGCAAGGTATTCCTAGTGAGCTGGCGAAAAAAATCGTTAAATTAATAAAAGATAGTAAATTGAAAGTACAAGCCGCTATCCAAGGCGATGAAGTGCGTGTCACAGGTAAAAAACGCGACGATTTGCAAGAGGCGATTACCTTGTTAAAAACGCAAAGCCAGCAATTAGAACAACCCTTGCAGTTTACTAATTTTCGTGATTAATCTATTGAGGTATCTTGTTATGTTTATGCGTTTTATGGCAGCATTGCTTGCATTGTCTGCTTACAATAGTTTTGCAAACAATGAATTAGCAACCCCTAATACCACTAGCAATGCAGTGACCGTACAACCCATGCAAGACCCTGTTGTTACCCCCGCAACGCCTGCCGCCCCGACGACGACAAAAAACGTCGAAATTGATAATAATCCTGATATTCCTAATTCACTCCGTGATGTTTTAAAACGCTTAGCGGGTGCAGATAAATTAGATCAAATTAAAATCAAACCCTCCCCCATTAAAGGCTTGTATGAAGTCATGGTCGGCATGGAAGTGGTTTATATGAATGAAGATGGCAGTTATATGCTGGTTGGTGATTTACGTGATACTAAAACAGGGGTTAATGTCACGGAACAAAAACGTAATGGTTTACGTGTCACGGCAATCAATGCCTTAGATCAAAAAGACATGATCATTTTTTCCCCTAAAGAAAAAGCAAAATTTGTGATTAATGTCTTTACTGATATTGATTGTGGTTACTGTAGAAAACTGCATACAGAAGTCCCGAAACTGAATGAATTAGGCATTGAAGTTCGCTATTTAGCATTTCCTCGTGCGGGTGTCGGTTCAGAAACTTATCAAAAAATGGTCAGCATATGGTGTGCAAGTGACCGTAATAACGCATTAACCGTCGCAAAATCAGAAGGAACGGTGAAGCCTGCACAATGTAATAATCCTGTGTCTAAAGAATTCGAATTAGGACAAACTTTAGGCGTGACAGGAACACCTGCATTAGTGTTATCCGATGGGGAGTTATTACCTGGTTATGTGCCTGCTGACCGCTTGCTAGCCTATTTAACTCAAAAATCAGTCCCTCACTTAAGCGAGAAATAATCCCCCACTCGCGATAAAATGGCGTAATTCCCCAATTACGCCATTTTTTTATGTGTCTAATCCTACTCGCTTATCAAACACATCCACGCTATCCGCTCATTATCGCTGCCAATCGAGATGAGTTTCACGCTCGCCCCACCTTAGCCGCTCACTTCTGGTCAGATGCGCCAAATTTGTTGGCAGGACGCGATTTACAAAATGGAGGCACATGGATGGGTATCACGCAACAAGGACAATTTGCCGCACTCACAAATTATCGTGAAGCACAACAAACGCCTTCCCTACCTTCCTATTCTCGTGGCTTGCTCGTCAGCGATTTTTTACGCACATCACAAACATTAACTGCCTATATAACGAATTGCTTACAACAAGCTGATTTATATAAAGGATTTAACTTATTATTAGGCAATCTGCAACAATTATATTACCTTAGCAATCGCAGTGCAGGTTATCAACTTGTGCCTGCAGGTGTGCATGCGCTGAGTAATCATCTTTTAAATACGCCATGGGTCAAAGTACAAGCGGGAAAAAACGCGCTGCAAACGCTTTTAAATCAAGATTTCCCCTTAACTGCTTTATTTGACGTGCTGGCAGATAGAACACCCGTTGCCGATGCACAATTACCTAAAACTGGCGTGAGTTTGGCATGGGAACGCCTGCTTTCTCCACGTTTTATTGTCAGTCCTGAATATGGAACACGCAGTTCTACTGTATTGCGTATTAATACCGTAGGAATTGTCGATTTTTGTGAGCGTAGTTTTAATGCAACAGGGGACTTAGAAAAAGTCGTTAATTACCAATTTACAGTGCAGTAACGTTGTAAAAACGAAGTCAATATTCATCTCATCCACTCAATGCACGTGCTGTCTCAGCTAACAATAATACTTATGGAACTAGAAGTTATAAAACGTTTACCTAAAACGCCTACCCAAAAACCGCCGATTGTTTTTATTCATGGGGCTTTCATTGGCGCAATTTGCTGGGATGTACATTTTCTCCCTTACTTTGCAAAACAGGGCTATCCCGCCTATGCCGTGAGTTTACGCGGACATGGTAAAAGTGGGGGAAATTTGCGTAGTGCAAGCATTCAGGATTATGTAGAAGATATTGCAAGCATTACCCTGAATTTAGAGGAAGCCCCGATTATTGTTGGGCATTCTATGGGGGGAATGGTGGCACAACGCTACATGGAACAATATCCCTGTCAGGCAGTTATTTTAATGAATTCGGTTTCGCCGAATGGGATTAATAGCTCTGCGTTTTACATGTCTTTAACAGACCCGCTACTCTTTCAGCAATTTGGCGTGTTGCAAAGTTTTGGGACACATTTTATTAACCCCGTTGCGATGAAACGCGCGCTTTTTTCTCCTAACATGCCTGATGAAAAGGTTGAAGAGTATTTCACCTATATGCAGAATGAATCCCATCAAGCAGTTTTAGATTTGCTAAATTTAGAAATGCCCCCCCACCGCCCAACCAATATCCCTATGTTAGTCTTAGGGGCTGAAAATGATGTATTTTTTCCGCCTGCTATTGTGTATTGGACAGCGAGCACACACCGCGCAGATATGAAGATTTTCCCAAAAACAGCGCATGGGATGATGTTAGAGTTAAACTGGCAATCCGTTGCAGATTACATACTCAATTGGCTAGATAAACAGAAACTTGCCAAATAGTTTTTTTAAAGAACAGGGTAGAAACGCTACTCTGTTCTTATCCATGCTTTAACAGCACATAGACAGCTCCTGTCCCCCCGTCAACAGGGCGTGCCGAACAAAAAGCCAGCACCTCATCACGTTGACGTAACCAATGGTTCACTTTTACTTTTAAAATAGGCTGTTTTTGCCATGAACCATAGCCCTTGCCGTGAATAATTCGCACACAGCGAATGTTACGACTTTGACAATAACGTAAAAATTCAGCAATGGCTTCCCGCGCAATGGGCACGGTCATACCATGTAAATCTAGCTCAGTTTCAACACTTAACTGCCCACGTCGTAAACGACGGAATAAACTTTGCTGAATACCTGCACGCAGAAATAATAATTCTTCGCCCGTTTCCAACTCAGCAGGGTCGTAAGCATCGGACAACATATCTACTTTGACCTGTTCCGTTTCTAAAAACCGTTGGCGTGGAATAGGGCGGGGACGCGGTGGCATGTCTAACACCCGATTAGCGGGCGGATTTGGAACAACCCCTGATTTCTCCATCATTGCACGAAACAGCACTTGTTCGTCTGCTTCATCCTCTTTATCAACACTAGCCATACCACGCAACGACCCTGAACGATTATTTATCTTAATGCTTCACAACGGACATATTCATTATTTTAAATGGATTCTTGTCCTACTGCCTGCCCTTATACGGGTAAAGGAACATAACACAAGGCTTGAGCTGATGAAAGTAAGCCATTTATGCCTATAGTCAAATAAAAAAAGAACAGATTAAATTATGGTTTAATATATCTTATGACAGGAAAATGAAGCAGGATTTGATAACGTAAGTTACCTAAGTTTGACAAGTTTTTATAAATAACATACGTATGTCTATCACTTTTAATGATAACTAACATACTGTTATACAAACACTATTTAATAAACCTTGAATGATTCAAGTTAGATTTTTAGATTATCCCGCTTTCATCGTTGATTATGATAAGGTAATACATTGCGGTGGATGAATAGATAATAACTGTTTACTCAAGCAATTAAGCCTGATTATCAGCATACTTTTTTAATACGCGAGTTGTAAAAACTTTTATGGCAACCCATGCCCCTACTGCTCATGATTTTTTTAATCACGTTGCTGCATTACTTTGTATCATCGATACAACGGGTACGATTATCCAAGCTAATCCTGCGTGGGAAACACATTTAGGAAAACAAGCGATTGTTAATACTTCCTTATTAACATGGTTGCATCCTGATGAACAAGCCAATATTCAACAACTCTTAGACCTAGCCTCTCAACAACAACAAACTTGTCTGAATTTTATCGCTCGCTGGCGCATCGATAAGGAGCATTATTGCTGGTTGCAATGGTCGCTCAATACGATTGCAGAACATCCCTATTATTATGCCGTTGCAACAGATATTACCGCGCAAAAGCAGGTAGAACAACAATTAAGAGACAGTGAAGAACGTTTTCAACTTGCCATGCAAGGCGCGAATCATGGCATGTGGGACTGGAATTTACTCACCAATCGAGTGCATATCTCTATTCGCTGGAAACAAATGTTAGGCTATGAAGATAATGAAATTCCAGACGAATTAGACGAAATCAGTCGTTTTGTACATCCCGACGATTTTGCACGAATGTGGAATACCCTAGAAGCCTATTTAGATAAAAGGATTACCGATTATGAAGGAATATATCGTTTAAAACATAAAGACCAAAGTTATCGCTGGATATTAATTCGTGCGGCTGCACTGTGGGATGCGCAAGAAGTGCCTTATCGAATTGTCGGCATTTATGTCGATATTTCAGAACATAAACGCATTGAATACGCCTTACAAGAAAGCCAAGCTTTATTAACCACCATTTTTGATGTCAGTAAAATCAGCATTTGTGTGACCGATGAACAAGGATGTTTTGTGCGGGTTAACCCTGCATACTGTCAATTATATGGCTACCAAGCAGATGAACTATTAGGGCATTGTGTTACAGATATTATTCCCGATACAAAACACGCCACATGGCGTAAACGTTACCAAGCATTATTAAGCCAACAACGAGAGACCGAAGGCGAATGGCACATTCAAAATCGTCAAGGTAAAAAATTAGATATCCTGTTTACCAGCTCATGCCTGCCACAAACCAATGGACAACTGCTGGTTTTAACCACATTAATTGATATTACTGAACGCAAACAAGTTGAAGAAGAACGTAGCCGTTTATTTAATTTCTCAGTTGATATGCAATCCATTAGCAATTTTCAGGGACGATTTATCGAACTAAATCCCGCATGGGAACGGGTATTAGGTTGGACAAAAACAGAACTATTAGCCCAACCCATTTTGCATTTTGTACATCCTGACGACCATCATATAACCCGCCAAGTGATGCGTAAAATGATGGAAGGCAACATTATTTTTGATTTTGAAAATCGCTGGCTATGTAAAGATGGACATTACCGATGGGTTTCTTGGACAGCCTACCCGCGTGTCGAACAACAAAGCGTCTATGCCATTACTCGCGATATTACCGCCCGAAAACAAGCAGAACAAGCATTACGCCAAAGTGAAGAACGCTTGCGAGCTGTGATTAATGTTGCACCGATAATCCTAACCGTCATCGATAAATCAGGCACAATTCAATTTTCACAAGGGAAATCCCTGTCACTCTTAGGGCATAAAAGTGATGCATTGGTAGGGCAATCGATTTACAACGTCTTATATCGATTCCCACAAGAATTAAACTGTATTCAACTAGCATTAAACACAGGTAACACCCTCAGTAATCTAACCAAATTATCCGACATCGTCCTAGAAAATAAATACATCCCCCTCATCGACGACACAAAACAAATCACAGGATTAGTTAGCGTTTCTATCGATATTACAGAACGATATCGCCTTGAATCTGAATTGCGTGATACCGTCAGTGAATTAGAAATTATTTTAGAAAACAGCATTATTGGGATTGCTTACGTTAAACAAGGTCAATTTATCCGCGTCAATCGCAAATTAGCCAGTTTATTGGGATATAGCACTGATGAACTGTATCAAATGACTTTCGAACAACTATGCGCTCGTCCTGATAATTACTCCTATATCAGCCAACAAGCCAGTGCCCACTTTGCGCGTGGAGAAAATTTCACCACAGAATATCTGATGCACACAAAGAAACAAAAACCTTTTTGGGCGCGTTTAGTAGGCACAACCGTTGATGCCAATTCGCTCGAAAAAGGCGATATTTGGATGATTGAAGACATCAGTGCACAAAAACAAGCAGAACAAGATTTACAACTGACTGCAACCGTGTTTGAAACCACCGCCGATGGTATTTTTATTACCGATTTAAATCACCAACTACTCCGCGCTAACCCTGCTTTTAGCCGCATCACAGGCTACCCCGTTGCAGAAGTCTTAGGCAAACATACCCACTTTCTTGCCTCAGGACGACATGATAAAGCCTTTTATCAAAAGATTTGGCAAAGCATTGAACAAACAGGACATTGGCAAGGAGAAATTTGGAATCGTAAAAAAAATGGAGAACTTTACGTTGCATGGCTCAGTATTTCACTGATTACCGACGAACAGAAAAAACCCTTGCAATACATGGCGATTCTTAGCGATATATCTCGCCTACAAGAAGATATTGAACACACCCGCTATTTAGCGAATTACGATTCCTTAACAGGATTACCCAATCGTTTATTATTTCACGATAATTTAATACAAGCGCGAGCATGGGCTAATCGTCATCAACGTTTATTTACCCTATTATTTATTGATATTGATGGATTTAAACCCGTTAATGACAACTTAGGTCACGCCGTTGGTGATTTATTACTACAACAAATTGCCGAGCGGTTAAAAGCCAGCGTCCGCGAAACAGATACAGTCGCTCGTTTAGGCGGGGATGAATTCACGGTGATATTAACCGAATTACAACACCCTAAAGATGCAGGATTAATGGCAACACGGATTATTAATACACTACAAGAACCGTTTACACTGAATGCAGAAACCGTACATATATCTGCAAGTATTGGCATCAGCACCTATCCTGATGATGGGCAGGATTTAGAACAATTGGTGAAATTTGCCGACCTAGCGATGTATGACGCAAAAAAAGCAGGACGTGGATGTTATCGCTTTTACAATCAACCTTTAAATCCAAGCAGTGAATGAAAGTAAATTAACGCGAGTACGGCGAAAAATGACTTAAATAAAAATAGGTTGAGAAGGATTTAACAAATTAAAGCCATCATCAAGTTTGGGATTGATACGAGACATCAAAGAAGGCTTAAGGAGCTTCCAAGTATAGGCAATAAGCCCCGCAATGACATTGACCATAAATCCCAAGACACTGTGATGGCGCGTATGTTCAATCTGAGTGAATGATTTAAGTTGACCGATGACGGTTTCTATCAAGGAGCGTTTTTTTAGCATTATCGTATCAAATTCACTGAGCGGCTCTTTTTTCATGTTTTTACGGACACCCGTGATTAATTCAATGCCTTGCGTTTTCAAAGTAGCCTTTAATGCCTTAGAAATACAGCCCTTGTCACCGTATAACTTGCCTTGAATAAATTGCGTCATCGCCCTTAAGCCCTTGCGGTCATCAAAATTCGCAGCGGTGAGAAAAAAGGAGATTAATTCCCCTGTATCATCAATGACTAAATGCAATTTAAAGCCAAAATACCACCCAATAGAGTTCTTCCCCCGTTGTGCGAGGTTTGCAAAGGTTTTATGGTGTGAAATTCGCCGATTGTGGCAAACCTTTAACGGGGTTGAGTCAATGAAGGCAATCCCGCGAGAGTTTACCCGCCGACTGTGCAAGTAAGCACTGAGCGGTATCATCACTGACTGGGATAACTCAACAAACCGTTGATAACTGACCCGACCAGTAAGGTCATCACTTCCGATTACAAAAGTCGTCGATTGAGCAGAACAGGATTGTTATCATATCCATGGTTGTACCTTTGGAAAGTGGGGGTGGGCGTTTAGTGATGTTCCATTATTCTTACTTTTCCTTTAGGTACAACTTTTTATTTCTTCCATTCCGCTTTTATTCTGCTTTTATCATTAATCCTCTGTTTTATATCTATTATCTCGCCGTACTCGCGTTAAATTAACCTGAGTTTTACGAGATAAAATAAAACAGAGACCTGCTAGGTTTTGAAAACTTAGCAGGTCTCTGTTTGTCTGAATCAGAATTCACAGAATTAAAAAGCATGATTCACCTTAATTTTTTAGTTTAAGGGTTTTAAATTCTGCTAATTCTGAAAATTCTGTGAATTCTGATTCAGACAATTGCTTGTCTTTTTTTAAAATCTCGCTGAACTCAGGTTAAATTAAATCTTACTCTGCCACGTGTTTACGCTTCCAAACCACAGATGACCAAATAGCAAGCCCGATTAGGCAAGCACCCGCTAAACCTGTGATGACTTCAGGAATATGTAACAAGCTATCCGTCAACATAATAAAGGCAAGAATGGCGATTGCGTAAAATGCGCCGTGTTCTAAATAACGATATTCTGCCAATGTGCCTTTTTCTACTAACATAATCGTTAAAGAACGCACAAACATTGCCCCGATACCTAAGCCTATCATAATAATAAAGATATTATTGGTTAGCGCAAATGCACCAATGACACCATCAAAGCTGAAACTTGCGTCTAATACTTCTAAATAAACAAACATCGCAGCACTGGCTTTGTGCATACTTTCAATATCTTTTTCATCTATTTCCATCAGCGCGCCAATACCGTCGACAATGATGTAGGTGATTAAACCAAAAATTCCCGCGACTAAAAATTGATGGGCTTCATGTTCGGGTAATTCTGAGGAAACAAGGTACATTAAGAATAAAACTAAACCTAATTCAACCGCTGCAATCCGTCCGACTTTGGTTAATGGCTCTTCAATCAATTTTACCCAATGAATATCTTTTTCTTTATCAAAAAAGTAGCGTAAGGCAACCATTGCCAAAAATGCACCGCCAAAGCCTGAAATT
This sequence comes from Beggiatoa alba B18LD, assembly GCF_000245015.1. Classification (NCBI taxonomy): domain Bacteria; kingdom Pseudomonadati; phylum Pseudomonadota; class Gammaproteobacteria; order Thiotrichales; family Thiotrichaceae; genus Beggiatoa; species Beggiatoa alba. The sequence goes on along the minus strand of NZ_JH600070.1, from coordinate 1,506,015 downwards.
TGAATATGTGCAGCGGTTAAAATTTCGGCATATTTTTCAGGATTAAATATCGCTAAATTTAACGTTGCAATAGGATTTAAATGAGCGGCAACCCCAACAATCAGTAGGGGAAAGATTAAACGCATTCCAAAAACGGCAATCAACATCCCCCATGTGATAAAGCGATGTTTCCAAACGTCGGTCATATTGTTTAATACTTTTGCATTAACAACCGCATTATCAAATGAGAGTGAGACTTCTAAAACTGCGAGAATGGCGACGATGAATAAACTAGACAGTGCGCCTGTGATGGTATTGGTATAAAAATATCCCAAAAGAAGCCCTAGAAATAATCCGATACCTGTAACCCAAAAAGAACTTTTAAAAAAACGTAAATTATCCATAGCCATACACAGTGTGAAAGGTGAAAAAAAGGAACAAAAAAACCTGACATTTCTTAATATGATTTGTCAGGCTTTTGTAGTTTAGAGCGTTAGCAATTTAAAAGTAAGTATCTTATTGACTTAACCCGTCTAACGTTGCAATTGCGCCATAGAGATTAGGACGACGGTCACGGAATAAACCCCATGCGGTGCGAATCTCATTTAATTTATCTAAATCAAACGTTGTCGTTAAAATCGTTTCATCGGTTCGATTTGCCGTGGTAATCATACCGCCATCAGCCCCCGCAATGAAGGAAGAACCATAGAATGTTATCGCACAGGTGTCGCCCTCTTCTTTGCCGATACGGTTAGAGGCAATCACGGGGATGCAATTCGCAGCGGCATGACCTTGCATGGTGCGTTGCCAATGTCCCGCAGAATCAATGCTTGCGTCTTGTGGTTCTGAACCAATCGCGGTTGGATAAAAGAGTAATTCCGCGCCCATTAATGCCATGACTCGCGCGGTTTCAGGAAACCATTGATCCCAGCAAATACCAATCCCAATCGTGCCAAAACGGGTTTGCCAGACTTTAAAACCTGTATCACCCGGTGAGAAATAGTATTTTTCTTGATAACCATGTCCATCAGGAATGTGCGATTTACGGTATAAACCCATAATCGTTCCATCCGCATCAATCACGGCGAGGGAGTTAAAATAAGCTCGATTGGCTCGCTCAAAAAAGCTGATAGGCAGGACGACATTTAATTCTTTCGCTAGCTGGCTTATCCGTGCTAATAACGGATTATCTTGAAATGGTTGCGCTAATTTAAAATGTTTGGGGTCTTGGTCTTTGCAAAAATAGGGGGCTTCAAACAGTTCTTGAATGAGGACAATATTAGCCCCTTGTGCAGCCGCTTGACGAATTAATGTTTCTGCGCGGGCAACATTGCTGTCTAAATCCCAAGTACATGCCATTTGGGTCGCGGCAACAGTGACATTTCTCATAATTATCCTTTAGTAAAAAAGTAAAGCCATGAATCATGAATAAGGCTGTAAAGCCTCATTATTACTTGTTAGATATAGATACGACAGGGTATAACGAAATCATGACGGAACAGTGACGTTATTTAGGACGTTCATACGCTGGAAACTCTTGAAAAACATCACGTAACCGTTTAGAGCGAATGACATAAATGAGGAGCATGATATCAATATATAAAACGCCTAAAATAACGCCGTCAAATTGTCTAAGCCCCAACAGTAAAAAAGCAAGAATCAGGAATATATCAATACTAAAGCTGCTGATTAATAAAGTCCGTCCTTTTGTCCAAATTTTTCGCATCCATGAGTTTTCAGGCGTACTCGGTGCGCGTTTGAACATGGGAATAAAGACCAGTAACGCGAGAATGGAAGGAGTCAGAAACGTTAAATTTTCAGGTTTATGTGCAAATTTAGTAATGTAAGGAATAACCAACTTGCCTGCATCACTCATTGCGGGCAGAAAGTTAAATAAAATCGGTAAAATGAATAAAATCAGTACATATTTAAGCGCGTAAACCGTCGTAACGACTAAATTGAACGGAACTTTTAAAACTTGGTGTTCATTATAATCATGCAAAGAATACTGAATTGTCATAGCTAACCTATTGTAAGAATAAATGGTATGCGGGGTTATTAACTTCAGCCCAAGAAGGATAAGCGAGTTTTTGTAAAAATGCGTTAAACTCGGTTAATTCCGCCTCAGCAACCTGAATGCCAACTAATACCCGACCTTCTGCCGCCCCATGATTGCGATAGTGAAATAAGCTGATATTCCAGCGGTGTCCCATGGTGGTTAAAAAGTGTAATAATGCGCCTGGTCTTTCTGGAAATTCAAAGCGATATAAACGTTCATCTGTAACACCTTGCCCATGTCCACCGACTAAGTGACGAATATGTAATTTTGCCATTTCATTATCCGTCATATCGACTACGGCATAGCCTTGTTGGGCTAATTGTGCGAGCAATTGCTGTTTTTCTGATTGCCCTTGTGTCAAGCGTAGCCCTACGAAAACATGCGCATCATGGGCATCTGCATAGCGATAATTGAATTCAGTAATGGCGCGTAAACCAATGGTATGGCAAAACTCGCGGAAACTGCCGCGCCGTTCAGGAATGGTAACGGCTAATAAAACCTCCCGTTTTTCCCCGATTTCTGTGCGTTCTGTCACATAGCCTAAACGGTCAAAATTCATATTTGCACCGCTGGCAATGGTGACTAAATGCTGACTTTTACAATTATTTTCTTGTACATAGCGTTTTAATCCTGCTAATGCCAACGCGCCAGCGGGTTCAGTCACCGTGCGTGTATCTTCAAAAATATCTTTAATTGCCGCACAAATTTCATCCGTTGAGACTAATAAAATATCGTCCACATAATGCCGTGCTAATTCAAACGGTAATCGTCCCGCTTGTTTCACTGCCACGCCATCGGCAAATAAGCCCACTTGGGCAAGCGTCACCCGCTCGCCTGCACGTAAGGCTTGATACATACATGCAGATTCTTCAGGCTCGACACCAATCATTTTAATTTCTGGGCGACAATACTTAACATAAGCCGCAATTCCTGCAATCAGACCACCGCCCCCAATGGGGACAAAAATCGCGCTGATAGGTTCGCTATGTTGCTGTAAAATCTCCATGCCAATTGTGCCTTGCCCTGCAATCACGTCTAAATCGTCATAAGGCGGGATGAAGGTTAAAGCACGTTCTTGCATTAACTGCTGAGTGTGTTGGTAGGCTTCGTCAAAAGTAGTGCCATGTAAAACGACTTCAACCCCATAATTGCGAACTGAGCGCACTTTAATCTCTGGCGTAGTGGTTGGCATGACGATAACCGCTGGAATTTTTAAGCGCGTTGCGGATAAAGCAACCCCTTGTGCATGATTGCCTGCTGAAACGGCAATAACGCCTTTTGCTAATAAATCGGCGGGTAAATTTGCAATTTTGTTATAAGCACCCCGAATTTTAAAAGAAAACACGGGTTGCATATCTTCACGCTTAATCCAAATGTGATTATGCAAACGGTTCGATAAATTTTTCGCGTAATCAAGGCGGGTTTTTTCTGCCACGTCATACACACGCGATTGCAGAATTTTTTTAATATACGGGGTCAACATGAAAGGCTACAAATCCTTAACGGCGGGTCAGTAGAGAAAGCGGATGGGCAATGCGACTATACATATAAGATGATTTTATAATAAAACACTGTTTTGATGATATGCGGTATTTTTTAGCAAAATAATGGTAGTAACGCTGAAAAAATCCCCTTTTATCATTTTTTACTGAGATAAAAGGGGATAGATGCAAAGGCGTTATAAAACTATGCCTCTTCTGCAAACGAGAAAAAGTTGACATACTCTTTTAATTTTTGTGCTTGTAAACGCATTGATTCACTCGCACTGGCAGATTCTTCTACTAATGCCGCATTCTGTTGAGTCATTTCATCCATTTGTGTGATGGCTTTATTCACTTGATGAATGCCCGCTGATTGTTCCTGTGTTGCGGCTGAAATTTCTGCAATAATATCATTCACTTTTCTAACAGAGAGTACAATCTGTTCTAAAGTTTGTCCTGATTGATTTGTCAGGCGTGTTCCATCGCTGACTTTTTGCAAGCTGTCCCGAATCAAGCCTTTAATTTCTTTTGCTGCATTCGCGCTACGTTGTGCAAGTTGACGGACTTCACTCGCAACAACCGCAAAACCGCGTCCTTGCTCGCCTGCTCGAGCAGCTTCAACTGCAGCATTTAAAGCTAATAAATTGGTTTGAAAGGCAATTTCATCAATCACTCCAATAATATCCGCGACTTGATGGCTACTTTTACTGATTTGTTCCATTGCTGTAATCGCTTGATTCACAATATTACCACCTGTATCTGCGCGGTCTTGTGCGATAACGGCTAACTGCATTGCTTGATGTGCATTATCTGCATTTTGTTGTACCGTGCTTGTCATCTCTTCCATGCTAGCAGCGGTTTCCTCTAAAGCAGCGGCTTGCTCTTCAGTTCGTTGGCTTAAGCTGGTATTGCCAATCATGATTTCTTCGGAAGCCGTATTGACCGTTTCGGCAGATTCTTGAATAACACGCATCACTGCGGTGATTTTGCTAATGGTGGCATTGACATCATTTTTTAACTGCTCTAATGCACCAACATATTCATTTTCAACCGTTTGGCTTAAATCTCCTTTTGCCAATGCAGAAAAAATTCGCATTAAATCCTGAATTGCCTGCTGGTTATAATCCATAATGACATTAACACCCGCACTAAACGTGTTAAAAAATCCAGTTTTATTATCTAAATTAATATGCTGACTAAAGTCCCCTTGTGAAGCGGCTTGAATCACAACATTAATTTCTTGCTCTGTTGCTACTTCTAACGTGCGATCAAAAAACTCTTGGACATAACCAATTTTTTCACCTTGTTCGTTAAAAACAGGCGTAATCATGTAATCAATATGTAAATGCTCTAAATTAAATTTAGTCCGTAAACTATTGTTTAAGTTCCGTAAAATATCGCGCTGTTGCGTGGGGTTTTTATACAGCACATCAATATTTTGGTTTAACAACTGGTCAGTTTGTAAATGTGGTAACTCTTTATAACAGTTATTTTCTATGCGTTTAAATAAAGCATGTGCGGATTTATTCAGATAAATAATTTTAAACTGGCTATCGATAATCATCACACTGGTTATGCTGCTATCAACGGCTTGTTTAATCCGCAAAGCCTCTTCCATAATTTCCCTATCTCGCTGAATTCGTTCGCGGAGTTGTGTCTGCATGATAGAAAAAGATTGTAATAATTTCCCGATTTCATCCAATTGAAAAACACGAATGACGCTATCAAATTTCCCTTGTGTAATCGCCTCTATGGCTTGCACGGCGTGGCGCAATGGTACGGTGATTGAACGAGAAATACTAAATGCAGCCCAAAGACCGATAAAAATCACGCTACAGACAATGGCAAATACCCAAATGGTAGATTTATAAGCTTCATTATTGGCATTGTCTAAAAAGCTGTTTGCACGATTACTTGCAAAATTAATGACTTTTTGCACGTTAGATAACATCACAGCAAAACTATTCGCTCCTTCACCTGCTTGAACTGCTTGCATTTTTTTAGTGGATGGCAAGGTGTAGATGTTTTCTCGAGTTTCTACCCACTCTGTAAATTCTGCTCTTAAGTCAGTAATGTCTTGTTGATTACCTAAATAACGCTCTTTTAAAACATCGAATAATAAAAAAACTTTTTTATCAATATCACGGTTTTCTGCCACTATCTTCTGTGTTTTTTCACCTTCATTATCAGTTAGATAAGCCAGTTCTTTCATGTTATTGCGAATCCGCCATATTTCGCCATGAACTTCTAAAATACTCCGTATTACCGTATGCGGGTGTTTATAGAGCATATTCGTCAAATTTGACACAGCATGTATTTGAATAATCGCTGATACGCCTATAAGGAGCATAAAAATAATCATGATACCAAACCCTATCCATAGTCGGGTATTCACTGTCATTGTTCTAAACATTTTTTGTATCTCGCAACAGTTTATTATAAAAAACTTAATTAACTTCAATATATTACAAAAATAATCCTAATGCAATGATTATATTGAAACTTCATAGTTTAAGATAAATTTAAAGCATTATTTATTCCATTGTCTGGTGTAAATACGCGCTTTATACTTCATATTGTGTAGGATTTCACCCATTTCTAACAACATATAACGAAAGAGTTTTTATAATGAGTTTAAAACCACCCACTTGCTTAGATGACTATGATACAGAATCTATCACCGTAGATATTGCATTAGAACGAATTCAAAATACATTAAAACCGATACAAGGTTATGAACAAGTTGCTATTCGTAGCGCGTTAGGTCGCGTCTTAGCAACGGATATTTATTCTGCTTTAAACGTACCTGCTTACCCAAATTCTGCCATGGATGGCTACGCTGTGCGTGGCGAAGATTTGCCCATTGTAGGGATTGCCAGTTTGCAAATTATAGGGAGTTCTTTTGCGGGACATCCTTTTGAACACGAGGTTCTTACAGGGCAATGTGTACGTATTTTTACAGGGGGCGTATTGCCTGAAGGAACAGATACGGTCATTATGCAGGAACATGTTGAAGTAGAAGGTAAAACTATCCGTATTCATGCAGGGGAGAATCGGGCAGGGCAATTTATCAGTCATGTCGGTGAAGATGTAAAAATTGGTCAACGAATTTTAAATCGGGGGCGACAATTAACTGCGGCAGACATTGGCTTGCTCGCATCTTTAGGTATTCCTGAAGTACAAGTCGTGCGCCGTTTGCGAGTCGCGTTTTTTTCAACAGGGGACGAATTGAATACGTTGGGTGAACCCTTAAGCATTGGGCAAATTTATGATAGTAACCGTTATACGCTTTACAGTATGCTAGTTCAGCTTGGCGTTGATGTGATTGATTTAGGTGTTATTCGTGATAAACCTGACGTTGTTGAACGCGCTTTTTTACAAGCAGCGCAACAAAGTGATGTGATTATTACCTCTGGTGGGGTATCTGTTGGCGAAGCCGATTTCGTCGTAGAAACCTTGCGCCGTATTGGCGAGGTGAATTTTTGGAAAGTTGCCATGAAACCAGGGCGACCGCTCACTTTTGGGCGCATTCAACAAGCCCTATTTTTTGGCTTACCTGGTAATCCTGTTTCTGTGATGGTTAGTTTTTATGCGTTTTTACAACCTGCATTGTGGCAATTAATGGGGATGTCGCCTCCTTTTCGCTTACAGTTGCGAGTGCCCTGTATAACACCGCTCAAAAAATTAGCAGGGCGTACAGAGTTTCAACGCGGTATTTTAGAATACAACGCAGAAGGACGTTTACAAGTCCGTTCTACAGGGAAACAAAGCTCTAGTATTCTTAGCTCTATGAGTCAAGCGAACTGTTTTATTATCCTACCGATGGAATGTACTGAAGTCCGTGCAGGTGATGAGGTCACAGTAGAACCTTTGCCCCACATCAACATGAGTCATTTAATCAGCCCCATTTAGTTTTATCTAAAAAATAGACCCGCTAGGCTTTTGAAGCTTAACAGGTCTAAGATTAAAAATAGTTATACATTCGCTAAAGCAAGTTTTAACCCTGTCAAAAATGCCTGATTTTCATCCGCAGTGCCGACCGTGACACGTAAGCAGTTTGCTAATAACGGATGTCCACCATCCAAACATTTAATTAAAATTCCTTGCTGTTTTAAATGTTCAAAAACCATTTTTGCATTTGGAACACGAAACAAAATAAAGTTTGCCTGACTATCCCATGCGTGAACGGCTTTAATAGCACGTAAATCCGCTAATAACTGAGTGCGGTCGAGCTTAATTTGCTCCGTTTGTTTTTTCAACACCTGATAATGTTGTAAGGCAAACTCGGTACTAAGCTGAGTTAATGCATTGATATTATAGGGTAAACGAACCTTATCAATTTCATTTAACCACGTTGGCGACCCTACTAACATGCCTAAACGTAAACCAGCAAGCCCTAATTTCGAGAGCGTTCGCATTAATAAAACATTTGGATAACGACTAACCAATGATAATAAACTGTGTTCGGAGAATGGTTCGTAAGCCTCGTCGATAATCACTAAGCCTTTTGTTGCCTGAATAATTTTTTCAATCTCATGCTGAGAAAAAGTGTTACCCGTTGGATTATTAGGATAAGCGATAAACGTTAAAGCAGGTTGATGTTTCGCAATAGCGGCTAACCATGTTTCTAAATCGATAGAAAAATCCGTTGAATGTAGTGGTACACCCACATATAGCATATTCGTAAACGTTGCAATCATCCGATACATCACAAAACTGGGTTCAGGCGCAAGCACAACGCGATTTTGTTCAGCAACGGTTAAAGCAAGTAATTGGATAATTTCATCAGAACCATTGCCTAATAAAATATCCAATTCATCAGGGATTTGCATAACACGACGTAATCCCCCTTTAACACTATTCGCAGTAGGGTCAGGATAACGATTTAACTGCGCCTCACGTAACACATTTAACCACTGTTCAATTAAATCTGCATCCCAACGATAAGGGTTTTCCATCGCATCAAGTTTTATCATCTTATGCGCAGGCGGAACATGATAAGCATTCAATTGGCGAATTTCTGGGCGTACCCATTCAGTAATCAGATTAGTCATTATTCATTCAGTCATTCACAAGGATAAAAATAAAAATCACACCGCTATTATCACGTGTGACTTCATAACATTTTTTAATATTTACTTAATATCTTGAATTAATGCGTTTCAATCTCACGCCAAAAAGCCGCGACATTGTCAATTTGATAGAACTTTATCAACAATTCTATAAGTTTCTCATGAGAAAGTTGAAATAAACGTTCTTTCTCTTCTATTGTCAAAGGTGCGAAACGGGTTTCTAATAAGGTAATTAAGGCTTCAGCTTTTCCTTTAAAAACACCTTCCTCTAGTCCTTCACGTCTGCCTTCTCGTTTGCCCTCACGTCTGCCCTCTAAAATTCCCTCAAGTCTGCCTTCTGCTTTGAATTTTTCGCGCATTTGTTCCATGGCTCTGTCTAACATCTCTTTCACCTCATATTTATCTTGATACACTTGCTCTAGATTTGTGTAGTCTTCTACTGGACGGCGACCATGTTCTACAAGTTGTAAAAACCAGTTCAGTAATAAAGACGTTGCTTCTTTCTCTGCCTCATCATCGAATAAGTCTAGTATTTTTGTTTTTAGCAGTTCTATATCGTTAGGATAAGTTTCTGCAAGGAATAAAGTAGAAACCACATTTTTAATTTGCAAGAGTCGTTCTTGAGGGTATTCATTTTCGGCTATTTTGAAAAAACGAAAGTCAGGGGTATATTTATCTAATAACTCAGGTTTTTCTAAAATATCACGTAGATTGGTATGGGCTGTCCATCTCTTTTCGCCGTTGTACAACACAATTGGAAAAATAGGCGGGAGCTTTTTGATTTTTGGGTGACTTTCTGCATAGTCTAGCCAGAAACTACAGATATAGTGTAAAACACGCAATGCCATAAACCAAACGACACGCGATTGAAATTCTAGCAGAATATAAACATATGCCTCTTCACCTTTAAATTTCACCCTATAAATTAAATCGCTTTCCGTTTCTTTGTAATGTTGTGAAACAAACGATTTATCTAAACGCTCACTACTTTCAAAATCAATTTCTTGCACCCAAGGTTCTGGGACAAATGATTGTAGTAATTGGCGAAAAAAGGTTTTATTGGAAAAGAGTCGTTTATATCCTCTATCATGGATGGTTTTCATAGTTATATTTATGGTAACTTAACACTAAAATCTCAATGTGTTTCAATTTCTCGCCAAAATACATCAATGTTGTCAATTGTGTAGAGTTTTATCAATAAATCCACGAGTTTTTCATGAGTAAGCTGAAATAAACGTTCTTTCTCTTCCACTGTTAAAGGTGCGAACCGATTTTCTAACAGCATAATTAAGGCTTCTGCTTTTCCTTTAAATACACCTTCTTCTAAGCCCTCTAATCTCCCCTCGCGCTTACCTTCCAATCTCCCCTCGCGCTTACCTTCTAATCTCCCCTCACGCTTACCTTCTAATCTTCCTTCAGCCTTAAACTGTTCTCGCATCCGTTCCATTGCTCTGTCTAACATTTCTTTGACCTCATATTGACAGTAAGTCATAGAGAAAAATCTCAATGTGTTTCAATTTCTCGCCAAAATACATCAATATTGTCAATTGTGTAGAGTTTTATCAATAAATCCACGAGTTTTTCATGAGTAAGCTGAAATAAACGTTCTTTCTCTTCTATCGTCAAAGGTGCGAACCGATTTTCTAACAGCATAATTAAGGCTTCTGCTTTTCCTTTAAATACACCTTCTTCTAAGCCCTCTAATCTCCCCTCGCGCTTACCTTCTAATCTTCCTTCAGCCTTAAACTGTTCTCGCATCCGTTCCATTGCTCTGTCTAACATTTCTTTGACCTCATACTTATCTTGATAAACGCGCTCTAAACTTTCGTAATCTGTGACTGTCCGACGACCATACTCTACTATCAGTTGCAAGTTTTTACATATTTACAATTAGTTATATAATAAAAAGTATGAATGCATTTCAATTTTTCTCCAAAATACATTAATATTGTCAATAGTGTGGGGTTTTATTAATAAAACTATGATTTTTTAATAATTACTGTTAAAGATTATTGAAGTAATAGAATATACTGGAAATAGAAATGACGGAAGCAGAGCTAATTGAGTTTATTGAAGACACTTTTAAAGTAGTAGGTACAAAAGATATCTCATGTACAGATATTAACAAACAAGCTTATATTGTTAACAAGGAACAACTAAAGGTTTTTGAGCATCTAAGAATACAACCATCAGCAAATGGAAATGCCAAGGAGATAATTAGTGTTAGAGTGTTAGTTTCAGATCAAGAATTGAAGGCTTCTTTTTATGGAAGTCAGCGAACAGGCTCTGGCAGACCGCCCGAAATACGAATGGGAAGGGAAATCATACCATATTTAACTCAAAATGGTAAAATCATATTTGCAACCGATGGTTATGATATCTTTATATTTAACTTGTCTAAATTGGCTGGACTAAATATGGATGATAATGCAATTCGAGAAGCTATTTATGAGCAAATAAATATTGGTTTTTTAGAGGAGGGGATACCAACTACTCGACAAATCACTACTACAGATGAACCAACTCAACAAATCACTACTACTATAACCACTTTTAGAAGGAATAATAAAATAAATGTTTATGTAAAAAGAAAGGCAGGGTATAAATGTCAAATGCCTAATTGTGATTATGAGGGTTTTGATATGCCTAGTGGTAAAAAATATATTGAGGTTCATCATTTAGTCCCGCTAGCCGAAGGAGGAACAGACAGTTTAGAAAATACCGTTGCTGTTTGTCCAACATGTCATAGAAAATTACATTATGCTACAGATAAAGAGACATTAAAACAAATGATTGAAGCAATTGGCGAAAAAAGGTTTTATTAGAAAATAACCGTTTATAGCCTCGGTCATGAATTTTTTGCATGGTTATCGTGGGAGTTGTGCGTTTAAAAAGAAAAACGCAGGATAAACTTTAGCAAGCTTATCCTACGTTTTATACTTTTTTATAATGAATAAAAAGGCTTAAATTGCGTCGTTATCTTGTTCGCCTGTCCGAATCCGAATAATTTTATCGACTGGCGTAACAAATATTTTACCATCCCCGATTTTACCTGTTCGTGCAGCTTGAATAATCGCATCGATGCAGGGTTCTACTTGTTCACTTGCAACTATCAGTTCTAATTTTACTTTAGGTAAAAAGTCCACTACATATTCCGCACCGCGATATAATTCTGTGTGTCCTTTTTGCCGTCCAAAGCCTTTGACTTCAGTCACGGTCATCCCTGTTACGCCAATATTGGACAGTGCTTCGCGCACATCATCCAAGCGAAACGGTTTAATAATGGCTTCAATCTTCTTCACGAGATAACTCCCTTATAAAGTTCGGAAAAGATGAACGGCTAGCAATTAAAAATTGAGCCTTTATGCAGTTTATCACAACTCATGATAAACAACAGAAAGGCTCAATACTATCTTTTTAAAGACAGCTAACAGTCAATAAAAAAGGCTGTTATTTCAGACGCTCTAACATTTTCGCGCCTAATTCTGTCGGAGAACGTACCACGCTCGCGCCTGCAGCTTCTAATGCAGCAAACTTAGCTTGTGCTGTACCTTTACCACCCGCAATAATTGCGCCTGCATGACCCATCCGTTTTCCGGGGGGAGCAGTGACACCTGCGATATAGGAAACAACAGGTTTAGTAACGTTATTTTTAATGAATTCTGCGGCTTCTTCTTCAGCAGTCCCACCGATTTCACCGACCATAATAATGCCTTCGGTTTGTGGGTCTTTTTCGAATAACGCTAAACAATCGATAAAGCTCATACCGTTGATGGGGTCTCCACCGATACCGACGCAAGTGCTTTGTCCTAACCCGTTTAATGTGGTTTGGTTGACTGATTCATAGGTTAATGTACCAGAACGGGAGACAATCCCAATCCGACCAGGTTTGTGGATATAACCAGGCATAATACCGATTTTGCACGCACCAGGGGTAATTAAACCAGGGCAGTTAGGGCCAATTAAGCGCACGTCAGGATAGTTTGCGACTAAAGTGGCTTTCACTTTTAACATGTCGAGGACGGGAATGCCTTCAGTGATACAAGCAATGACTTTAATCCCTGCGTCAGCAGCTTCTAAAATCGCATCAGCGGCGAAAGCAGCAGGGACATAAATCATGCTTGCGTCTGCGCCTGTGCCTTTTACTGCGGAGCTGACGGTATCAAACACGGGCAAGCCCAGATGTTTATCACCACCACGACCAGGGGTTACACCACCGACTAATTTAGTACCGTAAGCAAGGGCTTGTTCAGAGTGGAATGTCCCTTGTTTGCCTGTAAAGCCTTGGCAAATCACTCTTGTATTGGCATCAACTAAAATACTCATTCTGCTTACGCTCCTTTAACCAAGCTAACTGCTTTTTTCGCGGCATCGGTTAAATCGTCAGCGGCAGTGACGGATAAACCGCTTTCTCTTAATAAAGATTTACCCGCTTCGACGTTTGTCCCTTCTAAACGGACGATAACAGGTAATTTTGTCCCTGTTTCTTTCATCGCGTGGATAACGCCTTCTGCAATCATATCGCAACGGACGATACCGCCGAAGATATTGACCAGAATGGCTTTAACTTTGCTATCAGACAGAATGATTTTAAAAGCTTCAGTTACTTTTGCTGTATTTGTACCGCCACCCACGTCTAAGAAGTTCGCGGGATTGCCACCATGTAATTTAATCACGTCCATGGTTGCCATGGCTAAGCCTGCACCATTCACCATACAAGCGATGTCGCCATCTAATGCCACATAGTTTAAATCGAATTGGCGAGCACGGTGTTCTTTCTCATCTTCTTGAGACGCATCATATAACGCAGCTAAATCGGTATGACGGTATAACGCGTTATCATCCAGATTAATCTTACCGTCTAAGGCTAATAAATCGCCTTTATCGGTCGTGATTAAAGGATTGATTTCTAAAAGGCTTAAGTCTTTATCTTTGAACAAACGATATAAGCTTGGGAGGATGTAAAGTAATTGTTTACGTTGGGTTGCATCTAAACCTAACGCAAAAGCAATTTCGTTACATTGATAAGCTTGAATCCCGACAGTAGGGTCAATCAATAATCTGGCAATTTTTTCAGGGGTATGGGCGGCAACTTCTTCAATATCCATCCCACCCGCAGCGGAAGCAATCACTGCAATGCGTTTGCTGGCGCGGTCAACTAATAAACTTAAATATAACTCGCTATTAATCGCGCTTGGGCTTTCGACTAATACGCAAGTGACGGGTTGACCATCTGCCCCTGTTTGATGGGTGACTAAACGCTTGCCGATTAAGCTTTTTGTAATTTCTGCAACTTCTTCTAAGCTATTGGCTTTTTTAACACCGCCCGCTTTACCCCGTCCGCCAGCATGAACTTGGGCTTTAACCATCCAACTAGAACCGCCTAAGGCTTGAGCGCGTTGTGTGGCTTCTTCGGGACTAAAAGCGGGATACCCATTAGGCACTGGTACGCCATAATCGGCGAACAGTTTTTTTGATTGATACTCGTGTATATTCATTGAGTTATCCTTAAATCTCTATCGTTCTTGTAAGAGTACAGATGAGCATGAGTACCCTGCCAATGACGGACAGGGTGGGTTTTTTATGGATTAACTTTTTTTATAGAATCCATTAAGCCTTTTATTTTATCAAAAGACACAGCGGAGTAGGGATTTTATTTTGAGTTTGTAAGATGTACAAGGGGCAAAGTCGATTAAATGCTAACTTGGATAGATGGTTAGCATGTTAATCGAGGATATTTAAGGTTTATTGCCGACGACAACGGGGGATTTCGTCTAAGAAAAAGCGTTCACGCTCTGCGCAGGTAAGGCGGAAATTTTCTATACCTGCATCGCGGGGGTCTTCTGAATAACGTGGGGGAAGCATGGTTTTTGCGTAGGCGATGGCATCGGGGGGGACTAGCCAGAGGCGGGCAGAGCCATTACCTGATGCTGTTACAATATGACTATTATCGGGGCTGTACGTCGCTGAGGTTACTCCATAGGTATGCTGAAGTGTGGCAATGCGCGTGCCCGATTCGGCATCCCACACCACCGCTGTTTTATCCAGTGATGTCGTGACGACGCGCTTGCCATCGGAGCTAAATGTCGCTGACCATAATACTTCTTTTGTATGCTTGAGTGTGGCAATGCGTGTGCCCGATTTGGCATCCCACACCACCGCTGTGTTATCCACAGAAGCTGTAACGACATACTTGCCATTGGGGCTGTACATCGCTGACATTACAAAATTTCCATGCTCAAGTGTGGCAATGCGCGTGCCCGATTCGGCATCCCACACCACCGCTGTACTATCATGGGAAGCCGTAACGACATGCTTGCTATTAGGGCTGTACATCGCTGACCATACAGGATCTGTATGCTCAAGTGTGGCAATATGCATGCCCGATTCGGCATCCCACACCACCGCTGTTTTATCATCGGAAGCCGTGACGACGCGCTTGCCATCGGGGCTGTACGTCGCTGACCGTACTGAATCGGTATGCTTGAATGTGGCAATGCGTGTGCCCGATTCGGCATCCCACACCACCGCTGTTTTATCATCGGAAGCCGTGACGACGCGCTTGCCATCGGGGCTGTACGTCGCTGACCGTACACCATCTGTATGCCCCGAGAGTACCATTATCAATTGGCGAGTTTCTACATTCCAAATGTAGCCTTTTTTGTCCACAATGGTTAAAAAAGTCTTGCCATCTGGATTAAAAATAGCTGTTGTAACAACATCATTATGTTCAAACACCCCTTGATGTTGTCGATTCATGGCTCGTACCAAAAAATCATGCGCTTCTGCAACAGCTGGACGTTCTGGATAAGTTTCTGATGCATTGGGCAAAGCTTCTAACGCCAAACGCATCGCAGTTATTGGATGCTCTTTATTTAATTCTATTTCGGCGAAGCCTGCTAACATGCGGGATTGATTCATTTTGGACTGGGTGAATTTTTCTTGAACTTCAATCTTCTTTTGATTAATTTCCAATTCTTTTTGCTGGATTTGCACTAAGCTTTGTTCAGACTCTTGCCATTTCCACATAGCTAACGCACTTAATCCTAGAGCAACCGCTAAAAATATTAAAATAGCAACTGTCCAAGCCTGTTTTTGTCGTAATTGGCGGGCTTCCTCGCGCTGTTTCTCGGCAATACTCGCTTGAATAAAGGCTTTTTCTTCCGCTAATAGTTCCGTGTTCCGCTCGTTTAACCATTCTTGTGCAACGGCGAGACGAGTATCGCGTAATAACGCATTATCTTGCATATCACGGCGTAACCCTTCTTGCCACACTCTAAATTTACGGTCGGCATCAATCCATGCGCGCAAAGGTTGCCAGTGCTTAATTAATGCCTCATGAATTAATTCCACCGTACACGTGGCATCTTTTTCGTCTTGTTGCGTAATCACTAAACGATGATTTGCTAATTCACTGACTAACTGCCAATCAGTTACCCGTGTTTGAGTCACCACTTGGCGCGTGTCCGCAGTGCCTTCCCCAAACCGTATCAACTGCATAAAAATTCGGCGGATTTCATTTTCTTGATTTTTATACTGATTTAATACAACATCCGCATGTTTTGCTAAAGCTTGTTCAATACCGCCGATGTCGGTATAAGCCTGATGAGTTAAATAACGATTTGCTTGTTTTTCCCACAATTCAGACAATGCAAATTGCAATAACGGCAAACGCCCTGATTCTTCTCCCACATCAGCAACAATCCGCTTTAATAATCCTGCTTCTAACTGCACCCCTGAATTTAACGCAGGTCGTTCAATCGCATCGTATAACTCGGTTTCACTCATGCGGTCTAAAAATAACGCGCCTTCTTTATTTAATAAATCACCAAAACTACCAATCACAAACCCTGTAAAATCAGCACGGTAAGCAAGTAATAATTTAATCGGTAATGATTGCGCTGTTGCTTGTAATAAGGTTTGTAAACACTGAATAAATGCGGTTTGAACGCTCTCTGTATTCTGGGTATATAACTCTTCAAATTGGTCAATAATTAACAATAACTGTGCTTTATCTTGTTTGCGTCGTGTCATCTCTAACACATCCGCTAATGAAATAACGCCCTTGCTTAATTTTTCAGGCAATACCGATAAGGCTTCATCTTGTTCTGCGCCTGAATAACGCAAGGGGATAATGCTATGGCTTAATTCTTTAAATGGGTCAATGCTTGGGCGGGTATTTAAAACTAACCATGAATCCTCTAATACGCTCTGTAACCCTGCCTGCAATACCGATGATTTTCCGCTCCCACTTGCGCCAATCAGAACAATAAAACGGTATTTTTCCACCCGTGCTTTTAAATCTTCGGTGATTTGTTCCCGTCCGAAAAAATTGGCGTGGTCTTGTAAACGAAAAAATGCCAAACCCCGATAAGGATTTTTAGGTGTAAACGGTTTTAAAAACGCAGAAGGGTCAATGCCTAAATCGCGCAATTCATTTTCAAAGGCTAATTTTTGTTGTTTTTTCTCAGCGACATATCCTTGATAACGTAATTTATTTAACGGGTCATTTTCTGAGATAAGCGTTTGTTCTATCGCATGTAATGATTCATAAACATCCGTTAAAGTTTCTTGTAAATGCGCAATCCGTTGTTGATTTGGGTCAATCATTACGGTAACTCACTCAGTGATAAAGTTAATCTGAGTACGGCGAGATTATTGTCTGAATCAGAATTTTCAGAATTAGCAGAATTAAAAAGCGTGATTCGTATTAATTTCTTGGTTTAAGGGTTTTAAATTCTGTGAATTCTGAAAATCCTGATTCAGACAAATGCTTGTCTTTTTAAAAAATCTCGCTGAACTCAGGTTATTTTTAGTTAAACCCCGTAATTAATCTTATTTAATCAAGGCTTTCACTTCGTCTTCTAATGCAACTGCATTCACCAGTTTACCATTGACAAAAAATGAAGGTGTTCCTGTTAAGCCTAAACGTAACGCTTCATTGTCGGCTTGTTGTACCTTTTCTTTTGTTGCAGGTTCTGCAAGGCATTTTTTGAAAGCTGCTTCATCTAATTTCAGTAACCCTGCTAACTCTTGCGGGGAATCTTTGGTTAAAGCATCTTGTTGTTCAAAGGCTAGGGCGTGGTAATCCCAGAATTTACCTTGTTGGTCTGCGCAGACAGCCCCTTCTGCGACAAGGCGGGAAATGCCTGATTGATTAATGGGATAATCCATATAAACCAGTTTAATTTTATCGCCAAAGGTCGACATCAGTTTGTTGACTGCTTCAGCAGCATGTTTGCAGTGCGGGCATTGATAATCGGCAAATTCAACGATGGTGATGTCTGCTTTTAAATTCCCTTTTGCGGGATAACCTGCGGTGTTGATGGTGACAATAGGCGCAATGGGTTCGGCAACACGTAGTTCAAAGAAGCCTTCTTCTTTGATTTTTTTGATAAAAGCGAGTTGCTTTTCTTGTATCTGTTTTTGCTTTAAGAACTGTGCAATCTGGTCTTTCGCTTTCTCTAATTCGACGGGAATGCGTGCCTTATTTTCGTTATAAAACGCTTTTACGGCTTCTTCGCTGGGTTCATCTACTTTAAACCATTCTTCCATGAGGGTTTCACGGGTTTTGCCGAGCTTTTTGGCTTCTGCATCGACGTACAGTTCAAAAACAGCCGTATCAATCAGTTGCTTTTGCTTTTCAAAATATTCAAGGTCAGCTTCATAAAGACTTTGACGGACACGTTCAGGGAAATTTGCTTGTGTATATTGCACGCCTTCGTAATTAAAAAGTTGACGTTGTGCAGGGGGTACAGGAACAGGGGGGGGCGTGTTGGTTTCTGTGGCTGGGAGATTGAGAGAAGCACAGAGTAGGCTTGCAAAAATACTGAAGCGGGAATAATTAATTTGCTGATACAGCACGGTTTTTCCTTTGTTTCAAGCAGATAAAAAGTATGAGTTTATGCGACAGTGGTTACAAATGAGTAGTCGTTACCTAATTCTAATAGGAGTTGATCGCCTGATTTCAACTCGCCGACACCTGATGGTGTGCCTGTTAGAACGACATCACCCGGTAATAGGGTGAAGTAATTAGAAATATAAGCAACTAGCTCATTTATTTTATTAATCATTTGTTGGGTATTGCCTTCTTGACGGAGTTGTCCGTTTACGGTGAGGCGAATATCAATATGTTGCGGGTCTGGAATTTGTTCGGCGGGAATGAAGGGAGAAATTGGGCAAGCATTATCAAAGGCTTTTGCCATTTCCCATGGATGACCTTTTACTTTTAATTCGTCTTGAATATCGCGGAGGGTTAAATCTAAGGCTAAGGCGTAGCCTAAAATTGCATTAGGCACTTCTTCTACACTTGTTTTTTTTAACGGTTTTCCAATGAGTAAGGCAAATTCTAATTCGTGATGGCAAATTTTTCCGTAAGTTGGAATTTCTAGCGGTTTGCGTAAATCTGCGAGTGCGGTATTTGGTTTGATAAATAAAAGGGGTTTGCTGGGTATGGGGTTATTTAGTTCTTTGGCGTGTTCTGCGTAATTTCTACCAATACAAACAACTTTACCAAAGGGTAAATTGACAGAAGACCCATCTAAATAGAGGTGTTGATAGTGAGTGGTCATGGTTATAGAGTGGTTTTATCGTTGTTTATCTATGATGCAACTGTAGCATAGTTATGAGAACTGTCAGTATGTATTTAACCTAAGTTCGGCAAGATTTATAAAATAAAACAGGGGTCTGCTAGGTTTTCAAAACCTAGCAGGTCTTTTTTTGTCTGAATCAGAATTCACAGAATTTTCAGAATTAGCAGAATTAGCAGAATTAAAAAACGTGATTCGTATTAATTTCTTGGTTTAAGGGGTTTAAATTCTGTTAATTCTGAAAATTCTGATTCAGACAAGCTGTTGTCTTTTTTAAAAGAATCTCGCCGAACTCAGGTTATTTAGCAGGGCTAAATTTATTGCTGTTTATCCGCCGAATAATGACCAGAGTTCTTTCCCTGCCATCACCGCACCCCCAATCAGGACGGTGAAGTAGATGAGGGTGAAAATGTTCATTAGGTAGCCCGCAAGGACAAAATAGCCATCTTTTTGCAACATACCAACAGCAAGAAATAGGATTGCAAGTCCTGGTAAGGTATTAGAAAAGGGGACAAAGCCAAATGGGAAAATCAGGAGAATGCCACCCAGTAATAGCATGAATCCATTGAATTGTAGAACTGTTGTCCCTTGAGTCAGTTGAGTTAAACGCGGATGAGAGAATTTATCGATTTTTTCAAAAATATGCGCACTTTTTTCTAAGGCATTAATCAAGGAAGCTGTTTGAATGGATTTCTGCATGAGTTTTTCAGGCAACCAAGGCAGGCGGTTAGTGAGTAAGCCTATGCTGATAAGGATAATGAGCGTGCCAAAGACAGTGCTCACACCTGGAATTGAGACGGGAATCAGGAATGGAAGAGTCAGAAAAATGCAGAATAGGAGTAGCCCTTGTTCGCCAATTTCAGTGAGTAATTGACGTAGCGTTAAACTTCCTGCTGGGAGATGTTGAGCAACTTCATTTAGGGTAATAGAGAGTTTTTGTTCAATCGGTTTGAGTTCAATGGACATAAGTAGTTATTGTTGAGTTAAATAAGAGAGTTTTTAGGGTTATTCTTTTGTGTTATACGGGACGTTAGAAAATAAACTGTCCCCCAATATCGGTATTTACCCATAATTCAGCCCCGTTAGCGGTGTAGCGGTTATATGTCGCCGTGCCTAAGGTTTCTACGCCCGCATTAATCCAGCCATCATTGGAGACGACAAAGCTTTGGGTATTGCCTTCGATGAGTAAGCGACCATTATCAGATATGTCTAGGACATCTTGCGCACTAAGGCGTAGTTGTGTATTGCCGCCGCTGCTATCACGAATGTCTATCGTATCGATACCACTGAGTTGGAAACCCTCGCCACTTGGTAAACTACTATTTTGTAACAGGTCTAAACTGGTCGAGCCTGTTAATTGCAGGGTGTCTTGCCCTGATTCTCCCTTTAATATCGCATTTTCTACTTGGCTGGGGTCGAATAAAAATAAGTCGTCGCCTTCGCCACCGAGCAAGATATCATTGCCTGTTGTGGCTTGAAATGTGTCATTACCGCCTAAGCCGAGAATAATATCATCGGCATTTGTTCCCGCTAAATTATCCGCGTTTGCTGTGCCTTTGATGACGTTATCCGCTTCTACAGTCACTGTGGTTTCACTTTGATTACCTTGTCCATCACTGAGGATATATTTAAAACTGATGCTGTCGAATTGGTTGTTGCTTAAGGTATCAACGAATAGTTGAATTTCGTTATTCAGCAATTTTGCCGTTACGCCGTTACTAGGGTCGTCTATCAGTTCAGTGATGCTTAATATATCGGTTGCATCGGGGTCTGTGTCATTGGCAAGTAAATCAGCAACGGGAATAAATACGGTTTGATTAAATCCTGCGCTGAGTGTGTCAGGATTGGCAACGGGTGGGCTATTGGCATCAACAACGGTAATTGCTACTTGAGCCGTGTCAAACGCGCCTTTGCCATCACTGATGCTGTATTGAAAACCCGCAGTTCCTACAAAGTTGACATCGGGGGTGAATATCACAGCGCCATCGAGCGTAAACGCAACTTGTCCATTAACGGCTTCTCCTACAGCAACAAGGCTTAAGGGGTCGTTATTGGGGTCGCTGTCATTGCTTAGGAGGGTAGCAACGGGAATTGTAATCGCTTGATTCTTTGGGGTTGATAAGACGCTGGGGTCTAAGTCATCCACAGCAACAGGGGGGGCATTTTCTACAAAGACGCTGACGGTCGCGCTTGCCGTTCCGCCGTGTCCATCGCTGATGGTGTAAGTAAATTGGTCTGTTCCGCTAAAATCTGGCGCAGGCGTATAAAGGACATTTCCATCAGTGGTGAGTGTTACTGTCCCTTGTGCTTGAGAACGGCTATCTACTTGAGTGATGGTTAAGGGGTCGTTATCGGGGTCGCTATCATTCGCCAATAATGTTGCAGCGGTTAGGAGTAGCGATTGATTAAAGCCAACGCTGTTTGTGGTTGGGTCTGCATCATCTTGTGCAATTGGCGGTTGATTGGGGAGAACGTTAATTGTAACGGTCGTGCTACTCAGTTGCCCTTGTTGATTGCTTAATACGTAGTCAAAGCTCGCCGTGCCGACAAAATCTTGTGTTGGGGTAAACGTTACTGTGCCATCGCTGTTTAAGGTAACAGTGCCTTGTTGTGGGTTGATAACATTTTGTATCTGCAAAATATCAGTTGCTTGAGCGGGTATATCATTCGCTAATAATTGCGCACTGCTGATATTTAAGGGCTGGTTATGATTTGTGATAAAACTATCGCTGACTGCTTGCGGTTGTGTATCTGGCAAGGGTTGTACTTGAATTTGTACAGTTGCCGTTGTGTTATTAACCCCATCTGAAACGTTATAGCTAAATTGTGCAATACCGACAAAATCCGTCACAGGTGTAAATATAATTGTACCATCAGCGGTTTGTGTCACAGTCCCATGGGTTGCCCCGCCAAGTGCGGTAATGTTTAATACAGCTTGTTCAGGGTCTCTGTCATTTTGCAATAAAGTTGCAGGATTAATGCTTAATGCCGTATTTTCAGGGGTGATAAAGGCATCATTGACCGCAATCGGCGGTAAATTTAATGGCTCTACTTCCCCTTGCACGGTCACGGTCGCGCTTGCCGTTCCGCCTCGTCCATCGCTGATGGTGTAGCTAAAACTGCCTATCCCTGTAAAATCAGCACTGCGTGTAAAAGTAATATTGCCTTGCGCGTCTAAACGTGCAGTCCCGCCAGCACCTGAGCTGACTGAGCTAATGCTTAATAAATCGCCATTGGGGTCTATATCATTGAGTAATAGGCTTGCACCCAACAGAACGATAGTGTCTTCAGTCCCCATTTGAAACACGCCATCAGCGTTGGCAATTGGGGCTAGATTATTCGTAATGGGCGGTTGATTATTGTCATCAATGGGTAAAATTGGCACGCCAGAACCATCTAACACAATGATAACAGTGCCACGACTCACGGCATTTTCAGCTTGTCCATCACTGACTAAATAGTCAAATTGCCCCCCTGTAAAATTGGGCGCAGGGGTGAAGGTAATCGTACCGTTGGGATTTAAAACGACGCTTCCATTTTCAGGATTTTCTACGGCAATCAGGATTAAGACTTGCTTTTCAATATCACTATCATTGCTTAATAACTGAGCAATCGGAATAGTAACAGGATTTTGTCCTGCTCCGTTTAAGACATCATTACCTACTAATGGCGCGTCATTGACAGGCGTAACGGCAACTTTAACGGTACTACTGCTCCGTACCCCGTCACTGTCTTGGACAACATAAGTAAAAATGGTCTCGCCATTAAAATTGGCAGTGGGTTGAAAACTCACGCTATTATCAGGATTTAAAACAACAGTGCCTTGTGTTGGGATAATGCCATCCGTGGGCGATACGGCATAAATCGATAATCCATCTCCATCAATCTTATCGACCTCTATATCATTTGCTAACAACACATCGGCAGGAATCGTTAAGACACTGTCTTCTGCAACGGTTAATAAATTAGGATTGAGAATTTCTGTATAGTCATCACGCACAGCAATCGGTGCGTCATTCATCGCTTCAACGTTTAACTCAATCGTAATAGGGGTATTTTGTCCTGCGGGGAGATAAGAAAAACTATCCGTACCATGAAAATTGACAGGCGGAATATAATCAACTGTGCCATCTGTCTGTACGAGTAGCGTCCCCCCTGCATTCGTCCGTATCGGCACAACATCATCAGCTTGAACAAGTGGCATATCGACTTGTGGGCGGGCAATGGTAACAGAAACGATGGTAAAGGCTTCAAACGGTGAGAAACGATAACCGAAACTATCTTCGCCCCAAAAACCTACATTGGGAACATAAGTGAATGAGCCATCCTGATTATTAAAAACAGTACCATTTTGCCCTTGTAATATCTCTGTATCTGCGCGGATAAGCTGAGGTTCTGTAAATAAGACAGGCGTAAGAATGGCATGGTCTTCTGTAAAACGATTGGTATCGCCATCATCCGTCGTCAGTGGCGATTTAAACAAGACATCATTGCTAGTATTGCCCTGTGATAAACCAAAGGGTAAAGGCGGTAATAAGACATTTTCTTCCTGCCCGTCATTCCTTCCCATTGATGAAGAAAGATGGGCTAAACGCGCTGCGGTTGTTGTTGCACTGTCCGCGCTGCTTCCCACTGTTAATAGTGCATGATCGGCTAAATTTGAAAAATGTTGCCGTCCTAAACTTTCCTGTTGTTCTGTATTCGTTTCTTCCCCATTCTCTGTTGGTGACGGTTCTTTTTGATGAACACTATTAGCACGCAATAAAGATTCATCTTCGGTTTTATGCGCATTTAAGGGCAATAGATATGCACGGAATTGTGAGATAAACGCTGAATCGGCGAGACTTACAACGGGCGCATCGTGTAAAGACAGCTCTACCCGTGTGCCTGCTAGATAAACACTAAAAGGCAAACCTACCACAGGCGTAACATCGACTAACCCTGAAATATGTAACAAGGTCATATTGCCTTGCTCATCCACGGCAATATCTAATTCGCTCCCCCGTATGCCGATAGTCGCTGCGGGCGTTTTAATCGTCGTATGCTGTCCGCGTTCATCACCGCCAATCTTTCCGCTGATAAAGCGAAAAACCCCGATAAAAACACTACTTTCAAGCTCGCCATGTTGTGCATCAGGCTGATAATTAAACTTATCTAAACTGGCTTTAGACAAAGGCCCTAATTGGAATAACGTACCATCTGACAAGGTAATTTTGACATAAGCCCGCTTACCTGTTTCAATCGTATCACCTTGAAAAACAGCATCACCTTGTGCCAAGGTTCGCACGTTGCCATCTGCGCCCACGGCTTTAATTGCTGTATCGACAATCGTCGTGACCGTTCCTATTTGCTTTGCCATAATTCACCATCCGCACAAAAATCAAAATGATTGCTGTTATTAAAGCACAACGTTTTGAAGATTTTATATAGCGTGATTGCCTTATCCGCGTTTATCCTATCTTTTCTTTATCAAGCTAAAGCAATCTTCATCTGTACTTGGTCGATGCTAAATGGGTTTGAAAACCATCCAATAGACATTAAGCAGGGGTAAAATCGTTGCAATTGCGCCAAATATCACCCATTGACGACTTAATTGCCAATAATGCTCAGGAATATTGCCATCAACAGCAAATTGTCTGGCAATACGTGCTTGTTTGATTTGAATAGGGATAAGAATAAATAGCCAAATCAACCCTGATAATGCAAATAAAATATTGCCCCATAACAGCCATTTAACCGTCATAATATCCCAATGATTCACAATGGCAGTCCCAGCACCTGCGAGAAAGAGTAGCGTTGCACCACCTGCCGTAAAAATATAATCCGTTAATGTGACCTGACGTTGTGCAAAGGCAATAATGGCAGGATGACGGGTTCTATCTGCCATAATTTTCCACCAAGCTGTTACAATAATATTCCCTAAAAACAGAATGATACCTACTAGATGCAGGCTTTTTAATACGAAATAAAGGTTCATTATTGAACACCTATCGACAACCCTGTCGCCGTGAATATCAAAAAAATACTTGAATAACAATATATTATAACACTTGTGAAGCAAAATCGGCTAAACGCGAACGTTCGCCGCGTTGTAGTGTTATATGTCCGCTATGCTGCCAATTTTTAAAACGGTCAACCACATAGGTTAATCCCGAAGTGGTTTCAGATAAATACGGCGTATCAATTTGTGCAATATTGCCTAAACAAATGATTTTTGTACCAGGTCCTGCACGGGTAATAAAGGTTTTCATCTGTTTAGAGGTTAAATTCTGCGCCTCATCTAAGATGATATAACTTTTTAAAAAAGTACGCCCCCGCATAAAATTTAATGACCGAATTTTAATTCGCGTATTCAATAAATCTGCGGTTGCTGCACGTCCCCATTCACCGCCCTGCGTTGGGTTTAAAACCTCCAAGTTATCCATTAATGCCCCCATCCACGGAGTCATTTTTTCCTCTTCTGTTCCCGGTAAAAAGCCAATGTCTTCACCGACAGGAATCGTAACGCGGGTTACAATAATTTCACGATAACGTTGTTGATCTAAGGTTTGCGCCAAGCCAGCCGCCAAAGCTAATAAGGTTTTTCCTGTGCCTGCTGTTCCAAGCAAAGAAACAAAATCGACTTCAGGATCCATCAGTAAATTTAACGCGAAATTTTGTTCACGATTTCTTGCCGTAATCCCCCAAACACTGTGCCGTGACTCCGTAAAATTGCGGGCTAATTCAATCGTGGCTTGATTACCCTCTATCTTGCGGACAATCGCTTCAAATTTATCATTTTTATCTTGAGCTTCTGCGTTATAAACAAACTGATTCGGATACCAATGTGCGACATCATCCCCTGTCACTGTGTAATAAGTCCGCCCCTGTTCTTGCCACGCGCTCAAAGCTTTACTATGCGTTTCCCAAAAATCTGCATTTAAAACAGACTCTCCTGTATAAAGTAAATCGACATCGTCTAACACCTTATCGTTAGTGTAGTCTTCCGTTTTAATCGATAACACATGCGCTTTAATTCGCAGATTAATATCTTTAGAAACCAGCGTGACTTCACAACGTGGCTCTGCTTTTTGTAAGGCAATGGCAAGGCTTAAAATACTATTATCAGGTTTATTACCCGCTAAAGTAGAAGGGAGTGGCTCTTCAGGTAACAGTTGTGTTTGAAAAAATAAACGCCCAGCTTTTCCAGACTTACTCGTTACAGGCAAAGGAACGCCTTGATCAATACAACGGCTGTCAATGCCTTGCATTAACTCGTCGATAAAACGGCTGACTTGTCGCACATTTCGCGCAACTTCAGACATCCCTTTTTTACCCGCGTCTAGCTCTTCTAACACCACCATCGGCAAATACACGGCATGTTCTTCAAAGCGAAAAATCGCTGTAGGGTCATGCATTAATACATTGGTATCTAAAATAAAAATACGATTTTTCATATTGTTTTTATTAAGCTAATAAGCATTAAGAGCAGAATTATCTTTATGGGAAATAGCTCCACCCATCAGGACGGAGCTATCATCCCTCACCATGTCAATGCTCAAGGTGTTGCAAGATAAACTTTATAATCAGTATCCTGATGCGCTAAACGATAAACACCTGATTGTTCAATATAGGTAGATGACCAAATCGGATCATGCTGGTCGACTAATAAAGCTTTTATCTTGTACTGATTACGCAGGATTGATAACTCTTCGACACTAACGGGACGAGCAAATACATCTTTAATTAATTGATATTGCTTTTTATTTTTCTCTGGGTCGTAGCGATAGGCGAATACCGTTGCATATTCCACATTCGCATAAGCAATTTTCCGATCTGCAAACACGGCATAACCTAACGTAGCAGGCCAAGGCGTTAAACTGATATAACCATCAGGATTAGATTGCACAATATCTGTCGGCTCAGTCAAACGACGTACTGTTGCCCATGCATCATATTGGCGGAGAAAACCTTGATGTAATTGGGTGACTTCAGGACTTTTATCTAAAAAATTTCGGGGTAAATGTACAATTCGAATCGTCGTTAAAATACCGATTGTTACCCCTATGCTGATAAGTAATGGTATCCATTTGCGCAAACGCACGAATAAAGCATTCTCACGCCATTGACTTAAATCTAGCGTATAAGGCAGGGTTGCCGCCACACCCGCCCACACCAGCAATAACATGACAGGCGGTAAGACTGAACGCCAACCAAAACTATTATTCCAAAACGTACTTTTTACAAAGAGGGTGACGAATAAAAAGCCGAAAATGGTTGCTATCGACAGCCATAAAAAATTTTTCGCTGTTTGATTGGATTCACGGCGGGCAAACAATGCAAAAATACCCAATAAGTAACAAATCCCCAAACTCAGCGGTAAATATTGCAACCAGAATGCAACAATATGAAATAATTGCCCCTTTAACGTATCACGTGAGGCTAATGCCGTCGTATTATAAATTTCTAAGCCAAAAGGTAATTGTGATTCTGCTAATGAAGGCCCTGAAACTTGAGAAATCAGCAATGGAAAGGCAAATAAGATTGTCACACCAATCGCTAATAAACTATTTTTCAGTAATGCAAAATAAGATGCCCATGGTAAACGTAGCCCTAACAGCATGAGTAGTAAAGCAGGACTCGCAAAGGCAAACCCAATTCCACCCACCCATGTAGAAGCTCCAAACCCTGTGGCAACGGTTAGCCCTAAAATACTGGCTGTCGCAGGTTGCAAATGTTGTTGTGCTAATAAACGCGCAATTAAGAAAATCGCTAACACAACGGCTAAAGCGGATAATACATGCTGTGGCACCCACGCCATTTGTAACCATAATACTTCAGCAGGATGGTCGGGTAATAGAAAACGTTGTGAAACCCAGTCACCAAAAAAATCAATTAAGACGATGGGTTGACTGCAAATTGCAAATAGTAAAACAAACGCGCCCGCTTTCGCTTGTTGACTAATCCGCGTCGCAAGCCCCATTAAAAACCCCATGACGGCAAAGCCTGTAAACCAATTAAAAGCGACTTCTACCGACCAACCTTGAATATTAGGAATTAATATCTTGAGTTGTGATGCTAAAAAATGCCATGTGTAGTAATAAATGAGCGGAATGGTTTCACCATCAGGCGCGTAGTAAGGATTGACAGGCAATAAGCCTTCGCGGGCAATACTATCCACCAGCGCGATTTTGGCATGATCGAAAATCATCTCGATAACATATAACCCATTATCACGAAAAAACGGGATAATCATGACGGTTGGTAACAATGACCAAAGCCCTGCCCCTATCAGTAACCAAAAACTATAACGATTTGCAATAGGACAAAATGCTTCTTGTTCACTAACAGGATGTTTAAAAATCCACGTCCAAACAATTGCTTGAAATAACAACCAGCTAAAAACCAGCGTTATCCAGTGATACGGTAAAATTGCATTAATCAGTAGTGAAAAACTACCATAGGCGCATAAACCAAGCGTTGGGGCAAGCAATAGTGTCG
This sequence comes from Beggiatoa alba B18LD, assembly GCF_000245015.1. NCBI lineage: Bacteria > Pseudomonadati > Pseudomonadota > Gammaproteobacteria > Thiotrichales > Thiotrichaceae > Beggiatoa > Beggiatoa alba. The sequence continues at coordinate 1,477,355 of NZ_JH600070.1, read as the reverse complement.
AAAGAAACGTTGAACGCTCTGCCAATCCCAATAAGCGTGCAACTCCCCACCCCGGCAGGGTAAACCAAAATAGACTGAGGCAAACACCCCACGCTGTTTGTGTCCAGAATTGACTCCAAAACGCCATAACAATCCTTTTTTTTGCAAGAAATGAATTTGTTTATTATAACGGTCAAGCGCAATAGCGCGTGAGTAAATGCCGTTTTTTCATGTTTGATGGGGATAAAAAAACCCAGTAAGCACTTACTTACTAGGTTTTTTATGGTTTTATTGCTTAATTTAATACAACAGCGTTATAAAATAATGTCCATACCATCTTCCGCAACTTCAATATGATGCGCGGTTAGTTCTGCACGTTCGGCAGAATCTTCAATTAAAATTGGATTTGTATTATTAATATGAATTAATACTTTACGTGGTTTTTGTAACGTATCTAAAAAGGCAATCATGCCATCTTCGCCAGATTGGGGTAAATGCCCAATTTCACGAGCGCATTTAGTCCCGACACCTGTTTGTATTAATTCATCTTCACGCCAAAAAGTGCCATCGACCAGTACGCAATCAGCTTTTTGCATGTAAGGCAATAAATGGGCTTCAATCTCGCCCAAACCAGGGGCGTAGAACGCGCTTTTCTGTGTTTTTAAATCTTCAATAAAAACGCCAATATTGTCGCCTAAATGCGGTTGGTCACGATGGGGAGAATAAGGCGGGGCTTTACTCGATAAAGCAATCGCGGTAAAGCGTAAATCTGTAATAGTTGGAATTGTAAATGATTGTCCATCAATGGGGATACTGTGACGATTAACGCCCCCGTTCCAATGCGTCAGCATCTTAAAAATGGGAAATCCAGTGGTTAAATCCTGATAAACCATCTCGGTACAATAGACTGTTAATGGCATTCCTTCGCGTAACATCAATAAACCTGTGGTGTGGTCGATTTGACTATCTACAAAGATAATGGCACTAATCCCTGTATCGCGTAATTTTCTCGCGGGTTGAATTTCAGGAAAGTTCAGTAATTGCTGACGAATATCAGGCGATGTATTAAATAATACCCAGTTTTGATTATCTGAACTGACTGCAATTGAAGATTGTGTCCGAGCTTTAGCACGCAAAGTGCCTTCTCTCACGCCTTTAGAATTGCTGTAGTTACAATTCCATTGTGGAAAACCACCGCCCGCCGCCGAGCCTAAAATATGTATGCGCATAAGCTGATTCTGCTTGAGAATTGAGAGCTACTTGCGTAGCGTTAAGAAGGGGGATATTTTTGCGGGGAGTCCGTGTATATCGGGATGGTGATATACACGGGTACAATCAATTAACGATTGGCAATGTACATGGTGACTTCAAAGCCAAAACGCATTTCGGTGTAAGCTGGTTTTGTCCACATAATTAATTCCTCCAATAAGTGTGTAACGATAGAACTTTCGGAAATAAATATTACTTCCGTCATGTTTATTTAGCAGAATATATGCCAGTCTGACGCTGACTTTTTAACTAATTGATTAAGTTGCTACAGATTTGTTTTTGATGTGTGTTATTACTCATAAACCGTATAAAACTGACAGAATGTGGCTATAAAGAAACAACTGAGTAAACAAACTGTGCCAAAAGTATAAAAGATAGGTTATTAATAGCCAATAGCTAAATAATAAAATTTTGTTTATGAGTTGATTGGCAAGGAGAAGAAAGTTTAATGATGGCGGAAAGGGTGGGATTCGAACCCACGGAAGGCTTTAAGTCCTTCAACGGTTTTCAAGACCGTCGCATTAAACCGCTCTGCCACCTTTCCGAGAGAATGGTTAAGGCGATAATTATGACTGAATTTATGGCATAACTCAAGTATTAGATAATTAACCATAAAAACAATTAGTTAATTTTATTTATTTGGCGTTTTTTCCACTGCTGATTGTTTGTTAAGCTATCTTGAACAAACTGGAAAGGATATTGCGTGAATTGTGCTAGTTTACTTTGAATTGATAAAGACATATCCCCATTGTGGTGATTAACTCATTTAATAAACTTTGTAGAATATTGATGCCATGAAAGCCAAAGCCCCTCCCCTTCTATCACTGCGTCCTGCACAAGGCGAACATATTGAAGCCGTTAATTGTGTGACCTTAACCCCAACGGGAAAATATGCACTGTCTGCTTCTAATGACCGCACGGTCAAAGTGTGGGATATTGACAGCGGTTTAGACATTCTCACTTTATCTGGGCATAAAAAACGGGTAACTAGCGTAATTGTTACGCCTGATGGTTCTCAAGCGATTTCAGCCTCAGATGATAATACGCTACGAGTTTGGGACTTAACGGTTGGTATTGAAAGCAATGTTTTACAAGAACATCAAGATAAAGTACAAGCACTTGCACTAACACCAGACGGTAAATATTTTATCTCTGCCGCACGTGATAAATACGTTATTATTTGGGATTTAGCGACATTAAAACCAATAAGAGAATTAAAAGGACATACTGATTGGATTATGACCCTTGCCGTTACTCCCGACGGTTCAAAAGTGATTTCAGCAGGGCGTGATAATGTCGTTAAAGTATGGGATATTCAGACAGGACAATTACTGCATACCTTCACAGGACACCGTTATTGGGTTGTTTCTGTTGCAGTGACAATGGATAATCAACATGTGATTTCCGCCAGTTGGGATAAAAGTATCAAAGTTTGGTCATTAGTCACTGGGCAAGAAGTCACCCATATTGAAGCGCATGAAAACTATATCGATGCTTTATCACTCAGTCCTGAAGGCTCTGTCCTCATTTCTATCAGTTGGGACAGCACCTTAAAAGTCTGGGACTGGCGAAAAGGGGAACTACTGGGGAATTTAATGATAGAGCAGAAACTAAATTGTTGCGTGATTACGCCAGATGGTAAGCGAATTGTATTGGGCGATAATAACGGCTTACTTTATTTTCTGGAGTTAATGAACTAGAAATCGTGTTAAACATTTCGATGCGTTAAGGGTTGCGGTTTCCCAATACCGTAACCTTGCGCGTAATCAACCCCAATTTCTCGCAATAAAGCTAAAATTTGGTCATTTTCCACATATTCCGCAATGGTTTTTAAGCCTAAAACATGCCCAACCCGATGGATAGAATCCACCATAGCGCGGTCAATATGGTCATTTAACATATCCTTGACAAATCCCCCATCAATTTTTAAATAATCAACGGGCATCCCTTTTAAATAAGCAAAGGATGACATGCCACTACCAAAATCATCCAACGAGAAACGGCAACCCATTTCTTTAAAATAACGGATGAATTTTGAAGCCTCTTTAATATTCGTAATGGCGGCTGTTTCAGTGACTTCAAAGCAAACTTTATGCGTAGGCATTCCAAAATTTTCAAACTGTTCAACGATAAAGCCTGTAAAGTTTCTATCCCCGATAGATAATCCTGATAAATTCACCGAACAGACTTCTAACGCCTCTAATTCTTCAGGATGACTGGTTAAATGTTCAAACAACGTGCGAATAATCCAACGGTCTAAGCGTACCATCTGGTTATAACGCTCTGCCGCAGGTAAGAAAATTCCCGGTGGAATAATCTTGCCTTCCTCATCTAACATCCGCACCAAGACCTCATAATGCAATTTTTCAACATGATCGGCTTTAATCGGTACGATAGGCTGACAATAGAGACGAAAACGACTTTCTTTAAAGGCTTGAGAAATCCGCGAAACCCACGCCATTTGGGTTTTATGGCTTTCTAGCGTATGGCTTTGCCCTAAATAAACCCGATTACGTCCGCGCTCTTTCGCTAAGAAACAAGCAGCATCCGCATCGCTCAAAATTGCGGAGGTAATATCACTGTCTTTATTGATAGAAACAGCCCCAATACTCATTGTCACATCAAATGTTTGACCTGCCCAACTGAATTTAAAATCCTGTACAGTTTCGCGTAAACGCTCGGCAATTTGTTCAGCAATTGTCATTTCACAACTATTTAAAATAACAGCAAATTCATCGCCCCCTAAACGGGCAAGCATATCTTGTGGGCGGATTTGCGATTGTAAAACGGGGCTTAATTGCTTTAATAATTCGTCACCTGCTTCATGTCCGCAAGTATCATTAATAATTTTAAAGTTATCTAAATCCATGTAACATAAAGAATGTTGCTCGCCTGTTTGTCGCGCTGCACCTAATAAATCTTCGACTCGCTGTTCAACCTCGAAACGATTATATAATCCTGTTAATAAGTCATGACTCGCTTGATACGCCATTTCTTTTGCCATAGAAATGGTTCGTCTTAAGGCATAACCATACATGAGTAAGACTAAAATTCCACTGAGTAATATCCCGCCAAAATAATACTTTAACGATGCCTGCCCAGCGGCTAACTGCTCTTGTAATTTCAATAATCGGGATTTTTGGTCAACAAAGGGTTTAAATTCTTCTAATAATAATCTTGCACTGGCTTGAGAGGCTTTATAATCAGGAATGGCTTGATAGAGCGGGGAGTTTAAATCTTTATCTAGGATAAGTTCTAACTGTTCTAAAAATCGGCTGGCTTTTTCTTTAAAAGCAACAAGGGATTCATCCTGACGCAAACGCACTGCGTTTTTTCCTTCCATCAAACGATCCAATTTGACCCAAACAACGCCTAATTGCTCTAATAATGACAACCCATCGCCATCAGATTCTGCGGTAATAGAGTCGATGCTGGCAATTTCTAAACGATGTTGAAATCTTTCAAACTCTTGATTTGCCTGTAATAATGCAAAATAATCATAGGCTTGGTCGGTTGCAGTGGCTCTACTGGTTTCTAATAAATAACTAAAGCCTGCATAAATACTCGCAATAAAGATACTTAGCCCAAAAATCAGCATCACGGAAAAATGTGACCAGCGAATTTTCTTATGTTCCATTCCTTAGTCCTTAATTGCGGTAAACCTAGCATGACTCATTAAATATCATTAATTAACAGTCAGTGTGCGTAAATGCCAAATGAGCTTATATTGTGTTTTAGGGTCTTTTTGTAACTCAGGAAAGTCATCTACAGGATACACTAAACGCACAGGTCCTTTATCGCGAATACGCATATAGTGCCCATTGTTCTTAATCGCCACTAAAACCGAATATTTATCTAAGTCAGTTAAAGGAATGGGGTCTGTATCATAACCATCCAACGCATACGCAACGATATAATTTCCTGTTGCACCAACATATTTTAATAAATCGGTTAATAAAACCCCCTCAAACTCCTGCATTCCGTCTGACCATAGTTCGGTCGTCTTAACCGTCTGTTGCGGTAATTTTGCTAACATTTCACGGTCAAAACGAGCAACACCATCATCGCTATTTGTTTGTTTAATTTTGCCTTTAATGCTTAAAATCACGCGCCCTGTTGGTTTTTCTAAATGTTCAATCATCGTCACGACCCGACTTGCAACAGTACTAGGGCTTGCCGAGTCCGAAACTGAATTGAGTGACACAGAATTGTCCGCAAACGACACAGAAGCAAACAGCGTGATAAAAGTACTCGCAAGCAGGGGAATCATAAAAATTCTACCAAAAAAACCCATTACTCTAACTCCCTACCTGACAAACACACAGCTTAAATGTCGTTTTATTATGTGTAAAATATTGAGTATGGCTTATCAGATATATTAATAACATTTTGATTTTATCTGCTTATATTTATAACGTATGAATATCAAAGTTGCATTGAAAAACGTTTTCGCAGTTAGGTTGGCGAAAGATGTTAAAGTGAGTACGAGGATGTGATACCAATAAATCTCATTGAATAAAATACTAAATTCTCTTTATATTTTATCAATCAGCTAGATACCTTATTGTCTTTATATTTTACCCCCAAAGACATGACAAACAGAAATTTAATCGGGTTAATTTTAAGACATCCACATTCAAGCTATAGATTTTCCAACTATCCACAAACAGCCCCTGTTTTCATGTCACTGAGAGTAAATAAGTGTTTAGCAATACACAGACCTTACAGTTCATATGCGTAGCTTATGCCAATTTTCCCCCTGCATGACTATGTTTTTTGCATCCCTAAAAAATACACAAGCACTATTAAAGGAAAATGCTTGTGTTCGTGAAATAATAAATAGGTATGTGTATAACCTGATTATGAAAAAACCTTCTATTTACCCATAATAACTCTGTTTTTTCCAACACCATAAGGATTATATAATGAAAAAAGTTTCTTTCATTTTGTTATGTATATGGTTGCCGTTTAGTTATGCAACCACCATTTCTGACCCGCCCACACTGCGCACAACCCTACCTACTGATACTATCGCGTATATTCGCGTTCCGAACCTATGGGGATTTTTCTCTGCACCAAAAGGAAGCGTTTTAAATGATGCGCAGAGCCATGAAGCCCATACACAACAAATATTGTCATTACAACAAGGGGTTTACGCTAACCTGATTCAACCCTTTATTAATGATAAAGCGGTAGAAACCCTCTTAACTCGCGTTCATTCTCCCATAGAAGCCGCATTTATTTATCCTGCTGGTAGTTCAAAACCCGATGATTTTAAACTCATCATTACTACACAACTGACTACAACGACACCTGAAGAAGTCAATGCCGTTTTTAACAGTTTGACGAGTAAAGCCCCAGATTTAAAAGTTGTAACGCCACTCTCTGCCGATGGCTATGGATTAATGGTGATTAATCCTTTCTCTGTTGCCTCTTATTTTGACAAAACCCAAAAACGCCTGACGCTATATATCGGCACAGGTGTTAGTGTTAACACAGACGCACTGAAAAAACAGTTAAGCCAATTACAAGCAACGCCTAATCATCCGATGTATGCCCTAGAAAATCAGATTGATAGCAGTGGGCAAGGCTTGTTTTACTGGACAAATACAGAAGCCCTCCTGCCTTTATTACAAAACATGCTCCCGCCTGAAGAATTAGCGATGTATAAAGAGTGGGGCTTATTATCCATGCGAGCTTTTGCATTTGGCTGGGGCGTGAGTAATGGCAAAGGACGGTTAGGTTTATTAGCAGATATTCCCAAAACAGGTTATTTAAGCTATTTGCCCGCTTTACACAATGAATTCCCTGTTAATTTAACAGGACGTGCAACCTTAGCGGCAACGATTAATTTACCCCTATTGGAAATGTGGCAAAACCTAGAAAAATATTGGCAAGTCACCAAAAATGAAGAACAACTCGCTGAATTAGCTGAAGCTGAAAAAGTCTTTAAAGAAAACATTGGACTTGATTTAAGAACCGTTTTAGAGACTTTTGGCGGAGAAATTGGCATTTTTATGGATGATGCAGGACAATTTTTAGCCCTGCGAATTCGTAACGCTGAAAACTGGCAAACCGTGCTAAAACACTTGATTGATAAATATAAACTCACCTATGAAACCCGTGATATTGGTGGCAAAACTTATCATCATTTAGCTGTTCCTAACATCGTGGGCTGGGCGTGGACAAAACAATTAGCCGATGAATACCCTGACAGTACCGACGACATGGAAAAGTTGCTGTTATCCCTGTTTGAAAAAGTCAACGCCCATTATTACTGGGTTGAAGAAAATGGCTTTTTAATCCTTGGTGAAGTGCCACAAAGTCTTATTGACCGTGAACAAAATCCCAAAAAAATCACCTTACAAGCTTGGCTGACTGAACGCCATCGTTTAAATGTCTCAGGGACATTACTATCATTCTCTGGCAGCTTAAATGGAACACCGCGTTATATCTATTATGCTTACTTGCAACTCATTAATATGATGGGAGATTTTTCAAGCACTCCAGTGGATTTATTCGCATTACCCAATGCTTACGCTTTAAACTTCCCCACAGAAGGGACTTATGCCTTACAAATCGACATGGCAGAATCTCAAATTGGCTTAACAATGACCTTTGAAAATAGTCCCTTAGATTTATTCTTTGGACTCAATGATAGTGCTGGATTTATTGGCGTTGCCGCCATTGGCATTCTTGCTGCTGTAGCGATTCCTGCTTACACCGATTATCTGAACCGTCTGGAAGAAGCAGCAAATACGGGGACTTTCGAACAAGATTCAGAAAGTTATAGCGGTGACGATGATGAGGAATCAACGGCAACAACATCATCCCCAGCAATTGCAGAAGCGATTCAATTAATAACGCCTTTAAAAGTCGCTGCTGAAGAAGGCTATTTTAGTCAAGGCAAACTACCCACCATCGCAGAAATCGGCATAAACACAGAAGGACAATATGTTGCGAATATTGAACTACTGGAAAACGGTAGCGGTTATGGGATTTACTTCAAAGAAGATTCAGGCATTACAGGCGCGTTATTTTTAACGTATGATACTGAAGGTTATTTTTGGAAATGTGAAGCAGATGAGATAGATACAAGCCTACTCCCAGAAGCCTGCCAACCTGCAACCGATGCACAATAATTATAGTAAACTTACCATAAAGTAGTTCAAATTTAGGACTGCCAGTCCTTCGTGTCGTTTTATAGTACGGTTACTATAAGACATCGCAGACATAAAAAAACCTAGCAGATACCCATGTCTGCTAGGTTTTTTAATATCAACTCATCACGCTTATTTTAACGCGGCTTGCATTCTTTCCAACGCTTTTTTCAGATTATCCATGCTGGTTGCGAAAGATAAACGCACATAACCCTCAGCCCCAAAAGCAGAACCAGGCACTAACGCAACGCCAGCTTTCTCGATTAAAAACTCACTGAGTTCTAAATCGTTTTTCATGCCTTTACGCGCAATCACGCCTTGAAAACTGGGGAAAATGTAGAAAGTGCCTTGAGAGGCTTCACATTGAACGCCTTCAATTTTCAATAATTCAGCTAAGACGAAATCATGGCGTTCTTTAAAGACTTTAACCATTTCTTGAATAAAAGTCGTATCGCCATTAATCCCTGCTTCCGCCGCATATTGAGAAATAGAGGTCGGATTAGAGGTTGATTGCGATTGAATATTAGTCATCGCTTCAATCAACTTCACAGGACCCGCTGCATAACCAATCCGCCAACCCGTCATAGAATAGGCTTTAGAAACCCCATTTAAAACAATGGTGCGCTCATACAAATCAGGCGCGACATTTAAAATATTCTTAAAGGGTAAATGTTCCCACAGAATATGCTCATACATATCATCAGTAGCGATGAATACGTGCGGATGTTTCCGTAACACTTCGGCTAACGCGCTTAATTCATCAGGCGTGTAATGTGAACCTGTTGGATTAGACGGGCTATTAATCACAAATAACTGCGTTTTCGGCGTAATTGCGGCTTCTAACTGCGCAGGGGTAATTTTAAAATGTTGCTCGATGCCCGCGCTCACAATTACAGGTGTTCCACCCGCTAAAATCACCATATCAGGATAAGAAACCCAATAAGGTGCGGGAATAATGACTTCATCGCCATCATTTAACATCGCTTGAGCGAGATTGTAAAAACTTTGCTTACCGCCACAAGAGACTAAAACCTGTTTTGCGGTATAAGTTAAGCCATTCTCACGCGCAAATTTATCAACAATGGCTTTCTTTAAAGAGGGTGTACCATCAACCGCCGTGTATTTAGTCAACCCCTTATTTAATGCAACGATAGCGGCATCTTTAATATGTTGGGGGGTATCGAAATCGGGTTCACCTGCGCCTAAGCCGACAATATCATGTCCTGCGGCTTTCATTTCATTAGCACGTTTGGTAACGGCTAACGTGGGTGAGGGTTTGATTGCTTGTACTCGGTCAGATAATTGCATTTTGCGTGACACACCTGAATGAAGAAAAAACGGGGAGATAATTATCTTTTTTCAACAAGGTTTTTTCAATTGCTATCTTGTCAGCAGACAGATAATTGAACAAGGAATTAAAGACAAGGGTGTATCCATTCACCCTTATCTATTCAGTAGCTTACTTCGCATTCATTAAGGCAAGAGTCGTGTCTAACATACGATTAGAGAAACCCCATTCATTGTCATACCAAGATAAAACTTTCACTAACGTGCCATCGATGACTTTAGTTTGTGTTGCGTCATAGGTAGAAGAGACAGGATTATGATTGAAATCCACAGACACTAAAGGCGCGTGATTAATCGCTAAAATCCCTTTCAGTTCACCTTGTGATGCTTCGGTTAAAATTTGCGTGATTTCATCTTTAGTTGTGGCACGTTTAGCCACGAAGGTTAAATCGACCACAGACACATTAATCGTTGGCACACGGATTGAGAAACCATCTAATTTGCCATTTAATTCAGGCAACACTAACCCAACGGCAGCGGCTGCCCCTGTTTTAGTGGGAATCATGGACATCGTTGCAGAACGGGCGCGACGTAAATCTTTATGAAAGACATCGGTTAACACTTGGTCATTGGTGTAAGCGTGAACCGTGGTCATTAAACCATGTAACACCCCGATTTTATCGTGTAAAGGCTTGACTAAGGGGGCGAGACAGTTAGTGGTACAAGACGCATTAGAAATAACGGTATCGCTAGCTTTGAGGACAGCATGATTAACCCCATAAACCACAGTTGCATCTACATCTTTTTCACCAGGTGCGGAAATAATGACTTTTTTCGCACCACCAGCTAAATGTGCGCCCGCTTTGGCTTTACTGGTAAATAAGCCCGTGCATTCATAAACCACATCAACGCCTAACTCTGCCCAAGGCAATTTGCTGGGGTCGCGCTCGGCAAATACGCGGATTTTGTCGCCGTTAATGACCATGTACTCGCCTTCGACTGCGACTGTGCCGTTAAAACGACCGTGTGCGGTATCGTAGCGGGTTAAGTGCGCATTGGTTTCAGCATCGCCTAAGTCGTTAACGGCAACGATTTGAATCTCGTTCGTCCGTCCTGCTTCATACAATGCCCGTAACACGTTACGTCCAATACGACCATAGCCATTGATTGCAACTTTAATTGTCATTGAATTCGCTCCCTGTGTAGAGAAAAAATGTTTATTGTAGCTTTTTTTGTGGGGGGTCTAAATAGGATAAAAAGCGTTTTAATCAAGTCGCTTTTTCCCAAGAAAAGCATTAAATTAATTTTTTAAATAAAATCTATATATTCCGCTAGTTTTGAAACAGAAAGATTGTTTTTATCGTTTATAAAGTAAGTAAAAAATTCTTTAAATTAAAGATAAGCTATTCATGAATATTCCACAGCTATATATTTATCCATTAAATTACAACTATTTTCAAAATGACGCGGGATATAGAGGGATTCCATTATAATTTAATGAAAATATGAATATTATTCATATCCCATCCCTAGCGTTTGTGAAAGGGCTGTAAGTTCGTTAAGCGTTTCTAAACGTTTAGCTTGTAGGTTTTTTTTATATTCAATGATGTCCTTTGCTAAAACACGACGATGTGAGCCAATTTTATGAAAAGGGATTTCTCCTTTTTCTAATAGGCTGACTAAATAGGGGCGACTGACATTTAATAGTTCAGCGGCTTCTTGGGTTGTCAATTCAGCGTGAATAGGCATTAAAGTAATTACATTCTTTATATGACATCAGACTTTAAAACCCCACTTGTAAAAACAAGCAGGGTCTAAAATCATTTCAAATTATAGAAGCGATTCCACCGTTTGCATCACATTCTCAGTGGTAAAGCCGAAATATTTCATCAGTTCACCACCGGGTGCGGATTCACCGAAAGTATCTAAACCAATTACTTTGCCTGCCAAACCAACGTATTTAAACCAGCCTGCGGTTACACCCGCTTCAACCGCTACCCGTTTGCTTACGCTTGCAGGTAAAACAGATTCACGATATTCAGGGCTTTGTTGGTCAAAGGTATCCGTTGAAGGCATAGAAACCACGCGCACCGCTTTCCCTTTCGCTTGCAATTGTTTACCTGCATCCATCGCAATGCCGATTTCTGAACCTGTAGCGATAATAATGGCTTCAGGCATACCCGTGCAGTCTAATAGCGTATAACCACCCCGTTCAACAGCTTGTAATTGTTCAGCGGTGCGGGCTTGATGCGGTAAATTTTGCCGTGAAAAAATTAAACAACTGGGTGCGTGTTCGCGCTCAATCGCTAATTTCCACGCAATCGCAGATTCAACTGCGTCGCAGGGTCGCCACACGGACATGCGCGGAATCATGCGCAGGGTTGCAGTTTGCTCGACACATTGATGCGTTGGGCCATCTTCGCCTAAGCCAATAGAATCATGGGTAAAGACGAAAATATTACGCGCTTTCATCAAGGCTGCCATGCGCAAAGCATTGCGGGCATATTCAGAAAACATTAAGAAGGTCGAGCAGTAAGGAATAAAGCCACCGTGTAAACTGATACCGTTGGCAATCGCTGCCATGGCGAATTCACGCACGCCATAATAAATATAGTTGCCGTCGGTATGTTCTTGTATGCCTTTACTGCCTGACCATAAAGTCAAGTTAGAGGCCGCAAGGTCAGCAGAACCGCCAATTAATTCGGGTAAAACGGGCGCGTAACCGCCGATTGCATTTTGTGAGGCTTTCCGCGATGCAATGGTTTCCGCTTTTTGATTGACATTGGCAATAAATTCAGCGGATTTACTCGCCCAGTCTTTCGGCAATTGTTTTGCCATTCGGCGTGTAAATGCTTGGGCTAATTCGGGGTAAGCTTTTTGATAGGCTTGGAATAAGGCTTGCCATGATTGTTCGGCTTGTTCGCCTTTGGTTTTTGCATCCCATCCAGCATAAATATCGGCAGGAATTTCAAAGGCGGGGGCTGTCCAGCCTAATTGTTCGCGGGCTAAGGCAATTTCTTTGTCACCTAAGGGCGAGCCGTGACATTCTTCTTTGCCTTGCTTATTTGGTGCACCGTAACCGATGATAGTTTTACAGCAAATTAAGCTGGGTTTATCTTTGACAGCACGGGCTTGTTCAATCGCTTGTTTAATCGCGGTTGCATCGTGTCCATCAACATTAGGAATCACATGCCAATGATAGGCTTCAAAGCGTTTTGGGGTGTCATCGGTAAACCAGCCCTCGACTTCACCATCAATAGAAATACCATTATCATCATAGAAAGCAATAAGTTTACCGAGTTTTAACGTTCCAGCCAGCGAGCAGGCTTCATGCGAAATCCCTTCCATCATGCAACCATCGCCTAAAAATACATAGGTGTAGTGGTCAACAAGGGGGAAGCCTTCGCGGTTAAATTGTCCCGCTAAGGTTTTTTCTGCAATTGCCATCCCAACTGCGTTGGTAATCCCTTGTCCTAATGGGCCTGTGGTGGTTTCTACGCCTGCGGTATAGCCATATTCAGGATGCCCTGGGGTTTTTGAGTGTAATTGACGAAAGCGTTTAATTTCATCAAGGGGTAAATCATAGCCCGATAAATGCAGTAGAGAATACAGCAACATAGAGCCATGACCGTTAGATAAGATAAAGCGGTCACGGTTAGACCATTGTGGATTGACTGGATTGTGTTGTAAGTAGTCATTCCACAACACTTCGGCAATGTCAGCCATGCCCATCGGCGCACCGGGATGTCCTGAGTTGGCTTTTTGGATAGCGTCCATACTCAACACACGGATGGCGTTGGCAAGTTCTCTACGTGTAGGCATTGAATTCCCCCCCTTGAATGGGACTTAGGTTAAAACGACAGTTTTTTAAAATCATTTGCAGTCTATTCTCTCTTATTTATGATTAATCATCAATATATAAATAATTTTTATATAAAAGTAAAAGTTCTGATTATTAGAGCAGATTTACATGGGGATTTTATGAAATAATCTGTATTGTTTATTAACAAAAATCGGGCGAATAAAATTCGCGCTCCATTTTACCCACCTATTTTCTATTTCCCAAATGTTACAGAGTTATCAACAAGAATTTTTAGACTTTGCGATTCAACGTCAAGTGTTACGCTTTGGCAATTTTACCTTAAAGTCAGGGCGACAAAGTCCGTATTTTTTTAACGCGGGCTTATTCAACACAGGTAGCGCGATGGCGCAATTAGGACGTTATTACGCCGCAACGATTCAACAATCGGGCATTGAATTCGACATGCTGTTTGGACCTGCCTATAAAGGCATTCCGCTGGTTGTTGCAACCAGTATCGCGCTTGCTGACCATTATCAACGCGATTTCCCCTTTGCCTTTAATCGGAAAGAGGCGAAAGACCACGGCGAAGGCGGGACAATTGTCGGTGCACCGTTACAAGGTCGGGTGTTATTAATTGATGATGTGATTAGCGCAGGTACAGCGATTCGTGAATCGATGCAAATCATTCAAACCGCAGGTGCGCAACTGGCGGGGGTAGTGATTTCTTTAAATCGTCAAGAACGGGGACAAGGTACATTATCAGCAATTCAAGAAGTTGAACAAAGTTATCAGACACGGGTTTTAAGCATTGTGACGCTAAAAGAGTTGATGACATACCTACAAGAACAACCTAATCAAACTGAAACAATAACCGCTATTCAAGCCTATCGTGCTATGTATGGTATTGATTAACTTGTAAACAACTCATAAAAATCCAGTCCTCTGTCACTTAAAAGATGATTGGATTTTGCATAAACGCTTAAGTTAAAGAATACTTGTGTATGCCTCGTCACTTACCTCATCAACTACATAAGCCAGTAAATACTTTTCATCATGAACATGAAAATGTTATATCAACTCTTTATCTTAGGATAAAACGGATGTTTTCTTGTCGTCAGCCAACTATCAATATTATCAATGAGCTAGCCTTACATATTTTAGAGCGGCAACAAATTGGTTATGCCCTATTAGACGAAACATTAATGTTAACTCATCACAATGATATGTTTGCCTTGTTATTAAACAAGAAAGATACTCAACTTCTGCATCAACCGCTTTTTACGCTTATCCCCCATTTGGAAAGTGAACGGCAAAAGCTAGACGAAGTTGCACAAGCACAAGTAAAAGAATGGCAAATTAAGCGTTTTCTGGGTGCGCATATTGATGGCTACGTAAATATCACCATTGAATCAGGTAAAGCCTTTGGTGCGATGTTGTTACTTACACTTACACAAATAAACCCGCCAGCTCGTGGACAAAAAACGAATCAAGATGTCGCAAGACTTACCCCACTTTTAGTCAAATACCAACAAGCCGAAAAAGCCTTAAGAAAAAGTGAAACACGCTTTCGTGAAATTGTCGAATTCTCCCCTGTCGGTATCGCGTTAACCGATATTAATGGTAATTTTATCAAGGTAAATCAAGCATTTTGTAACATGATTGGATACACTGAAATGGAGGTTTTGGGAAAAAATAATGTGCTCTTTACCCATTCTGATGATATCGAAAAACAATTACTTCTACGTCAAAAGCCCTTAAATACAGAAACGCAAACCTATGAAAAACGGTATATTACTAAAACAGGGGAGATTATCTGGGGAAGTATAACCACTAAGTTAATGTATGATGAACAAGGCGAAGTACAATGCCGATTAAGCATTATTGTCGACATTACAATGCGCAAACAAATGGAAGAATCTTTAAGACAACGCTCTGAAGAATTAGCTAATTTAAACATTGCCCTAGAAGCGGCAGTCCATTTAAAAGACGAATTTCTGGCAAACATGAGCCATGAGCTACGCACGCCTTTAAACTCTATTTTAGGACTCACTGAATCCTTACAAGAAGGCATATTCGGCGTATTAAATGAAAAACAACTGCGCTATTTACAAGTTATCAACAATAGTGGACAACATTTATTAAGCTTAATTAATGATATTTTAGACCTTTCTAAAATTGAGACAGGTTTATTTGAATTACAATTTGATAACGTTAGTATTGATAATATTTGCCAGCTTAGTTTACAACTAATACGCCAACAAGCCCATAAAAAACAACTACAAATTAATTACTACCGCGACCCTAAAGCTCGATTTGTTTATGCCGATGAAAGACGTATAAAGCAAATGCTTATCAATTTACTAACAAATGCGGTTAAATTTACTGAAAAAGGCGGAAAAATAGGGCTAGAAGTTCTCAGTAATATACAACAGCAAACCTTAACATTTACTGTATGGGATACAGGTATCGGCATTAAACATAAAAACTTAGACCGACTCTTTAAGCCTTTTATACAACTAGATGCATCACTCAATCGACAATATGAAGGAACAGGATTAGGGCTTGCAATGGTTTCACGCCTTGCAAGCCTGCACGGCGGTAGCGTTGCGGTAGAAAGCGAAGAAGGCAAAGGCAGTCGCTTTAGTTTTACCCTAAACTGGCGCGACAGTATGCTAGAAACGCCACCGCCTCCCCCTTTAACAACTCGTGCTTCTAATGATATTGAAAACAGTGACATCGTCGATATAAAAACAAGCAACGCGCAAACTGTCCTCATCGCAGAAGATAACTTAAATAATGTGCTCGTGATTGCTGAATATTTAAGTAATCATGGCTATCAAGTCATTATTGCAAAAACAGGCATAGAAGCCTTAGAAAAAGCAGAAAAATCACACCCCGATATCATTATTATGGATATTCAAATGCCTGATATGGACGGTATTACCGCTATTGAACGTTTAAGAAAATGTAAAGAATTTCAGACAATACCGATTATTGTCGTCACTGCACTGGCAATGAAAGGTGATGAAGAACGTTGTTTAGCTTCTGGCGCAAATCTTTATCTCAGTAAACCCATGACTTTAAAAAAATTACATTACGCAATTGAAACACTGCTACAAGCCTAACGTATTCAAAACATGATAATGCTTCGTTTACACGATTATATAAAACTAACACGCCTGAATCGCCCGATTGGAATTTATCTACTGTTATGGGCAACACTCTGGGCAGTTTGGATTGCAGGAGAAGGACAACCGAATTTTTGGATTACCTTAATTTTTATTCTAGGCGTTGTTTTAATGCGCTCGGCGGGGTGCGTCATTAATGATTTTGCAGACAGAGAGATAGACCGCCACGTACAACGCACCCGCGACCGCCCACTCACCGCAGGACGAGTGAGCCACAAAGAAGCCCTTATCCTCTTTGCCGTTTTATGCCTACTCGCCTTCTTATTAGTCTTATGCCTCAATCTTAAAACAATACTGCTATCATTTGGCGCGCTGTTTTTTGCAAGTCTCTACCCCTTTACTAAACGTTACACCTACCTCCCACAAGTTTTCTTAGGTATCGCGTTTGGTTGGGGAATTCCAATGGCATTTACAGCGTTACAAAATGAACTCCCTTTTACAGCATGGTTACTCTTTAGCGCAAATCTTGCTTGGACAGTGGCATACGACACCCAATACGCCATGGCGGATAAAGCAGATGATTTAAAAATTGGGGTGAAATCCAGTGCTATCTTATTCGGACGTTGGGATAAAGTAATTATTGCACTATTACAAAGTGTTGCCTTACTCCTACTGATTTGGGTTGGCGTACTACACAAATTTAATGCTTTCTTCTTTTTTGGCTTAGTCATCGCGCTAGGCTTATTTATTTATCAACAGATTTTAATCAAAGACCGCGACCCCGCCCGCTGTTTCCAAGCCTTTTTAAATAACCATTGGGCAGGCTTTGCCATTTTTTTCGGTATTTTTCTAAGCTATCTTTAAAATCAATATGCGCTATTTTCTTAACTTTCTCTGTCTGCTGATAGGGATTAGCCCATTAATCGCTAGTGATGCACAAGTTCGTGTAATTGGTGGCTCAACGGCAGCGATGGGACAATATCCATGGATGGTCTTAATTACCTATAAAAACGATAAATTATTCAGTTGTGGCGGAACACTCATTGCCTCCGATTGGGTACTCACTGCCGCCCACTGTACCCACGATGAAAACACAAAAATATCTTATAAAGCCAGTGATTTAACGGTTGCTATCGCGGAAAATAATTTAACCGTCACCGCAATTGCCCAAGTACAAAGACCTATCCGTCAAATTATTCTTTCTCCCCAGTATAATTTCGATAGCCTATTCCCACAGGCTGATTTTGCACTGTTACAACTACAAACCCCGATGACAACCGTTACACCTGTTCATCTCGTTGATGCTTATACACTCTTGGACGAAGTAGGGATGGTTGCAACTGTAGTAGGTTGGGGACAGCCAACCCAAAATAGCTATCCAAGCTACTCAGAAGTACTGAAACAAGCCAATGTTCCCATTATCAGCACAGATATCTGTAACGAACCCCGTTCTTATAACGGTTATATTAAAGACTTCATGCTATGTGCGGGATATGCGCAAGGCGGGATAGATGCCTGTGTTGGCGATAGTGGTGGCGGATTAGTTATTAATACCGCAACAGGCTGGCAACAACTGGGCATTGTGAGCTTTGGCAACGGATGTGCGCAACCCAATTACTATGGTATTTACACCCGTATAGCCAGCTATCTGAGTTTTATACAAAGCCAAATTTGCACCACTTTTCCCGAATCCCCTAAACTCATCGTGAGTTATGCTGATGGAATTGCCACGGCTATTTGGGACACCGTAGCGGGTGCGGATGGTTACAATTTATATTTTGCCCCCTATTCCTATCCCATGGATAACCGCACATTAGAACATATCGCCAGCGTAGATTTAGGACAACAACCGTTTTTTCAAGCATCCTTACAACCAAATGAACGCTATTATGTTGCCGTCACAGCCTATCGTGGCAATTGCAGCAGTCCTTTTTCTAATATTGAAAGTACGAAGAATTTTTAATTCACTAAAGACTTTTGTCTGAATCAGAATTTTCAGAATTAGCAGAATTAACAGGATTTAAACCCCTTAAACCAACGCGAGTACGGCGAGTTTCTTTTAAAAAGACAACAGCTTGAATGTTGTAGGGTGGAATAGCGAAGCGTATTCCACCTTGAAATTCTGCAAAAACTGAGCAAAAACAGATTATAAATCGTATGGTGGAATACGCTTTGCTATTCCACCCTACGTTTTTTAGTTGAAAAATTCTAAAAGGTTTTCGCCACTCGCCGAACTAGCGTTAAACCAAGAAATTAATGCGAATCACGCTTTTTAATTCTGCTAATTCTGAAAATTCTGTGAATTCTGATTCAGACAAAAAAAGACCTGCTAGGTTTTCAAAACCTAATCTCATAGAACAAAAATTAATTCGGTAAATCAACAAGCTCTAATCGATACAAGGCTGTTTTATCTGTAATATGATTTTCCACTAAACGGGTATTTTGCCGAATTATCATTTCTTCCAATAAATTCCGTACATCGCGGGCGTTGCCGAATGTCGCTTGAGTGTTTTTTTCCCAATTACTAAATAAAATCTTTAATTGGACATGAAGTTCAGGGGCAAGGGTTAATCGTTTTTCTATCGCCATTGCTTGAAAAATCGCTAACATCTCCGTTGCATTGTAATTTTCAAATAGAATATGTCCCGCAAAGCGGGAAGGTAGCCCAGGATTACTGTTTAAAAAACTTTTCATACTGTCAGGATAGCCCGCGACAATCACACAGAGGCGGTGTCGATAGTTTTCCATGTCCGCGACTAAAGTTTGTATTGCTTCTTTGCCAAATTCATCCTCAGCACTTTCCAACAGTTGATAGGCTTCATCGATGAATAAAACCCCATCTAAACTGTTTTCTATCACCCGTCGAGTTTTTAACGCGGTTTCGCCGAGGTAAGAGCCAACTAAATCCGCACGGGTGACTTCTATCAATTGCCCTTTTTTTAAGATGCTGAGGGCTTTAAAGACTTGTCCCATATAACGCGCCATCATGGTTTTACCCGTCCCTGGGTTGCCAATAAAAACGTAATGCCCCGCGACGACGTGCGCCGATTCACCGCGTAATTGTTGGACTTTAATCGCATTAATTAAGCCATGAATACGGTGTTTAACCGTTTGTAAACCAATGAATTGGTCTAATTCGTTTAACAGCGTTTGAATATTATCGTTATCGCTGGCTTGTAAATAGGCTTGTAGCGGTTCGGGAATATCGGCTAGCGTTAGGGTAAAACGCAATTGTTTATCAGCGAGTTGATTTTGACGCACGCGCATAATGCGCTGTTCATCCATTTGTTGATACAAATTTAAAACATCACCCGCATTGCCAAAGTTTTCGGGGTTACGGTGCTGATACCAATTGTGAAAAAAGTGCGGGAGTTTTTCCTGTAATTCGGGGGCGAGTCGCCGACTTTCTCGGGCAACCTGTTGAAGGAAAATCGTTTGTAAAATATCAGGGGTATAGTCGGGAATACTTAAAATATTGCCTTCTCCAAAACGGCGACGCAGTCCAGGGTTAGTATTTAAAAATTGTTCAATCCGTTGGGGATAACCTGCAATGATAACGGCAAATTTGCCGAGGTGGTTGGACATGGCTTCCATGATGGTTTCTATCGCTTCGCGCCCAAAATCATTTTCACCCCCTTCGACCAATCGATAAGCCTCGTCGACAAAGAGAACACCGCCCATAGCATCAGCAATTTTTTGCGCGGTTTGGATAGCTGTTTGTCCGACATAGCCCGCAACTAAATCCTCGCGTGAGGCTTTAACAACATGCCCAAGTTCTAATAATCCTGCTTCGCGGAAAATTTCAGCGATGAGATAAGCAACCGTGGTTTTGCCCGTGCCGGGATTGCCTTTTAAAACGATATTGAGAGATATATTTTTTTCAGCGGTTGCAGTAACTGGGAGTAAACGACAAGTTCCTGTTTGGTGTTTATTCTCCAGCGTCCTGCTTTCATCGCTTAAGCGTTCTTGTTCACGAGCGATGAGCCGCTCCATTTTTTGCAAAATAATTTCTAAACCATTCATCTGGCGCAAGCGGTCAATGGCGGGCTGTTGGGCAGTTTGTTGTGCCAGTTGTTTGAGCGTATTCGCGCTTAAGTCTTGGCAAGTTGAGAGTTGATAACTAAGGGCTTTTAATGATTGTCCTGTCGCGCAAAGTTGGCGCGTGATAGCCAGCGCGGCATCAGGAAGCAGTTGCCAATCGGTCAATAATTGGCGTTTCAGTCGCCAGTAGTGGAGTAGGTTTAAAACTTCATCTTGGCGCGGAGAACCGATAGAAATCACCCGTTGTGAGGGGGTATTGTCTTTATCTAAAAACTGATTGAGCAGGAATAACCATTCTTTTTGTTCTAACACTGTGCGGATATTTTGCGGGTTGGTGTCGGGTAAGAGAAATAAACAAAGGTTATGATTGGTTGAAGGCAATTGTCCAAAGCGGGTCAACATTGCCGCCATTGTGCGCTGTGCGCTGGCTTCAAAATGAAGGATAAAATCCAAGCCATCGGTAAAAATAACCGCCGTTTTGGGTTGTTCCTCCTGCATACAACGGGCGATAAAGCCCACTACGTCGGTATCAGACATGCGCCCCAGTTGTAACGAGTTATAGACGATGGTTTGCTTCATCGGTGGCAGTCGTGAGGCGGGGTCGGCGGGGTTGGGTTCGGTTTCTGTGGCGCGGGTGCGTAATCGTTGTAAACCGACGGGCCCAGAACATAATTTACTGGCGGGACGAGCAGGGCTTGGGGTTGGTTTGGATTGGGGTTTATCCGTTTGTGCTTGTGGACTGCTGGCTTGTCGGGATTGAAAATCGTGAAAATAAATTTTTTGCCGTCCGTTATAGAAGATGATGCGGGTATAGCCGAGTTGTTGCAAATGGGTGAAGAGCATTTCTTCTAAGGTATAAATACCTAACTGGGGCGGGCAAAATTCATCATCAGTATGCCCATGCAGAAAGAAAAATCGTTCATAGGCATTTTGAAAATAGCTTGAGCGTTGGGGCGGTGTAGGCATGGGAAGTGGATGGACTGCTGTAATAATTGCAATAAAATTAGTTACTAATATATTTTTGTATTGCGTTTAATATTCTACTTTGCCTGATGCTGAAATACGAAAATACCCTTTTGAGTGTAAATAATCAAAAATAGCAACTTCGACGTTAGGCATTTTTTTCTGGCTGAATGCCCGAATACTATTCAGTAAGGTTTCTTTTTTTGCAGGACGGGCTTGAGATTTTTTAATGGTCGCATTCAAATGGTGTTGATAATAATCCTGTGCTAATTCTATGATTTCATTTGTTATAGATTTGCTTTCATGTTTAAGTGGAGATATTTCTGTTACCGTCTGATTTTCTTGCATTGTTCCAATACGTTGAGCTGAATGTCCTACGGTTTGCAATAGATTAACTGCATGGTCTAAATCAGTATCGTTCGATAAAATAATAAATTCTGCTTGTGTGATTTGTTGCGATAGTCTTCCTGCTAAGAAACATAACCCAAAATCAGCCGCATTTTTTCCTTTCTTTTGCATACCAATAATTTCTAATTTTTTTTCATTCATCATGTCCGCAAAAGCACATAATAAATTCAATGAGACTTTGGGAACTTGTCCACCATAGCAAATTACAATACGACTATAAATTTTTGAATTACCAATAATATTGTTGATTTCACTTGGGCAGTTATCAATATCAATCAACAGAATTTTTTGTATTTCGGTTAAATTCTCTTGCATGTTCTGTAACCTGATTTTGCTTTAGACTAGATAATCTTTTAAAGATTACCAACTATAGATAATAGTTTGATTTAAAAAATATTTAACAACTATATTTGACACAACCGCTCTATCGTTGCAACTAATTGTCTCAGTGTAATGGGTTTGCTGAGGTACTCTGTTGCACCTGCCTCTAAACACTTTTCACGGTCATTTGGCATTGCCATTGCGGTGATGATGATAATGGGGATATGGCAACACTTTGGATTTTCTCGGATTTTACGAGTAACAGATAAGCCATCTAATTCAGGGAGTTGTACATCTAACAGAATAATATGCGGTTGCCAATGTGTTAGCGTTTCTAAGGCTTGTCGCCCTGTTTCTACGGTTTGCATTTGATAGCCACAGCTTGTCAGATAGTCAGACACTCCTTGAGCAGTAATTAAATTATCCTCTACTAATAATATGTTGATTTCTTTAGCAGTACGAACAATTGGTGGTTTTTCTTCGGCGTTAATTTTGGTCATAAGTTGTTTTTCATGGTCGGTTTGCCAAGGTAAGGTGACAATGAAGTGACTGCCATAATTTAATTCGCTAGCAACACTAATACTACCGCCGTGAAGTTTGACGAGGTGATAAACAAGATTTAAACCTAAGCCTGTTCCTTCATATTCTCTATTCTGTTCTTTGTGCAGTTGTACGAATGCGGTAAATAGCTTCTTTTGGTCTTCAGGGGCAATGCCGATGCCTGTATCCCAGACGGTGAACACGATTTGTTTTTGTTCTGCATTAGTATGAACTTTAAGCCCTATCGCGCCTTTTAGAGGGGTGAATTTAATCGCGTTACTGAGAAGATTAACAAGAATTTGTTTTAGTCGACGTTCGTCGCTGTAAATCAGTAGCCCAATTTCTGCCATGTCGAAATGTAGTTGTTGTGACTTTTTATGGGCCATTTGTCGCACCAATCGCAGACTTGCTTGACAAACAGGTTCAACCGCTATCATTTGTAAATTCAGTTCTACTTTATCCGCTTCTATTTTCGCAAGGTCGAGAATATCGTTAATGAGGGAAAGTAGGTGTCGTCCGCTCTCTTCTATCGCGTGGAGAAAGCGTTGTTGTTGTGGGTTGAGTGTACCGTATGAACCTTCTTGTAATCCTTCTGCCAGAATCAATAGTGTATTTAATGGGGTACGGAGTTCATGGCTCATATTGGCGATAAACTCTGTTTTAGCGCGGCTGGCGATTTCTGCACTGTGTTGGCGACGAGAGGCATTTTCTGCACTGAGTCTTGCAATAACACCTTGTATTTTATTAGTAATAGTTTCTATTGCGTGGCGACTGTTAGGTGAAATATCTTGGTAGATGTGGGAAGCTAATTGAATCGCACCGATAATTTTTCCTTCATCTTGAATTGGTAAAATAGCGGTTGCTTGTAACCCTTCGCGCATGAGGTTGTTGAGACGTGCAAGTGGCAAGTCGCGGAAATTGGCATAGAGTGAATGCCCTGTTTGTGTGAGTTGTGCCTCTATGCTATCCGCAGCGTAATAGCTGGTTTTTTTAACAAAATCCTCTGATAAGCCAATGTAAGCGATAAGAGAAAGTCCACCACGTTCTATGTCGGTCAAATACACGCTACCGCAATCTATTTCGCGAATTTGACAGCAAGCAGTCAGTAATTGTTGACTTGCGCTATTGATATTATTCGCGGTAATGAGGTTTAGGCTTAAATCGCGTTGAATACGTAAGAGATGTTCTGCATGTTTGCAATCGCTGATGTCGGTAAAGCTTGTGAAAACTCGCTCAATATATAAATTATCCGTAGTGAGCAGCGGCACGCTTTCAACACGGACATAGGTGATATTTGGCGAGGCTTTGCGCTTAATCTCGAGTTCACAAGTTTGGCGATTACGATATTTTGCGAGCGATTGTAAATGCTGATAAAAAATAGATTGTGAGGGATGAGTTAAACAAGAAAAAATCGAGCGATGGTAGGATATATGCGGGTCGACGCCTAATAGCTGTATGCCTTTTAGATTGGCTTCTAGGATAAGCCCTTGTGCGTTTAGGGTGAAATAAGCAACAGGAGAAAAATTATAAAGTTCAAAATATTTGCTTTTAACTTCTTCTAAAGCGTGACGGGTTTGTTGTAGTTCTTCACGTTGAATATCTAACTCAATTTGGACAAGACTCAATTCTTGATAGAGTTTTTGATATTCTTCTGCTGTCACCGTGCTTTCTTCTTTGGAATGATTAGCACGTTGTAAGAACAGTAATTCTGCTTTTAAACGAATATCATCAATGGACACTGTTAATTATCCCTCTCGCTAAAGATGCAGTGTTTATAACTTTCAATCTATCGCCATTAATAATGACTTGATAGCGGTCACGCTAATCATTCACAATGCTAAATAGTTGTACTGTTATTGATTATAAAGGCAATGTTTATGCAGGCATTTACTGAAAATTACTTTAACATAAGCGTCATTGAGTCACTCAAATTTGTCATGTGATATCGTTGGTAATGTGAAGTATTGAATAAATGATGCCAGTTAGATTTTACGCTTATTTTTTAATGGATGATGAAGGGTAGAAAGCATTTCATGCTACGTTTATTTTAAGTCAGTTACATTTTTTTGCGTCTTTTTAGGAAATCACTATGTCGCCTCTCAATATTCGTGCAGAAGATGCCGTACAAGAGTTATTAGAATTTAACAAAAAGCTGGGTGATGGGTTAAAAACGCTCGCAGATATTACCGAAATAGATATCGGTGTAACCCCTAAAGAGGCTGTTTATAAAGAGGATAACTTAGTTTTATATCGTTATACCCCCATTGTTGACCATCCTAATCCTATTCCGTTATTAGTGGTTTATGCACTAGTCAATCGCCCCTACATGCTGGATTTACAAGCTAATCGTTCAACCATTCGCGGTTTATTAGAAGCAGGGCAAGATGTTTACCTGATTGACTGGGGATATCCTGACGAGGCTGACCGTTATTTGACATTAGAAGATTATATTCAAGGTTATTTACATCGTTGCGTTAAAACTGTTTGTAAACGCCATGGGATTCAAAAGATTAATATTCTAGGTGTTTGTCAAGGTGGAACTTTTAGCTTATGTTACAGTGCATTATATCCACAAAAAGTTAAAAACTTGATAACTATGGTGACGCCTATCGATTTTCATACCAGCGACAACTTATTAAGTCACTGGATAAAGAAAATGGATGTGGATTTAATGGTAAATACCTTGGGGAATATTCCCGGTGAATTGCTGAATTGGACATTCTTATCCTTAAAACCGTTTCGCCTTACAGGACAGAAATATTTAGACATGTTAGATAGTTTACACACCGTCGACGCAGCTAAAAATTTCTTGCGAATGGAAAAATGGATTTTTGACAGCCCCGACCAAGCAGGCGAGGCTTTTCGCCAATTTATAAAACTCTTCTTTCAACAAAATGCGTTAAAACAAAACCGTTTGATTTTAGGAGAGAAAAGGGTTGATTTACACAATATTACGATGCCTATTTTAAATATTTATGCAACGGAGGATCATATTGTTCCACCAGCGGCATCCGTTGTGCTTAACAAATTAATCAAAAGCACAGACTATCAAGAACTCGCCTTTAAAGCGGGACATATTGGTATTTATGTAAGCGGGCGTATTCAAAAAGAAATGCCTGCAACCATTGGAAAATGGTTAGATACACGCAGTTAATATCAGGGCAAACGGCTATATTTTCTTCACAATTTGCCCTTATGATGAAAGCCTTGCAACTTGCAACTTGCAAGGTTGTTGATTTAACGACTTTATTCTGATAACACCAATAATTAAGGAGATAACGTATGCTAAAACGTTTTATCGGTTTATTACCCCTTGTTTTATTAAGCCTGTCCGCTCAAGCGGATAATTTGGACAAAGTTCAGCAAGCTTTAGATAAAAAACTTCAAGCCGCCCGCGAAGCAACCTCCAATAAACGTTTTTATAATGAGGGCGGTAAATGCTTGGATATCGCGGGCAATCCCAATGAAGCAGGGACAAATGTACAAATTTGGGACTGCAACGACGCGCCTAACCAAAAATGGCGTTTAGACGGCGGACGTTTAATGAATGAAGCGGGTAAATGTTTAGATGTCGGTGGCGATATCAAGCGGGCAGGCACAAATGCGCAAATTTTTAATTGCAATGACGCGCCTAATCAACAATGGCGTTTAGAAGGTGGGCGTTTAGTCAATGCAG
Source organism: Beggiatoa alba B18LD (assembly GCF_000245015.1). Taxonomy (NCBI): domain Bacteria; kingdom Pseudomonadati; phylum Pseudomonadota; class Gammaproteobacteria; order Thiotrichales; family Thiotrichaceae; genus Beggiatoa; species Beggiatoa alba. The sequence goes on along the minus strand of NZ_JH600070.1, from coordinate 1,450,781 downwards.
GCGGTAAATGCTTAGACGTGGGTGGCGATTTCAACAAAGCAGGAACGAATGTACAAATTTGGGACTGCAACGACGCGCCCAATCAAAAATGGCACTGGTAAATTCATACTGATTTAAGCTGTTTTAAATATAATCCATTCTTTAGGACTTGCTAGGTTTTGAAAACCTAGCAGGTCTGTCGGTAACAGAATTTAAAACCCTTAACCCAAAAATTTAAGGTGAATGACGCTTTTTAATTCTGCTAATTCTAAAAACTCTGTGAATTCTAATTCAGACAAGCTGTTGTCTTTTTATATAAATCGATAATTTCAACATGACTATTCCTCCTCCCCCAATATCCTAAATCAATTGGGTATATTCCGTTTATCTAATAGATAACAATTTTTATCTAAAAAATACTACAAATGATAAAGATTTTAACCGCTAATACGGCAAAATAAATCAACATACCTTTGTCATCAATTCGTGCTAATACATCAAAAATATTCAAACACTTATAATAATAAGGTCTAAATAACAATCTTTTTTTTATGGATATAGAGCAGTCCTTATTTTCTTTTATAACGAATTTACTATATTTATAACCATTCCATTCCATACACTTTGTCAGGTATTTAACAGCAAATACCTAAACATCTATACCCATCCGTTGACAATAAGAGGGCGCGACCATGCAAGTATTACAATTGCTAAAAACAAAATGGCAAGTGTGGAAAGAAAAGAATATTGAATTTCCAGCAGTACAACGAATTAGAAATTTTAACTGGTTCTATGGTGTGTTAAATGATGGTGGTGAAGCACGGACAGGGGCTTTTTGCATCGTGTACGAAAAACCCTCCCCGCAAGAACACTACGTTCCGAGTCCTGTGTGGGTGTTTGCCGACGGCACGATTTGGATGCAATTACAATCAGGCGTTATTATCCGCCATCTCAAAACGTTACGCACATATATTCAACACAATGAAATTGTTTCTTTTGTACCACTCACACCCGATGTGACATCTGCACAAGAAGAAGCCGACTTATTTCTAGAAATAAGTGACATTATGAGTCAATTAAACGGTGGAAAGTCGGCATATGATAAATGCGAGGAGGCAGTACAATCCTATGTGACGCATCCCTCTCAAGAAAATTTAGCGATTTTAAGAATGGCTTATAGCAGTATTCCCAGCTACTTACGCAAGTTTCTCGTCACGGATAAAGAACAAGGCAATGTCAAACGCTTATTGAATATTAACGAAAGTCGCGGAGACTCTTCCCCCTTAAAAACCATCTTAGAATGTCAATAACATCTCCACGCCGCACTTATTACCCATAGAAATAAGACCTATCTGACCAATAGGCCTTATTTTTAATCATTAAATCCTTCCATTTGACCTTTTTATCACTATCCTATTACGCCATTCTGTTGTTCCCTTTAAGAAACTTATCATAAAAGGGTATATTATTTGCCTAGAGAACCTTTAATAAGGTATATCGGATAAGGATATTACATCATGTTATTCAAACACAGTTGGCTACTCAGTATGCTCTTAAGCTTAACAGGCTGTAGCGGTTTACTGCCTGAAGTTGACACCACAACACAATCCCCTTGGCAGTCATTTGAAGAAGTTAAAATTAGTTTTGATAATGTTGAACCAATGGTGACAACAACAGAGAAACTCAAAAAATTAGGAATAGACCCCTTTTCAACACCAAACGTTAGATTAATTAACTATTTAGAGTTAATTGAGCGTTTTATTCCCAATTCATCTATTACTTTGGCAGATTTACCAGACGCAGTACGCGACTGCTTGGCAATCAAAGAGAAGTGCCAAGGCTATGAAATCATTCCTATGCAGAGAAACAGTAAGCGGTATGGGAACGCATTGTTAGACATCTTAAATTTCCGTCGTAAAACAAAGACAACAGGCTGGCGATTTGATGCACTATTTGTGTTAAAAGAAGATTTAGTTATTTATAAACTATGGGGCGGTGAACCCCATATTCTCGAATATGAAGACCGTAAGAACCCTTTAGGCCCTTTACAAGATGTGGGCAAAGTATTATCGCCGTTTAATTAGTTGATAAAACGCGAAATCAATTAACGCGAGTACGGCGAGATTCTTTTAAAAAGACAACAGATTGAATGTTGTAGGGTGGAATAGCGAAGCGTATTCCACCTTGAAATTCTGCAAAAACTGAGCAAAAACAGATTATAAATCGTATGGTGGAATACGCTTCGCTATTCCACCCTACATTTTTTTAGTTGAAAAATTCTAAAAGGTTTTCGCCACTCGCCGAACTAGCGTTAAACGTACCATAAAGTGATTAAATTTAGGACTGGCAGTCCTTCGCATCGTTTTATAGTGCGTTTACTATATAATTTAATGAGATTAGCCTCAAAATATGCCATATTTACAAAAGCTATTCTATGAAAGAGATTAATTCCTACTCATCACCTGTATCTACAGTCGTCTAGCCTGCAAGTCCAGCAATAGAAGCAATCCGTCGTGAACACTTTGGGTGTGAAACAGAAATTAAAATACTTGGTTCTATTTGCATCCTCATTGGACTACCTTTAATGATTATCGGTGGCATAGCTTATTTTATAAAGGTCTTCTACTCTTTTCACAGGCTTGAATATATTGAAATATTAGTGTTTATAGCTGGGATTGCTTTGCTTTTTGTTGGGTATGGTATTCTTACCTTAAAAAATTGGGTGTACATTCCAACAATCATATTGGCAATTGCTCCAATGATTAGCTTTCCTATGGGAACAATATTAGGTATTTACATACTCTATTTACTACTGGCTAAAAAAGGACGTTTTATTTTTTCACCAGAATATCAAGATATTTTAAAAGCAACTCCCTATATTCAATATACTACCCCACGGTTCATATACCAGATATTTTTTATTTTGCTATGTTTATTCATTGGCTCTGCTTTTATTGCTTTTTAAAAATTCAAACCAATCTATAAACAGCTAAAATTATCACTTGTTATACGTTATAGTCCCCCTCTTTTGATGTCACCTGAATTCTAGTTACTATGTCGCAACTGTATCAAATGCAATTAAGTTTTGACCCTTTGGAAGACCGCTTACAATTTCGGGTCAACACACACGATAAAGCAGAATACCGTTTCTGGTTTACACGGCGATATGTTCGCTTACTCTGGGCGGTTTTATTAGAAATGCTAAAAGAAGTTGAAGCCAGCAAACGCTACACAGACCCCCATATACAAGCCGCTGTTTTATCCTTTCAACATGAAAATCTATTACAACAAATGGATTTTTCTAAACCGTTTGAAAATGGAAACCAACACTATCCATTAGGAAAACCAGCTGTTTTATTATCACGGATTAGTCGCAAAAAACGTGAAGACGGCTCACAATTGCTCTGCTTACACCCAAAAGAAGGCGCAGGCGTGGATTTAGTCTTAAGCGAAAATATGCTGCATTCCCTCTGCAAAATGCTGTCAGAAACAGTAAAAATCGCTGAATGGGATTTACGGTTGCAAATTACCCAAACGTTTCCAACCCCTCCCGCTTATGCACAACACCTTAATTAACCGCATTAACTCCAGTTTTTAACGAGGCATATTGTGGAGCGTTTAAACTTTGTCTTACCTGATTTTACACGGGTTAGCTGGGTGAGTGAGACAGCTAGAACCGTTTGGGAAAACCGTTTCACCCGTTTAATACAGGTTTGGCAAATCTTAGAATGGCAATCGGTGAAATCAGGGTTACGCGCTTGTGGCATCTTGGTTTTATCCCCAACACAACTGATAACGCTTGCAAGCGAATGGATAACACATGGATTAGTCAGTTTACCGCTAGAAGTGCAATCCATCGCCCAATACGCCAATGCAAGCGCGTTGTTACAAGTGACGGGTGAAACACCGTTTTTACTACGGGTTGCTGTTGGCTATCCTGTCGCCATTCAAACCTTACAACAAGCCATTACACAACAAGACGAGGCAAGCATCAGCCAATTATTGGGTTATCCTGCCTGTTGCTATCACGCATTTCACCAATATTGCACAGAACAAAATTATCTCGATATGACATGGCACAGTGCGTTAGCCAGCCAACAACCCTCCAATGCTGATACCCAACTCATTGAATTACCACCGCGTATTGAAACCAATCTTTTCTGGCAAGCCTTAGGACTCCGCTTAATTCCGCACCACCCCTGCCGTTATGATTGCCCTGCAAGTGTAGAATTAGGGCGACAAATGGGGCAATTGATGCAAACATTAGGATTTACTGAAGAATGGCAATGGTTACAAACCTTACTGAATTTTCCAGTTGCGTGGTCGGTTTTACACGGCATTGCAGAAATTAAAACGCCTTTATTAAAAATTGCAACGACAAGTGATGCAACTTCGATAAAATATAGTGTGCACTATCAAGGGCAAACCTACCCTACCGAAGGAGGGCAAGGTTTAGAATTTCCATATCGTTTAGCGCGTCAACCCGTTTTAACACAATCACCCAGTTTTCAACGGGGGTTAGCGCATCAGCTAGAAAGGCGTTCATGATGGGCGTTGCTTATTATTTAATAGCAAATCAATCTACAAGCACAATCGACGCAACATTAACAGCAATAGATGGTAAATTAATCGGCAAACATGCTGATTTAATGAATCAACTCGCAAATTTGCAAGATTTACCATTATTAGATGATTTTGTTGGAATGGATGCGGCTTTACTAGAGGCATTAGATGTGCCTGACGATGTTGTACAAGTGGACAATCAATGGTTTGAGCCAGAACAAGGTATCGAATGGTTTTCTACCATGATGGGCTTACTTGCACAACAACCACAACATATTGAACACATCGACGCACTCTTATTTGAATTACAACAATTTGTCGATGCACTACAAATCTTACAAACAAATCATTTACAGTGGCGATTAGGCATTGATTATTAACTTAACCCAAGCTCTGCGAATTTTATAAAATAAAACTTTTTTTGTCTGAATCAGAATTCACAGAATTTTCAGAATTAGCAGAATTAAAAAGCATGATTCACCTTAATTTTTTGGTTTAAGGGTTTTAAATTCTGTGAGTTCTGATTCAGACAAACTGTTGTCTTTTTAAAGAAATTTAACGAACTCAGGTTAATTCACGATGTCGCAATAACACACCATCACGCTTTTCGCTAAAACGTTGCGCGAGCTGTTCACTGATATAAACTGAACGATGTTGTCCACCTGTACAACCGACGGCAACGGTTAAATAACTACGGTTATCCGCTTCAAATTGTGGTATCCAATCTGTTAAAAATTGTCCAATTTGATTAAGCATTTGTTGAACTTTAGGCTGTGAAGCAAGAAATTGAATAACCGCATTGTCGCGTCCTGTCAGTGGGCGCAATTCTGTGTCCCAGTGGGGATTTGGTAAACAGCGGACATCAAAAACAAAATCGGCTTCTTGGGGAAGCCCATATTTAAAACCAAAAGACAGGAAAAGAATAGAAATACTTTGATTAACCTGCAAATCAGTCCGTAAACGTATCATATCGCGCAGTTGGTGGACATGCATTTGACTGGTATTAATACGGATGTCGGCACGACTGGATAACGGAGCAAGGAGTTGGCGTTCATACTTAATCGCTTCTGCTAAAGGCAATTGTTTCGTCGTGAGCGGATGTTTTCGACGAGTTTCGCTATAACGTTTGATGAGAACATTATCATCTGCCTCTAAAAATAAGATTGAATACGGAATATGAGTATCGCTCAACATTTGTAAAAGGCTGGGGAGGTCGTGCAGAGCGGCTGTGCGAGCATCAACGCCAACGGCAACATAATCATGTAAATTTGCGAGTTGTTGCGCTTGTTCGGCAAAAGCAGGCAAGAGACTAACAGGCAAGTTATCAACGCAGTAAGTGCCCATATCTTCTAAGCTGTGTAGGGCAATCGTTTTACCAGCACCTGATAAACCACTGACAATTAAAAGTTTCATACATCCACCCATTACTTTAAGAATCCTTTTTAATCAGCGTTTATTATCTCTGAAGGTTATATGCATAAGCTATAATAACCTCAGTTTTGCAAAAAATACCTTAAATAAAAATAACCTGAGTTCGGCGAGATTTATAAAATAAAACAGATACCTGCTAGGTTTTGAAAACCTAGCAGGTCTTTTTTTGTCTGAATCAGAATTCACAGAATTTTCAGAATTAGCAGAATTAAAAACATAATTTTTTATTCTTTTAATTTTCTTGTCTTTTTAATTCTGAAAATCCTGATTCAGACAATCTTTTAATCCTGTTAATCCTGATTCAGACAAGCTGTTATCTTCTTAAAAGAAACTCGCCGAACTCAGGTTACGTGACACTTATAGCAAGCGAAT